>JAFGBW010000012.1 GCA_016932965.1 Candidatus Auribacterota bacterium
TATATATTCTATATTATTTTTTCCATTTTATCTATGTATCATTTTGTATATGATATATGAATAATTATCATTATGATACATATAATAAGTTCCTAAAAAGTAATCTTGTATTGTTATTTTTTATTTGTTTTTTTCTTAAAAAATATGTCTTTACTAATTCGTTGTTTCTACTTTTTCATATTCTCAGGATGACTGAAATGGATAACTTCTGACTTCGGCCTGCGAATTCATCCCAATAATCTTTTTTCTCTTTTATGCTTATGAAAAGATATGGCAAACCGATGGGCTTCATCCCTGATTTCCATTATTTTCAATAAAATTTGACTGCTTCTTTTTAAACGGACAGGATTCAATCTTCCTGCCGAATAGATCTGGTCTTTTGAACTCTTTGAATGGGATTCCTTTGCAATCGCAATGCCATCTATCTCCAGATGAAATTCATCCGAAACTCTTTTTAAAACAGAAAGCTGTCCCAGTCCTCCGTCCAGGATAAATAAATCCGGAAGCTTGTCTTCCCCTGTTATTCCCCGTTGAATTCTTCTTTTTAATACTTCATATAAGCTGGAATAATCATCCCCCTTTTGTGATGCTCTGATCAGATATCTTCTGTATTCGTTTTTACAGGGTTTGAGATCATGATAGGACACCTTTACTCCCACCTGGTCCTTTCCTGAATAATGCGAAATATCATAACATTCCATGTGAAAAACCGGCTTTTTTAATAAAAAGATTTTTTTTATCTGAACAGCAAAATCATGGCTTTGTTTCCTTGAATAAAATAAATAATGGTATTGCATCCTGGCATTATCCATAGCCATCTGCATGGCTTTTTTCCCGTGCTGGGTTCTGGGAACAACAATACGGCAGGAGCTTTGTTTTCTTTGACTCAATACTTCCTCGAGATAGGCCCGGTCATCCGGGTCAGTCTGCACCCATATCTCAGGCGGAATCCGTTCAAAAGATCCGTAATACTGTTCAATAAATCCCTTGAGAAATTCCGGCAGGGTCCCGGCTTTATCCTGAAATGTCTTTGTATCTGAACTGATCACCCTTTGCCCCCTGATGATGAGAACCTGAAAGATCAAATGGGTGTTTTCCTCATGACAGGCTATGACATCAGTATCTTTAGTATACCCTGAAACGGATGAGTCATCCTGCAGCATCCGCTCTAAGGCATGCATTTGATGATATAACTGGTGTGCTTCCTCGAATTTTAAATCGCGCGAGCGCTCCTTTATTTTTTCTCTCATTTTCATAAGAACATCTTTGTTTTTGCCTTGAAGAAAATGAAGGGCTGACTGAACCTGCTGACGGTATGCTTCCCTGGAAACGAATCCGCAGCAGGGAGCGCTGCACAACTTCATCTGATATTTCAAACAAGGCCTTTTTCTGCTTTTGAATTCGGAATCCTTGCAGTCTCTTAATAAGAATAATTTGGACAGTTGCTCCAGACAGATGCGGGCGTCTTTTGAACCGCAAAAAGGCCCGAAATAAAAACAGCTTTCACCGGGTTGATATTTCCGGACCGTTCCGATTCTTGGAAAATCCGCCTGCACATCCACCATGATCGTCTTGAATGTCTTGTCATCCTTGAGAGCAATGTTGAACCGCGGATGGTTCTGTTTAATGAGGGTGCTTTCGAGAATCAGGGCTTCTCTTTCAGTCTTTGTTGCAATGAATTGAATGTCCCTGACGGATTCCATGAGTCTGGGAATCTGCGGACGGTTGTCACCGCCTTTTTTCAAATAAGATGACATCCTTTTTTTCAGATCAAGCGCCTTGCCGATGTAAAGGATTTCTGAATGGTGCCCTGAAAACAAATAGACACCCGGAGAGGCAGGAACATTTCTTATTTTTTCCTGAAGAAGACCCGACACGTTTCCCATGATCATTTACCGGATGTTTCAATCCGGTTTTTCTTTGGGGACATCCAGCAGGTACTTTTCAATGCCCAGCACAGTCAAAATCAAAACGATGAAATAAAATCCGCATCCGCAGCAACAAGGATCAGCAAACCTGCCCATGATGACCGTCTGAAACAAGGTGGCCGGAACCAGACTCCATAACGCCAGAGAATAAAACATCTCCTTCCCAGATTTCTTTTTCGAAGAAAAATACCACGCTATCAGCAGCCATTGAATCAGTTTACCCATGGCCCTGTAAACGGCCATGAAAACAGCCAGGAACAAAAAGAGGAACTTCCCGAAACGCTGGTACATCCGTTCGATCCATTGCCTGTCCAAAGTCCAATTCACACCCTGCAGTTGCTTGAAAGAGATGGTTCTTTCCTCGCTTGTTTTTCCATTATAGACAAACAGACGGTCCCGGTACAGGATCATGCCTCCGCCGCCTTTTCGGATTTTCTGATCGAGAGAAGGATCCGGATTACTCCTGGTATCAATATAAAAAGCAAACGAATCATTGGGATTGGACTCGTTGATGATCTTGCCAAATGTCTGATCTCCGGGTGTCCTGACTTCTCCATTTTTCACGGTGATCGGAGGGATATCCATTTCCCGGTATACTTCAAGTATTTTGGTTAGGATCAGATCAAAAGTTGAACCCGTGCTGAAATAAAAAGCCACTGTAGGCAGCAGCACTAATGTAAAATATAAAAAAGATTTTCCGAGCCAGCCCATTGTAAAAAAGCGATGAAAATTCATCCGATTTTCCCTCCTTCTCAAAAAATAGTTACCAATAAAACCCCAGTCCTGCGTAAAAACCATAGAGCATATACATCGCGCGGTATCCTGCCTCAATAAACAGATTTTTCCGGTTATAGGAAATCCCGCCTTCCATTCCGCCTCTCCAGGTATTAAAATCAGAAGTGTTCTCTACTGCATATTCGTCAATCACCTTGGTTTTAAAAACAGAATAGGTAGCGGACAGCTTCACGGAAAATCCGCTGTCCCCCAAAGACCTCTGTATGGATCCAAACAGATCTATCCCATGGAACCGGTTTTCCTCTTCCAGTCCGTCAAAAACATCCTGAGACATGTCGATATAATGATACCCTGACCCTATGGCTACGTCACCTATATACTGTCCTCCGATCGTCATCTCACCCAAGCCTCTTCCAATACTGAGTTTGACCACTTGCGCCTTATCCTCGTCCTTTGATCCTTCTCCGTAAGCTGCTGATAAAGCCCATTTACTCCAGCCGTAATCAATAAAACCAAAATACACTGGTTTAACGCCATCATTGACCCACTCAATGAAATTCCAATTCGTTATCCATACTCTGGAACCCACTCCAAAATACTGTTCCTTAGGTTCTCCTGCAAAAACAGTGCAGTTGCCATAAACCAATAATACGACCAGCACCTTTAATAAGAATAAATAGCTCTTCATGTATCTCCTTTTCTTTTAATATCATGTGAAAAAATACAACAAATATATGTATCAGTCATACAGAATTAGGTATCGAATAACACGAATTCAGAAGCCTCCATCCGTGCCTAACCGCTTTTAATATCATTCATTTATCAGGATGATATTATTTTACTCTGATGTCATAAATCTTAATAAAACCTGCCCTTATCATTAGGGGTATGAAATGTCTTTATACCCCATTCTCAATTCTTAATTCTAAACTCACCATTCTAACTTATTCATATTTTTTCTAACGGTCTGTGATACGAAATTATCGCTTACGGCCGTATGATCGTTTTACCAGATGATTTCCCTTTTTGTAATATTTTTGTGATTGGATTGGAAGGTTCTAATGTGATCTCCAATTTTTGAGTCTGTCCAGGAGGCACCGTCATTTCCTTCTCAAAAGTCTGATATCCGGGATTTTCAGCTTTGATCTGATAGACCTGATCAGGTTTGACCTGAATTTTACCTGAAAGTGTCTTTTCTCCGTTCACGGTCAAAAGGGCAGAGGACGGATCCAAAGTCACAAACAGATAGGAAGGAAGAGGCACCAGTTCCATTTTTATATCCTCGGATTTTTGCCCCGGATGATTGAATAAAACAGGAAGAACCTTGGTTTCATATCCAGGACAGATGATTTCCAGCTCATGCAGCACAAAAGGGGAAAAAGAAAAACTCTGACCTGCTGTTCCGAGATTCTTTCCGTTTTCAAAAACCTCAGCCTTTTCTGGTACGCACACAATCCGGACCTCACAATCCATGGGTTTGACGATGAAGACCAATTCCAGCTGTTTATCCTTCACAATTTCAGCCTGTTGGCCTTCGACTGGAAGGTATCCGGGTATGTTTAATCCTATTTCATGAGTTTCGCAGGATAAGGTTTCCATCCAGGGAAATTTCACCTGTTTCCTGGGGCCTTTTCCTACGGTGATTTCTCCCTCATAGGGCAATGGCGCATCCTGAGGAACAGAAGGATCATTCTGCAAAAGGATTCTCAATGAACCGGTCTCCCTTTCCAGCACCACGGTCTGAAAATGCTTCTTCTCCCCTTTCCGCAAGATAAACGTCCATTCCCTGTCTTGAAAGCCCTCTTTTTGAAGAGTGATACGATGCTCTCCGGTTTCAATCATGCCTTTAAACGGAGTTTTTCCGATCTTTTTCTGGTCCAGGATGATCTCCGCTTCAGACGGATCACTGGAAAAAACCAGTTCCGACTGTTCACGTTTTAACACATATTTCAATTTGCTGGTCTGATTCTGTATGACTTCCGCATGAACGGAAATGGTTTCATGAAATTCTTTTTGAATTCGAAGTTCATGTTTTCCAACAGACACATTTTTAAACTCCGCAGGACTCAATTGACTGCCGAACTGGCCAAGTGACACCAACGATCCAGGCGGTTCTGTTTCAATCAGAATATTCCCCGACGCCTTTGCAGCAGGGGATACAGGTGCGGAAGGAACGGTCATCGTCATAGTCCGCCCCCCTCTTTTGACAGGAAAAAAGGAAAATCCGTATCGGTAATAAATCAAGGCCGCGGCCGTAAAAAGCAATAATATCAAAACAGCAATGAGTTTGTTCTTTGAAACTCCTGTGGATTGATCCGGATAAACGGTTTCATCCACGTCTTGCGATAAAGACAGGGGAACAGCTTCCTGAACGAGTTCTTCCGGATATTTTCCCGGACTCAAAGACATGAGCGAGTGTTTTAACGTCAAAACATCGGGAAAACGCTCCACGGGTATCTTGTGAAGACACTTGAGAATGATTTTTTCCAGACGGACCGGGACATGGGGATTTATTTTTCTCAAGGACGCCGGCTTTTCATAAATATGCTTGTGAAGCAAACCCCACGGTGTGTTGGACTGGAATGGAAGCTTTCCGGAAAGCATCTGAAAAAAAATGACCCCCATGCTGTAGATATCACTTTGCGGACCAATGCGTTTCAAGTCCCCTCTTGCCTGTTCAGGAGACATGTAAGCAGGCGTTCCCAGGAGCATCCCGGATTTTGACAGTTCCGTGATAGAGGAATCCTCCTCCTGAACGGCCTTGGCAAGACCGAAATCAAGGATCTTCAATACGGCCTGACGTTCCATGGGAATGACGATGATGTTATCGCCTTTCAGGTCCCTGTGAATGATTCCGGACTGATGAGCGTAGGCCACGCCGTCACAGATTTTTTCCGCCAGCAAAAAGAAGGAGGCCAGGGAAAACCTCCCCTTTTCCAGGATCATGCGGCGAAGGGATTTTCCTTCAACAAAAGCCATGACAAAGTAATACAATCCGTCCTGGGTCTGATCAAAATCAATGACCGTCACGATATTGGGATGCTCAAGTCTGGACTGAAGTTTGACCTCTCTCTGAAACCGTCTGACGGTTTCAGGATTATCCATGAGGGATCTGGAAATGAGTTTGACAGCCACGATTTTACCTGTGGTGATCTGCCTGGCTTTGTATACCGCGCCCATCCCCCCTTCTCCGATTTTATGAAGAATCAAATAACGGTCATTCAAAGTCTTCCCGGAATAAACATCTTCTGAACGGATGATTAAGGGGGTTCCGTCTATGGGACAAAATTGTGTGCCAGTCTCATATTCCTTGCCGCAACTGTGGCAGAACGGCTTTTCTGCATTCAATTTTCCCTGAAATGGTTCATCTTGTTCTGACATCTGCTGTTTCTTCTCTTTGCCGCTGGAGGAGTTAGCCTGTTAATGGTTTTAGACAAGAGTGAAGTAAATATCTTATTAAATGAAATAGTCCTGTACAAGGAAATCCGTGAATCAATAGGTCTTGCCGGCAGAGATGCTCACTTGAAATGATTATCAGCTATAAGCCTTATCTATATCTATAAAACCAACAAACATGACGGAAGCATGAAGCCTGTTTTTTATAAATACAAAGCAAGGAAATAGGTGTTAGACTGGATCAACAGGATCAGTCCGGCTTCGCCGAAAGAATTTTTCACCACGGAGGACACGGGCAAAATCATCATGCCTGTGAGGCATGATGATTTTCAAATGATAAATTTCAAATCTCAGATTGCAGGCGTTTCGCCTTCCACCTCCGTGCGTGGGACTTCGGGCATCCTGCCCTTGCCTTTTTAGGCGACTTCGTCGTCCCTCTCCGCGTTCCTCACTTCGAGTCGTGTCCTCCGTGGTGAAAATTAATTTTTGATACTCCCGTAACTGTCATACTTTGAGAGTCTTCCACCAAAGGTGTAGGACTACCTGTCTAAATTAATTCAGATATTATCCTGAAGCTGATTCACCATTTCTTTCTGATTTGTCCCCAGAATGTACGTCCGGGCATCTCTAAACTGGAAAGTGTGGTGGTTCCTGAAGGTTGATAATAAATCTTGTCAAAAAGATTGTTTATCCCGAGATGGATGTCCATCCCCCATAGGGGGAAAATAAAATTGGTTTGTGCGATGACGTAACTTTCAGTCGAGGAAGTGGTAAAAGACTCCCGGGAACCGGAATAGAAGGCATTAAAATGCCAGAACGAGGATCCCCAGCAGTGGAGATTGAAGCCGGCATTCGCCTTATCGAGGGGTGTATTGAACAAGCCGGAATGATTGTCTGTATAGTAACTCTTCGTGTGGGAATAGTTCAGATAAGGTTCAAAAATATCCTGAATACGGCATGAAAATTCCAGCTCAGCCCCATAACTTTTCCCTGCTTTCATATTCGTGAAATTGAAGGCATAAATACCGTTCTCAGGAGGCCCCACCGTGACCATACGGTCACCCGTTTCTATCAGATCGTCCACGGAATTATAAAAAACAGACAATTTCGCCCTGCATTTTTCATACGGATTCAGGTCAAAAATCAATTCCGCGTTTTTAAATTTCTCAGGATCCAAATCCGGATTTCCCACCGCGACGGGATTGTTGATCGTATACATTTCGGAAAAATCCGGGGCCTTGAATGCTGTTCCGAAAATGAGTTTAATGGAATGGATCTTATTCACGAGATACACAAGAGACAGACGCGGATTGAAGGTGGAACCGAAATCAGAATAATAATCATACCTGCCGCCGGCATTAATATGAAGTGCCTCACTGAAGTCATAAATCCCTTCCAGGAAAATTCCGCAGATGTTCCGATCCTCCTCTTTTAACGGAGCCATGGTGGAGGTGACATCAACGAGATCAGGGGAGTCGAAATAAGCGGAAGTGATCATGTTGAAATTACTTTTTGCGTGCACGTCAGCAAGAGCGATTTTCTGCGCAAACAATCCGGCAATCAGGGTCAATTGATCAGAAAATCTGTTATGGCATACGGCTTCAGCCGAATACTTGCGGATGATCCAGTCAGAGGTAAGGGAACCCCCTTCAGGAAAAAATTCAGGCAAACCATCTTTGTCCAGATCATAGGGAATAAAGAATCCTCTGGGAAACAAAGTGCTTTCCCATAAAAAATCAAACTGGTCATAAGCAGCCCTGTATCTGATCTCGCATTCATCGGATAGATGCTGCACGTATTGTCCGTCAAAATAGATGTGTGCTTCGTCCCTTAAGGAATCATCCGTCAAGATCGGATTGATTCCGACCCTGAAATCCCCCTGGGTCCTGGCATAATTGATATCAAAGGTGAAATCACTGATGTCCCAGCAGAAACGGTAATTCTGTCTCTGCAGATTTTCATTCAAAGGACCTGGAGTCAATGCGGCTGGGTGGCCTGTGATCTGGTCCTCTTCCAGGATAAGATCCCTTGCCCCGTCATAATGATATAAATCCAAAAAAAAATTTACTTTTCCGTGGTTCCCTTCCATCCCTACAGAGGCTGTGCTTTGAAAGAAGCCGCGCGATCCTCCGGAAACGGATACAATGTTTTTCCGGTCCTGGATGGTTTTTTTCCTTTTAGTGATGAGATTGATCACCCCTCCGAATGCATTGGTTCCATACAGGCAGGACCCAGGCCCCCTTATGATTTCGACTTTTTCAAAATTGTCCAGTCCCACTTCAGGCCATATAAAATATCGCGTATTCATGAATGAATCCAGGACATCATGGCCGTCTATCATGAGTTTGACTCCGGCGATCCCGCGCACATTCAATGACATCCCGCCCATGAAATGACAGGCTGGATCATACCCCATGACAAAATACAAAAGCTCATGAAGGGTCTTGAATCCCATCTGCCGGATTTGCTCCTTTGAATAGACTTCAATATTGGATGGTGCGGTCCGGGTTTTCTCCTCCACCAATGAGGCGGTTACCACGGTGATATCTTCAATAAACAAATGCTCATAGGGGGATGATGTGGTTTCCAATCCCTGAGCGTGAACCAATGACAAGTGAAACAACAACAGACAGACCAGATATCCAGACAGGTTTAGACATTTATTCATTCAAGCATCCTTTCTATAGTACATGTTTTTTTACCTTCCCCATTTATTTTGAATGGCCTGGTGAGGACAAATTCTCAGGCACTCCCCGCAGGCAATGCATTCTGCGCTTCCGGCTTCCTTTTCCACATGAAGCCCTACCGGGCATACGTTGGAAAAAAGACCGCAGGAGATGCATGACGCCGGATCCACGAAGATCCGGTAAAACGAAAACCGGCTTAAAAGACCGTATATCGCGCCCAGCGGGCACACGCTCCTGCAGAACACGCAGGAAATAAAAACCATCAGAATCAGAAAAAGGATGAGAATGGAAAATCTCAAATAAAGGGAAGACGACCAGGAATCCAAGCTGTTTACGAAAGAAAAAAAATAAGCCGGGAGGAAGGCGGTGAGATTTCCTACCGGACAGATTTTGCAGAAATACACATTCAGGCGGACAGCCGTTTCATAACCAAGAATAAAGGGAAGGATGAATACCAATACAAGCAGCGCCGCATATTTAAAATAATTGAAAATCCGGGGCAGCAACTTCTTTCTGCCGGGCAAACGGTAAAGCAATTCCTGTAAAAGTCCAAAGGGAAAAACAAAGGCGCAAACAAGGCGTCCGCTGATGATTCCGATAAAAGAAATGGTTCCCAGAGCAAAAACAGGAAGCGAACGGAGCGCTGAAGAAAAAGAGAGCACACCCACAGGGCAGGCAAATGTTGAGAGAGAACAGCCATGGCAGGTGAAGCCAGGTGAACAAAGATAGCGCGCCTTCACGCCCAATGTAGCCAGGTTTAAAAAAAAAGTGGAAATCAATGAAAAATAAAACCTCAGCCGGTTGAAAAAAGGAGGCGCCGCGTCACGCGCAGGGCCGACATTCAGTTCTTTCACGTTTTACAGTCCTTCTCTTCCTTGGACGCCTCCCCGCTGTAAGCATCATACAGTTTTCCCGCCTTCAAAACCAAACCGTCAATCGTGGCAAGCTCTATATAATCAGTTCCGTTGATTGTCGTTACGGAACCGTCACCCACAGAATAGACCCGGTTCTTTTCAAAAATAAAACCGGCCAGAATAAACGCCAGTGATGCAAACGTTAAAAATGCTTTCCATGATTTCAGAACTGGCTGATGACTGAACGATAATTGACTTTTAAAATTATCCATATTCTAAATTACCCATCCGTAAATTCTGAATTGAATTGCTGTATGACACAAAATTATTTTAAAAAAGTCTAGACA
>JAFGBW010000104.1 GCA_016932965.1 Candidatus Auribacterota bacterium
CCAATTATCAATAACATACAGAACCTATGAATCAAAAAACCCCGGAATTTTCTTCAATTTCACGCGAAACTGCGGAAGTTGGGCTAGTTTTCGGTTACGCGACTGTAAATGATTACCTCTGGTTTTTGCACGGTCATTCCGCGACTTGATCGCGGAATCCAATCGTTTGGATTTAGAAAAACCGAAATGGTTATCGAATTTATTTGTTTTTGACTAAAGGAAAGTCCATGCCGTTTGAATCGACAACCGGATATTGAGCCTCCTGGCGGTATTTTTTGGTCACTTCGGGTAATTCCTCTTCGATATACCCCATCAATTTTCTGACGGTGATGATTTCTCCTTTACCGACGGCTTTTCCGCTTAATCCTTCAAGCAATGTATAGGTGAATACGCCATGACCCAATTCTTTGACCTCCGTGGCGAACTGATCCTTTGACGAGGCCGCAACAATATGTACGCCGGTAGCTCTTGATAACTGCGATAAGGCTTTTCTGTCTTCAAATCCTCTGAATGCCAGTAAAACCGCCCCGGATTTGCAGGCATCGATCAACACCAGTACTTTCTGTGCGGTGATATTTTTGATGAGGCCGGATAGCTCATCGGATGAAATGGCTTTTCCCCGGATCTCCCCTTCTCTTTCCGGATAGACCAATTCATAAGGGATAAAATACCATTGTTCATCAATATTTTCGCCGTGTCCTGCCAGATAAATCAACACGGCATCCTGGGGATTTGTATCCTGAAGCGCCTTCAACCTGGAAAGCAACTCGATTTTTGTAGCCTGTTCATTGTAGACATCGGTGACCTGAACGTGTTTAAACAACCCCGAGCCTCTCTGCCTGAAGAAATCCGCTATTTCCCTTGCGTCGGGTTCAGCGTAATTCAGGTTCAGCGCCGGATTTTTATACCGGTTTATACCCACTGCCAGGACATGGAGGGAAATCTTTTTTTCTGGCCCAAGCAGGGTTAAGGTTATCTCTGCAGGATTCGATTCCGTCCTGTCCCTGCTGAACCCTATCGCCCTGAAGGTATTCACACCGTCAACGAGTGTGACTGTATAGGATTTTACGCGCTTATTCTCAGCAGGGACGACCCCAATACCTCGAATTTCTTCACCAATGACTTTTCCGTTTTGGAAAAGTCGTATCTCATCAATTCCACCACCCGTATCTTCGGCGGAAACAATAATTTCAACCTCATCGTTTTTAAACTCGGCTTCATTCGATGGGGATATAATCGTTATTCGAGGAGGCAATGCCACGCCTTGCCGTATGTCCGAGGCAGGCTGAGTCACCTTTCCCCTCAAAACAGATGCAACATAAACCGGGTTGAAGTATTTCTCATAAAAATGGTCGATGCTGTAAACGTGATTGCCGATCCTGACATTCAGATATTTCGCGCCATTGGGCGATGCATTAAAAAATCCTTCCGGCGTAATGACAATCCATTCACCGTCTGAAAAGCTGATAAATTGTGCGGCTTCCTCTCCGGTTTCAATATCCCAGAATTTCGTGGTCCCGTCATGGCTGCTGGAACAGAGAAAGGTCCCGTCAGGAGTGGTGTCAATATTGGTAATCTCGTCGGTATGGCCTTTGAAAGTATCGGTAATGGCGGCTTTTTTTAAATCAATTTGATATATGAATTTTTTAAAGGAATCGAAAAAGAACAGATCATCTTGATTGGGTCCAGCCAAAATTTTTTCAATATAATTGGCCATATCATTCCCGCCATCACGGACCATCGCGTGAAATCCGAATCGGAATAGGACCTTTTCTTTTAATGCGGATAAATCCATTTCTTTTAACACCGCGTTTTTTTCAGAAATGTCCGCCAATGCATATAATTTTTCCCCGTCACGGCTGAAGGTGCATCTCGCGTGCGGATAGGTTTCCAGTATGTCACCGGTGGTTAAATCCATTAATGTTGAATTCATTAGATCATCATGTGTCAGTACATATTTTTCAGTAGGATCCAGCATTATTTGGCAGATATTACTGTGACCTAGATTGAACTTTTTGACCTCACTTCCGTTTTGTGCATCACTGATGATGACCTCCGCGCCTAAGGCCCATATGATTCTTTGATTGTCTTTCGTAAAAACGGGGGACCTGGGATGAAGGGAAGATCTTTCCGCTGGGTGTACTTGTATTGTTTTTTTTGCATTCTTCGTATCCCATATGGAGACATATGAATTTTCCGCGGCCATATCCCATCCGCCGAAAGCGATCCTCGCCCCGTCCGCACTCATGGAAGCGGATGTGGAGAGGCAACCCGGGTCATTCTTGATTGTTTTTAACTGAATGCCGTTTTGATAGTCCCATAAACTCAAACTCTTACTGTAGCCGTGCGCGGTCATCAGGAGATTTCCCGTTTGAGCGATCCGAGCGGTCAAGGTTTGTCCCGCATATCCACCAAAGGTCCTGATCAACTTACCCGAAGTGAGATCCCATAATTTGGGCTGCGGAACCTGATCGCCGATAAGTGCATATAAGCCATCCGGGCTGAAATGGATGGATTGCGCCCAGTCCCGGATGCCCTGGCTTATTTTTCTTATTTCTTTTCCGGTCGCAAGTTCCACCAGGCTGAAATTCATGAATCCGCCGAACAAGGCGTAGCGGCCGCCGGCGCTGATCGCGATAGCCGAAGTCCCACCCGTGGGAAATGATTTGATGAGTGTTCCTGAATGAATATCCCAAACCTTGACACTGTCCGCTCCCCAATCTGAGGATAGGAGTTGATTACCGTCGGGCGTAAGAGCCAGAGCCACGGTCGAATAGCTGCTGTTGTTAAAGGACAACATATTTTCACCGGTATCGATATCCCAGACACTAATGGTATTCACAGATCCGGCTTTGTTTTCGTCATGATAATCGTATGCTGCAATCATTTTGTTTCCATCCCGGGTTAAGACAAGCGCGCTGACCTCACCAGATATACCTGCCTTATATTCCCGGATCAGTTTACCGGAAGAGATATCCCACAGCCGTAACAGCCCGTCTTTTCCACCCGCGAGAAGGCTCTCTCCTCCATGACAAAAAACAACCGGTGGCCCGTTAAGCACTTCAAGGTTGAACGACCGCTTTATCTTTCCCGAGGAAATTTCCCATACATGGATATTCTCGCCGGAAAATTCGTCTCC
>JAFGBW010000105.1 GCA_016932965.1 Candidatus Auribacterota bacterium
GAAATCCCTGAGGTTTTCAGCTGATAGTCGCATTGCGCAATCAGGGAATATTTCCGGTTCAGTTCTTCCTCGCTCAGATGGTCGCATTGTCTCCAGAATTTCTCCCTGGCCCAGGAATTAACGGATATCCGGCACCGGCTTTCAATCTCTTTTGAAGCCATTTGTTGTTTTTTCATTTCCTTGGCCGTGAGCAGTTTTTCAAACTGACTCCGCAGTAATCCGACCAAAGGAAAAACAAGCTCTTTATTTCTGGAAAGATGGGTCTTAATCTGCAATGCCGCGGACAGTTTTTTTTCAACGACGGCGTCCAGGAAAACGAAGTTATTTATTTCGCCGAGAAGGGGAGAAACCACCAGAAAATCCTTTCTTGTCAAAGGCGACAAGTAATTCCGGTGAGCCGCCATTTTTTCCAGGTTGCTGGAGAGAAGACGCAGGTTTGCCGGAAAAGCTTCCATGAGGTCTTCTTCCAGCCCTCTTTCCAGAGTCAAATTTCCCAGTTCCCTGAGTCTGAACGCGATGAAATCTTTCAATTCAGCCCGGTTGTTTTTTCCGATGATAAAGAGAACCTCCGCAACAGGGATTTCCGTCACCAGACTCATGGATTTCGGGAGTTCCGGTTCGTCTGTGTCCAGAATTAAAACCGTGTCAGGATTGGGGGATTTGACATAACGGACGAGACATTGGGCTTCTTCGGAATCGAGTTCATCAATATGTTTATAATGGATGAGTCTTTTGCTCCCGAAAAAACCGAGTTCATTGGCCTGATCCGTTACTTCTGGGGGAGGGATGTTGGAAGCGCTGAGAACAAAAAAATTTAAAGTACTTTCATTATTTTTAAACAAGCGGGAACAAAGGGTCCTGATGTAAAGCCCTTTCCAGTAATCCTCATCTCCCAGAAAAAAGACAACCGGGGGACATTCCCCTTTTTTGATCATCTGTCCGAATTCCTTCGGCCGCATGGATACTCCTTCAGGAAAATGATAATAAAAATAATTTCTCGCGCAGAGGCGCTGAGGCGCAGAGGGAACAGAAAGAATTTTTCACAACAGAGAGCACGGAGATAATCTTGCCTCGCTTCGCCCGGTGCAAATATTATATTCACCAACAATTATCAACCATTAACCATTCTCTGCGCCTCTGCGCCTCTGCGCGAGAAAAAAAATGATGATAAAATTCCCTCTAGCCGGAATTACCGCTTATTTCCCTTCCCAGCCGCTTTCGATGACGGTCCGGACGATGTCCGTGCAGAGTTTCTTGACAGCGGTATTCAACATGATTCTTTCCATTTCCGGCTGGTCGCTAACGTCCTGATACGTGGCTTCACCCTGGATGGTTTTGTCCAGAAGAACCTCTCCGGATGAGGCGCGTTTAACGATGACCTGCGCGGAAAGAACCAGGCGGAAAGAATCCCCGACATCATTTTGTGAAAAAGACTGCGCCTGCTGATGGTAACCGGTCAAAGTCATAAAAAGCTGGGCTTCGCTTAATTCCTTATCGGCCACTTTTACCGTGGCGTCACGGTTGAAGGCGGCAATGAGTGCGTTCGCCACGGAGGATTCCTGGATGATGGTTTTTCCGGTTTTATTTTCCACCTGACTGATCGCGATGGTACGGATGTTTCCCACCGGCATGGATCCGAGCCTGTATCCGCATCCTGAGATCATAAAAAGACAGAGTCCGGCCCAAACCATCATGAAGGCCCTATTCGGGAACGGGAGGAACAATTTTTCTGTGAAGATCATTTTTAATTTTATTTATTTTCAGTCGGTCACATCCGCCATAGGCGGCAAACTTGTTGCTATCGGCTCAAAAACCTCCATGGTGAATTTTATTCCTCTGCGTCTCAGCGCCTCTGCGCGAGATTCATTTATTGTCCCCACATTGATGCTTCATCCCAAAAGCCGTTTTTGAGCTTCATTCGCCCATTCGGTATCAGGAAAATCCTTGATGATGGACTGATAATATTTGTTTGCCGCCTCCCGGTTGCCCTGTTTCAGGTAAAATTCCGCGGTTTTCAGGTCATTTTCACATTTCGTCTTGCTGACTTCATGCAGAAGTTCTTTCGCCTTGTCATAAAATTCGCCTGTCGGATATCTTTTCAGATAATCCCTGAATTTTTCAACGGCACGGACAGTCCGGGTCTGATCGTAATCGGAACGTTTGATCTGAAGATATTCATTGTATCCATCCAGGTAATAAATTTCGTCGAGATGGCTGGAATTTTCATACGCCTTTTTGAAAAGACTGATTTTTTCGTCGGCCTCCTTGAACTGCTTGGTTTTAATCAGAATATGAATGGATTTTAAAAAAGCCGGCTGTGCATAAGGGCCGAAAGGCGCGTTTTTAATGACCCGGTCGTAGATTTCAAGCGCGGTCTTATTGTTTTCATGAAAATCCATACCCAGGATTTTTTTTATCTGGCCTGAGGAATATTTTTCCGCTATCTGGTATTCCCGCTCGATGATTTCCTCCGGATTGGGATATTCGAGATATTTTCTAAAGATGACTTCATATGCCTTGAAAGCCTTTTTGTATTTTTTCATGGCCTCATAGGTTTTGCCGATCTGGACCTGGATTCTGCCAAGATCTGTCACGTTGGGATTTTTTTTAATGATTTTTTTTAAGATCTTAACGCATTTCTTATAATTACCCTTATCGAAAAAATGCATGCCTTTCTGATATTCCTGGGAAACGGGATTGATGCCCTCTTCCGCGCAGAGAGATGCAGCGGCACAGACGCACAATAAAGAGTTTCTTAAAATCGAAAACATGGAGAGGATCCTCATTTGGGTTGTATTCAAAAGTTGCAGAGTAAGATGACTCCGCGGTTCTGTCAATTTAATTTAGTTATCCTTAAAACATGAAAATCAGAAACCACGAAAATCACGAAATACACCAAAATGATTTATAAAGTCAAATACCAAAGGCTGTGCCGGTAGCTTGAAACGTGAACCTCTGCATCGCGGTTTGTTTTAATAAATAAACTGTGAAATATTTACATTTTCTATTTTTAACCACGGAAAGTGCCATCATGCCATTAAGGCATGATGAATCCCAGATGACAGATTTCAAATCTCAAATTCCAGGCATCCGCCTGTTCCCCTTCCCTTCGCTATTCATTATGTTCCCATTCTCAATTCTTAATTCTAAATTGGACTGCGGCCATCCTGCCCTTGCCTTTCAGGCAGGCAAGCTGTCCCTCTTCGCCGTCCTGGCTTCGAGTCTCAATTCCTCACCCCATCCGTGGTGAAATTATTTCTTTTAAAA
>JAFGBW010000106.1 GCA_016932965.1 Candidatus Auribacterota bacterium
AACGGTGATGAGAAAAGAAAATAACAGACAAAAAATAATGTTGAAGTAAAAGGAGGTTTTTTCACAATTAAAGAGTTACCACATAAGGATTCTTTGTCAAGCTCATGAAGCATCATGAGCTTCGGTTGATCGCTGGGGAATATATTATTTTACCATCCCAGACAGGGTAGCCTTTGTCGAATTTCAGGTCACTGATGGTTACTGAAAAATCTCTTCCAGGATTCCGGATGCCGTCATCGTTGAAAATCAGATCAAATCTTTTCATGTCCACAGAATCCTGGTTAAAGGGCAGGACTGTGGTGGGGAAATACACTACGGCTGTTGCCGGATCATAATATTCTTTTGCGCGGACATGTCCCGGAAAAGTCCCGTAAGGACCGGTAAAACCCATACGAATGTTTTTTAAAGGCAGGGTCGAATGGAGTTTGAATGATATGCCTTTTACATGAGCTCCAGGAGGGAGTAAAGGGCGCATCTGGACCACCCTTATATTTGTTTCTTTAAAATCGAACCTGAATCGGGATGTGCGGTTTGTATTATTTCTGATTATCTGCGGGGGAGGGTATTGACCCTGTGCCTTAAACCATTTTCCAAAAGGAGCCGGATCATCGTACCATTCGCTGGGTCGTTTTCTGGTTTCCTTAACAGGCGCTGTTCTGGGTAAAACAAGCAGGGACACATTGGTTTCAACTCCCCCGTTTCTCGAAAAACCTTTAAAGCCGTATTTCTGATTTTTCCTGACATGAAGCTGGCTCATGGAGGCATAATCCATGCTCATCACATGAACGAGCCTGATTCCGTTTTTTTCTGCTTCAGCAAGCATGAATCTGCCGAATTCAAGCATGGAAATACCATCAAAGGAGAGGGGCAGTCCCAGCCGGGGATCAAAATTTAAAAAATAGACATTTCCGTCTGAATCAATTCCGACAGCGGAATGGGCTGTTTTTTTTGAATCTTCGAGATTATCCGCGATGGCAGGAGAGATCGATCCGTTTTCAATAATCATCGGCCCGTTCTGGATAATGAATTGAATGTCCTGGATTTGAGACTCAAGCTGTTTTTTCAATCCGTCACTGGCCCTGGATATGTGCGCGGTCCCTTTTTTGGTATACCATAACACGGCTTCGGAATATCCCCTTTTGACAAAATCCGCCGCTAATTCCATATTGGGATTATATCCCTGCAATTCCCTGCCATTGATGACAATCCATCCCGGAATGGATTGACTGGTATAAGGACCGTTTATGGCTGCAACGGCCTGGTAATGATTAAATTCGTCCTCCAATACCAGCGTGGACTTCAAAAATCCCCTGGGAGCAACACGGGACTTTACGGGAAACAGGATATTTTGTTCAAGGCCGATTCTGAGTAAATTCAAGGTCCCGGTTTCCTTAACAGACCTCTCTCTCCTGACAACAACCTGGGAGTAATCCAGGCCTTCACCTATCTGGCGGAAGGAAGATTGAAATGAAGAGGGGGATACGACGAGTTGCTGTCTTTTTGGGCGAAAGGCATGATACATTTTATAAGCGATCAGATCAGCATCATGGGGCAGCTGCCGGTTGAAAAATAGATAGACGACGTCAAACACGCTTAATCCCAGAAGATACAGCAGAAAAGCATAGAGGGGAATAGCTGAATGGATGGATTTTATCCAATACAGGATTGCGGCAGAAGTTCCGATGATCATTAGGGCAGCGGCGGCTGCAAGGCATTTATACATGACCGAATACCCCCAAAAATAATAGATGAAGACTATGGCAGCGCACCCAGCAACCGGAATAATGGAATATTTAACGATTTGTTTTATTAAAGAATGTGTTTCAGGTTCAGATTGGATTGTTTTTCCGTCAGCAAAAAGACTCTGCGGCGCCAGAGTGGACGCAGGATTACCGAACCATTCTGAGGCATGGATCATTCCTGGCTCCAGCCACAAGGCAAGAACCAGAGTGAGGATTAACAAACGGTGTAGCAACCAGAAAATATTCATAATATAATTTACCTTAAAAAACACATTTTGTCTATCCTCGGAGGAATTGAGGGAAATCCCAATCGTTTTTATTCCTGAATCTGAAACAGGAATAACCATCGATTCTGGTGTTAAACAATACACGAATGATGTTTTTAGGATCCTATCAGATGTTGGCGCCGAACTTCGGAATCAATTGTCTTCGACCGTAACCACGGTCCCCAGGGGAAGGATGATTTGTTTACTGGGATTGGTTCTTGAAACCAGAATCACCTGGTTGTCATTGATCTCCCTGATGACATAATTATTTATCATAGCCCCTGCAGTAAAAATTTCATCATTGATCAGCGCCTGATGTTGAGAATTATTTGTCATGATACCGGAAAACAAGATCTGGTTTTTAGCCAGGGTTCTGGGTTTAATGATGGGCCCGCTTTTAACAGCGGGAATCCCGGGCGATTCATCAGGAAATAAAACCCTTCCGTTTTCTATGGGAAAAATTTTCTCGAATTTTCCGTCGCCGTTTGTGTCCACTTTGATGATCTTCCCGTTGGTCCAGCAGTCTTATACATTTGTACTGGGGTCGGGATCCGTATAAAAACCTTTATCAGCTTTTCCGCAGGTCTGTTTCTTCAGATTTAGGATTGATTGCAGGATTTTCATGAGATCAATCTATCCTTTTTGGATAAAAAAATTAAATCATAAACTCATGACTGTTTCTATGCTTCCCGTTCTATTTCGGGGTATTCATTTTTTCCTCTGCGTCTCAGCGCCTCTGCGCGAATAAATATAATTTTGTTTCATGGTAGGCAGGATCATCCGCATGAAAGACGGATATCTTTCTTTCTGATTGAGGGATATCATGATATAGAAGACTCCATGAGCGTGTTTCAGCAT
>JAFGBW010000107.1 GCA_016932965.1 Candidatus Auribacterota bacterium
GAGAGGTCGGCATTTTTTTTTGCCCAGGAGAGGACTGATCCTGAGGAATCCACATGGGTCACCGCGGCTTTTTTTGCGGCGGCAAATGTAGAGCCTCCTGTATAGGCAAAAAGATTGAGGTATTGAGCGCCGGAATAAGTATTTTTTTCAAGCCAGGCCCACTGGTCCTTTTGTTCAAAAAAAACCCCCACATGACCGTAATCCGTCAGACGGCATTCAAAATGAAAGCCGCTGTATTCAATGAAAAAAATCGACCGTGAAGGCGGACTGTGGCGGACCCAGCGGCCTTTTCCCCCGTCAGATTGTCCCTGGAATTCAAAACCGGCCCTTTTCCAGAAGGAAGATGAAAGCCTGGCAGGCCACACGGCGTAAAAAGCAGGCCGGATAAAAAGACCTCCCCCGATTTTTTCCAGGCGCTTCCCATTTCCGCTGTCCAGAAGTTCGTAGGTCATTTAAGAGGCAAGGATGATGTTGTCTTTGTCTTCAGGCGCAGATGAATTGGGGGTGTAGGTCCCCTTGCCCATCGTCCATGTATCTTTGTTGGAATCGTAAGAGGTTTTTCCGTCAGGCCCGGGTGAAATCAGGACATAACCGACAATATTATTATTCGCGTCGTAAATTCTGGTATAATAAATCATGTTGTTCCATGCATCCGCGGCGTAGGAAATCAGATTCGACAGAGATATCCACCATTCTGACTTAAACACGAGAGCGTCAGTCCCGCCCGGATGCTGGTAAGCCGGTATGCCGCTATAAAAATAACAACCATGTGAATTATTCGCCTTCTGACAGGCATGAGATGCCCAATTCGCAGCAGATTTATTCAGGTAGACCGGACAATACCATTTATTTGAGATACAAGACAGCTCATTGTATAAAGCCGTAGGCAAACCGCTGATGTATTCCCTTGGATTCGTCAAAGTGATCCCCCTGGCGTTCGCTTCGGCAAGTACGCCATCATTACTGACCAGAAAACATGTGCGGGAAGGAAGCGCACCCCAATCGGATTCATAGGCTTTTATTCCCTCAGTGATTTTATTCAGAATGTATCTGGTTTTGACGATTTTAGCATTATCAGACGACCCTTGCTGTGCAGAAAGAAAGAGGCCGACCAGCAAAACGACAATGCCGACTGCCACCAGGAGCTCAATCAGGGTGAATGCTTCCGGAGTATTCCCCTGCTTTTGTTTTGTTTTCATGGATCCTTCCCCTTTAGAAAACGGCAAAAAACCGCCTATCTTCCAAAATAATAATACCATGCATTCCCTATTAAAACAAATAAAAAGAAAAGTAAATATACTGCCGGCAGAGCTGGCAGCTTTAATGTGAACCGCTCAAAACATTTTGTTTAAAATAAAAAATCTTATTTTTTCACCAGGACACGAAGAGCACGGAGGAAAAAAAGGCGGACGCCTGTAATTTAAAAATTTGAAATTGGGCATTTGAGCTTCATCACGCCTTATAGGCATGATGACTTTCTCCGTGCTCTTTGTGTCCGTGGTGAAATTAAATTATAGATGCTTCCGGAATTGTCATACTTTACGAATCCAAAGGCTGAAACGGTGGTTTACCAGATTAATTATGAATGGTTGAGATAGTTGACAGTTGTTGGTCATTAGTTGAAAAAAATCCTGTTAATCCTGTCCGAAATACAAAAGTGAATGGCAAATAATACCTGGTGAGCGGCAGCTAATAACGCCTCTCACCATTCCAACTCAACACTCATAAGTCAAACCCCCCTTCTCTGTGCCCCTGCGGGAGTCATATTCATTCTCAATTCTAAATTCTCAATTCTCAATTCTTACTAAGTCAGTTATAATTAAACACAAAAACATCACCTCATGTTATCTGCCTTTTATTAAAAAATAAGCTAGTAAAGGAGACCCCATGGTTCGTTTATTTGTCGGGATTGATTTCCCTGAAGAGATCAAGGAAAAATTATCCGAACTATGCTGCGGGGTTCCGGGTGCAAAATGGGTGGAGAAACCGCAGATGCATCTCACACTTCGTTTTATCGGTGAAACGGACGGGGGGACCTTCAAGGAAATCCTGGATTCTCTCGCCGATGTCGATATACCACCTTTTCTTGTCACGCTGAAAGGAATCGGCTATTTCCCGCCCCATAAAGAACCCAACGTGTTATGGGCGGGCATTGAAAAAAACGAGATGCTGCTGCGTCTCAAAAACAAAATCGACCGTGTGCTTGTTCAATTGGGATTGGAACCTGAGAGCAGGAAATTCACGCCCCACGTAACGTTGGCGCGCCTGAAAGACACCCCCATCCCCAGGCTGATCCGTTATATGGGTGAACACAGCCTTTTTAAAATCCCCCAAATCCCGGTCAACGATTTCGTGCTTTTTTCCAGCGTACTCTCTCCCAAAGGAGCCATCCATCTGATGGAAGCCGCTTATTCCCTTGTGGACTCAGAATAAATAGGTCCAACGCGGAGGACACGGAGAGGGAGGTTGCTTCGCTGACACTCGCAAGAAAATTACTCCCGCAGAGGCGCAGAAGGAAAAACGAAATAACTCCCAACTAACAACCATCAACCATTTACCATTTTCAACCCACAACTCAATATTTTCTTCTACTTCCCTTCGTGCTTTTCATATCCTTCTTGGAGATAATTATTTTTTAAAATACTTTATCTGTCAGACATAACCAGACCGCCACCTGAGGTGATGCTTAGCGAATTAATTATTTTCCAAGGAAATTCGACGGAAAAAAGTCTGCTTCTAGGCCAATATATCCATCAGGAAGAACGACTGGATCCGTTTTCTGACTTCCTCCCTGTTTTTCAAATCCCATATTTCAACTGGGTTTTTATTGTCAGTCAGGATCAGCGTTTCATCATAGAACATCTCCAGGGGATGAGAAAATATGTCCTTCAATATCTTGGCCAGAAAGGGAGGGGGGCCTTCGGAGAAAACGAACCTGGAGGCGGGTTCCTTGTCCGAGGCTGAAAAATAAATGTTCGTGAGTTTCACTTCACTTTTGGAATAGGCGTTCACATGGGTAAACGTTTTTTTCAGCATAGTATACAGCGCATCCACAGCCATATCATTCTTTCTGATGCCGAAAAAATTGACGACCAGAACACCATCCTGGTTCAAGTGGGATTTGATTGTCCGAAACATTTCTATGGTCAAAAGATGCGCCGGAACAGAGTCTCCCAAAAAAGCGTCCAGGATCACCACATCATATTTTTTTTCCGTACTGTTCAGATAATAGCGCCCGTCCGCTTCAATCGTATGGGCCTTGGAATCAGAATAATTAAAGTATTTTTTAGCCATAGTGTGGATCTGGGGATTGATTTCAACCGCATCCACTTCCACTCCCATTTCAAAGAATTCCATCGGCAGTATGCCGGCTCCCGTTCCGATGCAAAGAAGGGTCTTTGGAGCCGGATTAGTCAGCGCGATCAGGCCCTTCAACGCGTATGAAAAAGGAACCAGAGATTTACCGGTTCTCAAGTCGATTCTGTTCTGACAAAGCCCGTCATTATAGAGATCCCTTTGAAAAGGGGCGTCAGGGGATTCCGCGTAGGCGATATCCACAATCCTCAAATTGCCATAATTGGAATTGGCCCTGTCAATCACCTTGTAAATAAACTTGTCTTTAACAAAAACAGAATTCTGATGAGAATAACGACCAACAATCCAGGCAAAAACAAGCAGAAAAACGATTATACCGCCCCGGATGGTCCTATCTTTTCCTCCCGATGCGGCAAGAAAAAAAAAAGCGGAGAGCAAAATAAGGGTCACGGAGCAGCCCAAGAGAATATGCAGGTTCCCAAAATGAGGTATGAAAAAAAAGCCAGTCAAAATCGTGCCGACGAGGCTTCCCACGGTAGAAATGGCGTAAAGGGACCCCACTGTTTTTCCCAAACGGGCTTTGTCCTGGTAGCACAATTTAACGCTGAAGGGGCTCACCATGCCCAATAAAAGGAGAGGCACTGAAAAAAGAATAAACGAAGAAATGAGCACTCCGCTCCTCAATCCGAATTTTGATCCCAATTTCAACACGGGAAACTGGAGGAAGGGGATCACGAGCAAAAAAACGGCGGAAAAAAGAATGATCCAGTACAGACGGTCTTTGGAAAGCAGTTTATCGGAAACATGTCCTCCCAGATAATATCCGGCTGAGAGAGAAACCATGGTCACGGCAATCAAAGCGGTCCACGTGTACACGGTGGACCCGAAAAAAGGGGCAATGATCTTGGTGCCTAAAAGCTCCACGATCATGACAACAGCGCCGGTGATGAAAACAGTGAAACGTAAAAACATATGTGCTTCTATTATAAGAGATGGCTAAATAGGTTATTGCTGTTTACTTTAAATATCATCTTCTCATAGTACATGATTAATTGAGAATTAAGAATTGAGAATTAAAAATTAATATAAATTATTTTTTTAGTATAACAAAGTTATTTATAAAATATATTGACAGCATAAACAGAATGCTAATTTAGCAACCCGACAATTTTATTCTCAATTCTCCCTAAAGTGCCTGATGCTTAAAATCCTATATTTTTTTTCTATTTCCTCGGTCCGCATCCCGATCTCATCGCCCACACGTTTACCGATCATACTTTTGGCAATAGGGGAAGAAATGGAGATGATTCTTTTTTCGAGATCCACATCCTCGCTCCCCAGAAGGGTATAGGTTATCTTTTCCTTTTTTTCCACTTCCTCTAATTCCACTTTAGTGCCGACTGAGACCACACTGCAGGGAATTTTCAGATCATCGATGTAACTGACACCTGCAATCCGTTTTTGCAGATTGGCGTAACGGGCATGAAGCTGATCCAGCTTTTCCTTGCAGCCGATGTATTCGGCGTTCTCACTCAAATCCCCTTCCTGGGCCGCCTGCAATTTCGCCTTGCTGATCTGAGGAATGTCCTTTTCCTGAATCTGTTTCAACTCCTCGTATATACGTTCAAACGAGGCCCTGGTCATATAATTTGCCATCTTCTTTTATCTCCCTGGTCATCTTGCCTGTCAAAGGCGGCAATCTTCGAATCCGCCCTATTGTTTTTCAATCATTTTTTGATTCATTTTATTAACGGGATTTCCGGGTTTGAGGACGCCAGCGGAAACCAGAAAACGGATCGTCTCTTCCACGGTTATAGTAAGCGGGATCAGATCTTTCTCATTCACCATGACGGTGTACCCTGTAAAAGGTGTCGGGGAACTGGGCATGAAGACTGAAACCAGTCTTTCATCCGGTTTATTCGGGCCGATTCCTTCACCTGTGACAAAACCAATGGAATATATCCCGATCCTGGGGTATTGCAGCAGCACCACGCTCTGAAAATCCATGGCCTTCTTTTCCTGAAAGATGAACTCCGTAAATTGTTTGGCATAAGGATACAGCTTTCCAATCAGAGGCAGAGCGGCCAGTATCTTCTCCCACATCTTGGTGACGGTTCTGCCCAGAAAACTGGTCAAAAGCACCCCGATAAAGAAAATGATCACCAGTGACAGAAAAAGGCCGATGATATTGGGGTACCGCTTATCAATGGCTTCCTTCAATTTCGCGTGCTTGTCATCTCCCCATTTTATTTTCTCAAGCCGCATCTGATTTTCACGCTCGATTTCCTGCCTGAGCTTGACCTGTTCCATCTGGAGTCTTGTCTCCGCTTCCTCCAGACGGACACGAATGCGGATATCCTGGATCTTGCCTTCAAGAAATTTTTTATATTCAGGATCCCCCGAGCTTTCCTTTCTCTGGATCAACGGGGTGGCTTCCTGCTCAAATGACCTTTTAGCGCGCTCCAGATTGAGGTTCGCCTCGTAAAAGGAAACGGAGCGGTCCTGGATTCTTTTGACCATTTCCTCATAGGATTCCTGTACAATCGGCTCAAACAGCTTTTCATCAATCCCGAAATAATTGATGGAAATATGCTTCCAGGGACCGGACATCTGTTTCTTTATCAGCAAATTAATGGGTTCACCAAGACTCCGGTTCAAAAAATTATACGCAATGACCAATATGGCAATGACTAAAATAGTGGGCAGGATGTTCACGAGTCCAGTGACAAAAATTTTTTTAACGAACCTGAAAAGAAAAAATTCCTTGTTTTTCATGATCTCCCTTTTCCATTTTCCATTCAAACCATGAAAATTAAACGATTGAAAATATCCGGTCAATCAAAAGAAATCATAATATTTTTCCCCCCGCAGAGGCGCTGAGGCGCGGAGAATGAATATGATATTTTCTCCGCGCCTCAGCGCCTCTGCGGGGAAATCAAAAAATGTTAATCTCCCTGTCTGCAAAACAGTTATATTGATTTACCGGATCAGAAGATTCACGCTGCCGATGTCCGCTTTGGTCAGTTTGAATTGAACGTCATCAGATGCGAAAACAACCTCGCCTGCGGCATTTTCATCAACGCCGTAATCGTACCTGCCGGAACGGTCGGCGGTTAAAAAATTAAATCCCCTGTAAGCCGGGGCATCCGGGTCCTGGCTGTATACTATTTCCCCTATGGGGCATTCGATGTCATAATGCAGCAGCCACGGGATATTATTTTTCCGGGTCAGTTTAATCCTGACGCGATAGGTTTTATTTTCATTGGCGGACCTGATATCGCAAATCACCGTTGAATCTGCAAGGACAGCGGCAAAATTCGTCAGGGACAGGGTTTTGATTTTTTTGGCATTGGGTATGCCGATCACAGCCCCTTCAGTCAAAAAAAAGCCGTTTCCCCCGCTTCCCTTTTTCCGGATATTGACAAAAGAGCGCAGCGTGAATCTTTCGCTTCCCTTTTCAGCAGTGACAAACAACCGGACAGCCGTTATGGGATTATTCATGGGTGAAATCTTTTTCAATTCTTCATCCCCGATGACTGAATTCGCGCCGTTTAAATATTCGATGTCGAACCGGCTGATCCTCACCCCTTCAGGCATTTTAATGAGCGGTTTGACCTCTCCCTTGTATCTTCTGACAATTTCACCTTTGGCCTCATCCAGAAAAATCGTCATCTCGACTTCCTTCATGCGTGTCATCTCAGGATAAAAAAAGACCCTCCCCGGTGTCCCGGCCGGCACATCATTATGAAACACGATATAATTCTTTTTGATCTGATCTTCTCCTTCCTCCTCGAAAAAATCGATTTCGGTAAAAAGAAACTGTTTTTTCAGGGAGGACCAGATTTGGGCAACCGGAACAGGAGCGGAAGGATTATACTGGTATAGCAGACGAATCTTTTGTCCCGGGACCACGGATGCGATCTTCTGTTCCCACCATGGCACGTAGCTGACGCCGTGCGGCTCAGCCTTTGTGATTTCAAGCACTTCCCTCAATCCGTCGTACTTATAGGTGCCTTCCAGAATCTGATCCATGGCCAGAGCC
>JAFGBW010000108.1 GCA_016932965.1 Candidatus Auribacterota bacterium
GGTTATGTGGATATAGACAACTTCAAGGCCTTCAACGACCGCTATGGTTTTGCCAGAGGCGATGATCTGATCCGGATGACCGGACGGCTTCTCATCAATGTCATCCGGCGGCTTTCCCCCAAAAAAAGCTTTGTGGGTCATATCGGGGGAGACGATTTTTTCTTCATCACGGAATCCGGACTGGTTCATGAGAGCTGCAACCAGATCATCCAGAATTTCGATCTCATCAGCTCCACTTTTGCCAATGACGAAGACCGGGCAAAAGGTTATATCGAATGCGAGGACAGGAGCGGTAAAATCAGACAGTTCCCCCTGCCCACAATCTCGATTGCCGTCATTGATTCCGCCGTCACAGAGATTTCCCATCCCGGAGAGGCCTCATCCATTGCCAGCGAAATAAAAAAAGAAGTCAAAAAAATTTCCGGTTCCAATTTCATGATCAACCGCAGAAAACGTTTCAGAAAAGACGCAGGCTGAAGACATCATGCCTATCGGGCATGATGAATCTCAAATTACAGGCGTCCGCCTATTCACTTTCACCCTTCACTATTCCCCAACAACTGGCAACCATTCACCATTCTCAATCCTTCATTCTCAATTCCCAATTCCCAGCCATCCTCTGTGGTGACATTAAGTTATAGATGCTTCCGGAATGATCACCCTTTGTCGTTCCACCGCCAGAGACGGCTTCCCTGCTGACGCAGGCTGGACCAGAGTCAGATCTCGATCTTCAATCCATCATATGCCAGAAACACACCGGGAGGCAAACTCGCTTCAAAAACATCATGATCTATTTCATGTCCCAGGTGGGTAAACCAGGTTCTTCCGGCCTTGATTTTCTGAGAGGCTTCGATGGCCTGCCCGATGCTGAAATGAGTTGGATGGACTCGCTGACGCAAGGCTCCCAAAACAAGAATGTCAAGGTCCTGGAGCATGGCGAAAGATTCTTCGGGGATGCTGCTGCAATCGGTCAGATAGGCAAAACCGCCGATCCGGTATCCTAAAATGGAAAGACTGCCATGCCAGAGCGGAACAGGCCTGACCAGAATACGGCTGATTTCGAATGGATCCATGCCTATTTCCGTCAAGGATATCCTGGGTTTGCCTCCGCCCTCCTGCGTATCGGAAAAAATATAGGAGAACAGGGTCTTGATATGGCTGACGGTCTGGGCATTTCCATAACAGGGAATGCTTTTTTTATGAAGAAAATTCAAAGGGCGGATGTCATCCAGCCCCAGGAGATGGTCCGCGTGGGCATGGGTATAGAGAATCGCCTGGATTTCCCGGACATTTTCACGCAGAGCCTGGCTCCGGAAATCAACTGACGTATCGATAAGAATGGATGTTCCCCCCGTTTCAAGAAGGACGGAAGCGCGTGTCCGTTTATTTTTCGGATTCTGTGACTTGCAGACAGAGCATAAACAGCCCAGAAGAGGCACGCCGGTAGAAGTTCCTGAACCCAGTATGGTGATTTTCAAGTTTTATTTTGTCCTGCTAGCTGACCGGTTCCCAATGTGAGGCTCCGGTAAGCCTGCATCAGCAATTTGGTGATCTTTCCAGGTCTGCCGTTCCCGATCGTACGGTCTTCCACCCGGATCACCGGCAGGACTTCGAATTCAGTTCCGGCGATAAAGCATTCATCAGCGTCAAACAGATGCTGCAGCCGCAGGAAACCTTCTGAAAAAGCGTATCCGTTTTCCCTGACCAGATCCAGAACCGTGGCGCGGATCACCCTGTTCTGCACGCCGCAAATCAAATCCGGCGTGATGATGCATTGGTCTTTGATGATGAAGACATTGCTTTGAATCCCTTCCGAGATACAGCCTTCCATATTGATGAAAATTCCTTCGAATGCCTGTTTCTTTTTCAGCTGGATCAGCGACAACGTCTGCTGCTGTCTGCTCAGGGTATAAATCTGTCTGTCCAGAATCGAATCAGGACAGGCCCGCATTTCGCATAAAGCCAGATTGGCTCCGTAAGTATGGATTTCATCCGGAAGAGGGAAAAGCGAACGGGTCATGATGAAAACATTGGGGCAAGGCGTGCCGGGCCTGCCGGGGGACAGCTCTCCCCGCGTGACAATGATGGTCGCCATGGCATCAGAAAAAGCATTGAGATCGAGGAGAACCTGAATGGTTTTTTCAATGGTTTTTTCCGTCAAATCGATTTTCAATTCCAGCTTTTCCGCGGAATAAAAAAACTGATCCAGATGCTCTTTCAATTTAAACGGTTTACGGTTATACACGCGCAGTTCCGAATAAACACCGTCGCCATAGATGAAACCCTGATCATAGATGGAAAGCACAAGTTCGGAATCCTTTAACAGATGCCCGTTATGATATAGGGTCAGTTCCATAAGAAGAATGATTCTCCTTATTGATTACGTGTGGATGTTGATTTTTTTATGATTTACTATCCATTCTGTTTTGCATTGGGAATTCAGAATTCAGGAGTGAAAATCCGGAATAATCCAAAATTTGATTTTGGCATTATTGCTATTTTCATTTCCCGAATCGTGAACCATTGCAAGAAATATAACAATATCCGTGAAAAAACAATGAAAATAAAAAGCGCCGGTTGAGTGGGATTCTGTATTCTGACTCCTGTCTCCCGGCTTTATTGACAGAGGTTGTAAATGAGCATTTCAAATAAATGGAAAGA
>JAFGBW010000109.1 GCA_016932965.1 Candidatus Auribacterota bacterium
AGGACCCCTTTCAGGTGATTGAATTTTTTTGCCTTATCGAATGAATTAAAAAAATGGGAAAGGGAATGGATGGATTCATGGATGTCCTCAATAAACAGGATGCAATGGTGATAAAAAGGTTCGTATTCTCCACGAAGCAGTTTGGTCAATACGCTGATGCACCCCCCCTTTAAAACCCCTTCAGCTTTACCCGGACGAAGCACTTTCAAAGAAGGAAGATTGATTTTAGATAAACGGCCTTCCAGGACTTCACGCAGCATTTTCGTCTGTTTTTTTGTGTTGGAGGTGGCATCTAAGGCCATTCTCCCATGATAAACCACCCGGTGACAGGTTTCGACAAAGTAAGAGAGGATGGAACTGATGTCAGAATATCCGATGATGATTTTGGAATGTTTACGGATTTTTAAAGGGTCCAGATAGGGGAGAAGCCTTTCCGAATGTTCCCCTCCGCAGGCAAAAATGATGGCCCCGATTTTTGGATCCACAATGGCATCCATGATTTCTTTTGCCCGGGACTGATCATCCGCTTCATTGAGTTTTCTTGAAATGAAACAGCTTTTACCTATACGGACCTGATAACCGAGTTTCTGATAATAGCTTTGTATGTCAAATAGAATGGAAGCGTTTAATCTTCCTGTTGTTGAAATGATGATGATGGACTGGGAAAGGGTGATCGGGTTGGGGAAATAAATGTTTTTCACCGGCGTATCTCAAACGTCCTCAACAAGGGAACAGGTTTCCCCCTTGAAATATCCATGTTCTCGACTTGAGCCATAGGCGGACCTTTTTGGATATGATCCAGCATGGCATCCACATCCATTTGGGTTCCCTGAATGACTGCTTCAACCGTGCCGTCAGTACAATTTCTCACCCATCCCGTTACCTGAAGATTGCGGGCTTTTTCCAGGACAAAATATCTAAAACATACCCCCTGCACTATTCCCCTCACTTTCACATTTGCCTGTATCAATGAAGGACTGGGGTTTTCTTGCATATGATTTACATTTTTTTTACGATCAAAGTGGCATTGTGTCCGCCAAAACCTAGCGAATTGGACATGCAGATGTTTAAGTTAGCTTCTCTGGGACAATTTGGAACATAATCAAGATCACATGCCGGATCAGGAGTTGTCAAATTCCAGGTTGGCGGGATCAGACCCGTTTCCATGGCTTTTACGACCGCGATTAACTCAACGGCACCGGCTGCGGCCAGCATATGTCCTGTAATGGATTTGGTTGAGGAAACCGGGACTTTTTTCGCATGGGATCCAAAAGAATTTTTTACCGCCAGGGTTTCCATTTCATCATTATATTTTGTGGACGTGCCATGTGCGTTATAATAGTCAATTGCTTCAGGATTGATCCGTGCTTTTTTTAATGCCATATTGATGGCACGAACCGCTCCTTCGCCTTCAGGAGCTGGCTGTGTGATATGATAGGCATCTCCGGACAATCCATATCCGATCAACTCGCCATAGATTTTAGCACCCCGGGATGTTGCGTGTTCGTATTCTTCCAGAATCAGGGCGCCTGAGCCTTCTGCCATGACAAATCCGTCCCGGTTCAGATCAAATGGGCGGGATGCGGATTTGGGATTTTCATTGTTTCTGGATAAGGCTTTCATGGAACAGAATCCTCCCATGCCTAAAGGAGTAATGGCTGCTTCAGCAGCGCCTGTGATGATCACATCAGCGTCACCTGTGGAGATGATCCTTGCGGATTCACCTATACAATGACTTCCTGTGGCACAGGCGGAAACAATGGAAAAATTCGGTCCTTTTGCGTGGAATTCAATGGAAATGATCCCTGAAGTCATATCGACGATTTCCATGGGAATGAAAAATGGAGTGATCTTGGTTGGACCGCGGCTGAGATAAACATTATGTTCAGTTTCTATGGTTGATAATCCGCCTATACCGGAGCCAAATAGGACGCCAATACGGGTCAGGTCCTCTTTTTCCAGGATGATTCCGGAATCTTTCATGGCTTGCCGGCTTGCAACAACGGCAAATTGTATCATCCGGTCCATTTTCTTGACTTCTTTGCTGTTGAAATGTTCCAATGCATTAAAATCCTTTATACCTCCGGCAATCTGAGAGGGGAAAGCTGTTGGATCAAAGGCAGTGATCCTGTCAATTCCGGATTGTCCTTCAATCAGGGACGACCAAAATTGTTCCACGTTTTTGCCGCATGAACTCAAAACTCCAATTCCTGTTATGACAACTCGTCTCAATCCATCCATGGGGGTTCTTTCTTTAAGATCCTTCTTGTAAAAAAAAAGAAGGAAAAACCGTTTCACTTCAGCTCAGCCGGGAAGTGAAAAATTCCTTCTTTGATTATTTTAACACTAAAAAATTTACTTTTTTATTTTACTCTCAATATACCGGATGGCGTCGCCGACTGTTTTTAATTTTTCAGCGTCTTCATCAGGTATTTCAGCATTGAACGCTTCTTCAAAAGCCATCACTAATTCTACGGTATCCAAGGAATCTGCCCCCAGATCTTCAATAAATGAAGCACTTTCGACCACTTCCTCGGCATTCACACCGAGCTGGTCAACGATGATCTCCTTTACTTTTGTGACAATATCATTATCACTCATTGTTTTTCCTTTCCTATTTAGCCCTCACTAGGGTTTTGTTCACTACATGACCATGCCGCCGTCAATGACAATCACCTGTCCTGTTACATATTTTGCCTTGTCCGAGGCCAGAAACAAGACAGTATTTGCCACATCTTCCGGCATTCCCATAACTCCCAGAGGAATTTTCTCCATTATTTTTTCTCTCACGGTTTCATCGAGTTTTCTGGTCATATCCGTTTCAATGAAACCGGGGGCAACCGCGTTCACACGGATCCCCCTGGAAGCAACTTCTTTAGCTGTTGATTTTGTTAATCCAATCACGCCTGCTTTTGAGGCGGAATAATTACTTTGACCTGCATTTCCTGTTATACCGATCACGGAAGCCACATTGATGATGGCACCAGAACGGTTTTTCATCATTGGCTTCAGAACAGATCGGGTGAAATAAAAAGTTCCTTTTAAGTTGGTGTCCAGGACAAAATCCCAGTCTTCATCTTTCATTCTCAATATCAGGTTGTCTCTGGTTACGCCAGCATTGTTGACCAAAATATCGATTCCCCCATATTTGTCAATAATTTTGTCTATCACGTTTTGAACCGCAACGGCATTTCTGACATCAACTCCAAAAGAACAGGCTTCACCGCCTTTGTTTTTGATAATGGAACAAGTTTCCTCGCCAAGCTCAGATGAGATTTCACAAACGGCAATCCTGGCTCCCTCTGAAGCCAAAACTTCAGCTATGGACCGCCCAATGCCTCGTCCTGCTCCTGTAATGACAGCGGTTTTATCTTTCAATAACATGATTCATTTTACTCTTTAAGACAACTTTCCAATTGATTAAAAGACTCTAAATTAAAACACAAAATATTTTTGTCAATTCTTTTTAGCATCCCGTTGATTGTTTTTCCTGGCCCTAATTCATAACATTTTGTAACCCCCTTAGTTATAACGAAATGTAAATTGTTTTCCCATCGAACCGGATTGGTGATCTGGCAGGCCATGATTTCCGCCCAGTTGTCTCCCTCGGTGAAGGTTTCACCGGAATAATTGCATAAAACCCGAGATAATTTTTCCTGATTGATGTTGACTGTATTCAGAGTGTTTATCAATTCATCTGCCGCAGACTCCATGTGCTTTGAATGAAAAGCCCCAGCCACTTTTAAAATTACCGTCATACGGGCTCCGGCTTCCTTTGCTTTTTTACAGGCTTCCTCCAGAATATTTTTATCGCCGGAGATCACGATCTGGCCTGGGCAATTCAGGTTTGCCACTGTCATATAACCCGGTAAATTCCGGCAAATTTCCTCTACGTTAGGCAGAGGAAGCCCGATGATGCTGGCCATTCCTCCGTTTGTGCTATCGCAGGCTTTTTGCATGAGTTCAGCCCTTTTTTGGACCAATCGCAGGCCGTCTTCAAAGGACATAACTCCTGCTGCAACATGGGCCGTGTATTCGCCAAGAGAAAGGCCTCCGTAATAAGCGGCTTCAAGCTCCGGACGGTGTTTTTTCAACAGTCTGAAGGCTGCCAGAGAGCATACGAGCAATGCGGGCTGGGAATGAACCGTCAGGTTCAATTCCTCAACAGGTCCTTCAAAACAGAGTTTGGACAGCGGTTTTTTCAAGATTTCATCGCCTTGATGGAACAATTGACGAACTTCTTCATCATGATCGTAAAAGGATTTGCCCATTCCTATTGTCTGGGCTCCCTGACCGGGAAATAAAAAGGCTGTTTTCGTCATGATTTTTAAGCTTTCTTTATAAAATTTTAACTTTCTCGCGCAGAGAAAAAGTATAATAATTGTTTAATGATGCCTCTATCAGGTATCAGGAAAAATGTATTATATATCAAATTTTTCTCATTTATTTTTGGTAATACGCACCTATTTTTTTATTTATTTCCCCTGCGCCTCAGCTCCTCTGCGCGAGAACAATAATTTCATTTAGGCCACTGTTTCATCTAATATCACTTATAGTTAATTGCTATGATTACGCTGTTGCTTCCAAGTTATTTTTCAGCTTTTGACTTATTTCATGATTGATGTTTTTTTTCATCATCATCACGGCCAGTTTCAGGGCATTTTTAATAGCCAGTTTGGAGGAAGACCCATGAGCAATGATCACGACTCCGTTGACTCCTAATAACAGCGCCCCGCCGTATTCTTCATGATTGAATTGTTTTTTTACCCTTTTTAAGGTAGGGGTTAATAGCAGTCCGGCGATTTTTCCCATGAAGGTAGCCAAAATCTCCCTTTTTAAAACTGAAAAAATCCCCTTGGCTGCAGATTCGCAGGCTTTCAAAACCACATTTCCCGTGAATCCGTCTGTGATGATGACATCAGCCGTATTTTTAAAGATATCCCTTCCTTCGACGTTTCCGATAAAGTTCAATCTGGTTTTTTTCAATTCGGTATAAACTTCCTTGATTATTTCTGTCCCCTTGGTTTCTTCTTCTCCGACATTTAATAATCCGATCCTGGGATCAGCCACTCCAAGGAGAAATTTTGAAAGACAGGAACCCATGACCGCGAATTGCAGATAATTTTTTACCTTGCAGTCCGTTACGGCTCCGACATCCATTAAAATATTTTTTCCATAGGGGGTGGGGATAACCGTGGCAATGGCCGGCCGGTCAATGCCTGAAAGTGGTCTTAATTTCAACGTGGCCGCTGCCACCATGGCACCGGTATTTCCCGGAGAAAGCACTGCATCTGCTTTTCCCTCTTTGAGTAAATCCATCATGACCGGGAGGGAGGCATTTTTTTTTGTCCGAAGGGCTTTGACAGGCGAATCAGCCATTTCAATGACTTCATCAGCATGCTGAATAGAAATTCTGGGACTGTTTGATAAACCTGTTTTCTCCAGTTCCGGACTGATTGTCTCTTTCCTGCCGACTAAAATGACATGATCGTCTTGGTTTTCAGCCAGGAAAAGACGCAGTCCATCGACTATGACGGAAGGACCAAAGTCGCTTCCCATCGCGTCAAGAGCGATTTTCACTCATTGATCTCCGTGATGGCTACTTTGTACTGCATCCCTTTATAATGGCCGCAGTGACGGCAGGCACGATGGGGGGCTTTGAGCTCGCCGCAGTTCGGACACGTCATGGTCTCTGGCGGAGTTAAAAAATCATGGGCTCGTCTGGAAAGAGTCCGCGTTTTTGATAATTTTGTTTTGGGAACAGCCATGTTCGTTGTCTCCTTGGTTGCTTGGTAATTTTTTATTGAAAAAGGTTAAAAAACGGAAAGAACTTTATAAAAAAATTTTCCAGCACCTTTTTCAAAAGATTCTATAAGTGCTTTCAAGGAAACAAGTTGTTTCTCAGAAAGCGATCTATTTTATTCAGTCCTGATTACCTCACCCTACCTGGTAAGCGGCAGGGCATTATGAAAGAAATAAAGTTAAGTTAGTTTAGCGATTTTTTTCATGTAGCGCGATTTGAGTCTTGAGCAGCGGTTTAAACGAATCACGCCCTTTTTGACTGTCTTATCTAAAATCGTCTGAAGACGGACAAAAGCTGCTGAAGCCTTTTCTTTATTTCCCTCCTTCAAAACAAGCTCAAATTTTTTTCTGGCTGTTTTCAATGATGCCTTGACAATCTGATTGCGTACAGTCCGTTTGGCATCCTTTTTTATTTGTAAGACGGCATTTTTTCTGTTCGGCATGCACTCCTCCTCGTTATTTTTTCAAAAGAGCCGATACTTTTATCACCAAAAGGCTATCCTGTCCAGCGGAATTTTATTGAAAATAGACTTCCGCAGGCATGCCGATTTTTAATTCTGGCAGGGATTTTTCCAGAGTCACTTTTACAGCGTAAACCAGTTCTGATCTGCTGGTTCTGGTCTGGACGTTCTTGGGAGTGAATTCTGATTCAGAGGCGACCCAGGTGATTTTTCCCATGATCGGCTCTTTCACGGCATCCATGCGCACTTTAACATGCATACCCAATACCATCTTTCCCAAATCAGGCTCAGCCATATAAATTTTCAGCCAGAACCGGCTCAAATCCGCCACCTTGTAGATAGGCCCTCCAAGAGGCACTACCTCTCCAGGTTCGGCATATTTTTCAAGCACAAATCCGTCAATAGGGCAG
>JAFGBW010000110.1 GCA_016932965.1 Candidatus Auribacterota bacterium
AGACAATAAAAGCATAGTCTCCTGCGGGGATATCAGAGATCGTGTAAACAGTCTCTCCGGAATTGATAAATGAAGAAGTTTTAAAGGGATCCCGCAAATCTCCGAAAGAGGACGGAGAATCAAACAACATGAATACATACGTTCCATTAAAGGGAGAATCATTCAGGGTCAGGGTGATTTCTGAGGCCCGGGTTTGTATAAGGACAAAATAAAATAATAAAACTAAACCAGACCGTATTAATATGCTTTTCCCCAGAACTGGTTTTACAAACATAGCGTGCTTCCTTGAATAAAAACAGAATGTCTAATAATAAATACAATGGTCTTTTATGAAAAAATAAACTAGCTTTTATGAATAAAAATCTTGGAACTATTGACAGAGTAATCCGCATAGTTTTGGCCATTGGTATTAGCGTGCTGATTTTATTTAGTGATATTCCGGGGACAGCTGCCATAATGGCCGGAACTGTGGCTTTTTTAATTTTTGGAAACGGCCTTATCGGGGACTGCGGGATTGATGCAATGTTTGGAATCAGCACAAAAAAGACCTGTGCTTACAGACCGGGTGATAAAACCAATGTCTGACCTGCTGGCGACAAAACAGAGGCAATTTAATGAGGCCATGGAGAGGTACGAAAAAATTCCGGGATACAAATTAATCGGTCGTTTTGTTTCATTTACAAATGTCAGTTTGCAGATATTTCTTGCAATTCTTGTGGTTCCTCAATCAATCGGCCTGTTGTCCCAGGTATTGACGTTTGGTCTTGCCTATGTTCTGACTGATTTCGTTAATGGTCTGGTGCATATGTACATGGATAACAACGACGACTATGACTCGTACGCAGGCCCTTTGATTGCAAGCTTCCATCTGCATCATAGAACGCCCAGGTATAAGGAAAATCCGCTCCACATAGTCTATTACAATGAATCCGGCTCAAAGCTATGGCTGGTCTTTTTTCTGGCGGTCTCGGTTGTTGCTGTTGCAAAGGGAATTGTTACCGGTGCTGCCGCCTATGGACTCCTGTATTTTTCGGTATTATCTTCTGTCGCCGAAGTATCGCATTATTTTTGTCATACACCTCAGAATAAGCTTGTAAAATTTCTTGGCAACCTGCGGATTCTTCTGAATATACGCTACCATGCACAGCATCACCTAAAAGACAATTACAGCTATGCCTTTTTAAATGGCCTGAGCGATCCCTTAATCAATAGGATTGCCCGGAAATTCTATGCGGGATATAAAAATACGACTGATCTGCATTATGCCCGCTATGAAGGCCCTGGCACGGAAAACAGATAATTATTTCATGAATAAAAAGGTATTAATCTTTTCTTAAAAAATAATATCAATTAGATTGGCGTTAAATTTTTTAAAATATCAGAAGGGCTTAAAATCCATGAATAAAAAAATCATTATTATCGGAGCCGGGCCCGGAGGGCTTGCCGCTGGAATGCTTCTTTCCTCAAAAGGCTATTCAGTTGATATCTATGAAAAAGAAGACAGGGTGGGTGGCAGGAATTCTTACTTCAAACTCGGTGATTATATTTTTGACATAGGCCCGACTTTCTTCATGATGAAGGATGTTCTTGAAAAGATTTTTGAAAAATGCGGGAAAAAACTGGAAAGTTATGCGGATATAATAAAATTAGATCCCATGTACCGCCTTAAGTTTGCAGACGGGCGGGAGCTTTTTCCTTCTCCGGATAAGGAAAAAATGAAGCAAACCATGGAGAAGTTCTCTAAGGGAAGTTTTGACGGCTATCTGAAGTATCTTGAAAAGGAAAAAAAGAAATACGAAAAACTGATTCCCTGTCTTTCCATCCCTTACGGAAAAATCAGTGATTTTTTTTCAACACATCTTTTGACAGCCCTGCCTTATCTGGATGCGCACACAAGCCTTTACGGTGTTTTATCAAGGTATTTTGATGATCCTGATACACGGCTCGCCTTTACCTTTCAGGCAAAGTATATCGGCATGTCCCCCTGGACGGCCCCCGGAACCTTCAGCATTATTTCCTATATAGAGCACGGGGGAGGCATTTATCATGTTCGGGGCGGATTAAACAGGCTTTCACACGGAATGGCCGAGGCCGTAAAAGAAAGTGGCGGGAGAATCCATCTTTCAATGCCTGTAAAAAAATTAATGGTTGCTAACGGAGTTGCAACAGCCGTGGAGCTGGAAGACGGCAAAATAGAAAAAGCTGACTATATCATCATTAACGAGGACTTCGCCAATGCCATGACCGAGATAGTCCCTTCCGGCGACAGAAAAAAATGGACGGATCAGAAGATTGCGGAAAAAGATTACTCCTGCTCAACCTTCATGCTCTACCTTGGGGTGAAAAAGGAATTCAGGGATGTTGCTCACCACAGCATCATCTTTGCCCGTGACTATAAAAAAAATGTGGATGAAATAACGGAAACAAAAGTTTTGTCGGAGGACTTTTCCTTTTATGTGCAGAATGCCTCTGTCACCGATAAAACTCTTGCGCCCACCGGCAAGAGCGCCATCTATGTTCTTGTGCCTGTTCCAAACAATAAAAG
>JAFGBW010000111.1 GCA_016932965.1 Candidatus Auribacterota bacterium
ATCAAGGGAGAAAATAAACATGTCACGGGTGGGAAAAGTGCCAGTTCCAATCATGAAGGGCGTAAAAGTTTCATTGACTGGCAATCAGTTGCTTGTGGAAGGTCCGAAAGGGAAGCTCAATCTTTTGATCCCCGCTGCTCTTTCTTTATCGGTTACAGACAAGCAGGTCGCAGTCAGTCCTAATAATAACAAGAATGGAGATAAGACGGCAGACAAGAACGTTCGTGCTTTACATGGGTTATACAGGGCTTTGATTCAGAATATAGTGAAAGGTGTTTCCGAAGGATATGAGAAACGTCTGGAGATCAATGGAGTCGGTTTTAGGGCAAAACTGGATGGGAAAAATCTGGTTTTGGCATTAGGGTACTCCCATCCGATAAAATATCCGCTGCCAGCTGGTATCACTGCCAAGATCGATAACAAGGACACTCTGATCATATTGAATGGAATAGACAAGCAACTGCTTGGCAATGTCGCTGCGGCGATACGCCGGTTTTACCCTCCTGAACCTTATAAGGGAAAAGGAATCAAATATCTGGAAGAAGTGATCAGGAGGAAGAAAGGGAAACGGGTGGCCTGATGATAAAAAAAATGAGCAACAATAAAGCAAGGCTAAAGAGGCACATTAGAACCATTAAAAGGATGAAAGGCACTGTTTCATTGCCCCGTTTGTCCATTTTCAGGAGTCTTAAAAATTTATACGTGCAGGTGATTGACGATGAAACAGGTAGAACTCTTGTTTCAGCAAGTACTCTATCCAAGGCTGACAAGAAATCTTCTTCAAATAAGGAAAAGACTTCAGAACAGGCCAAAATTTTGGGAAAGAGACTGGCAGAATCCTGTCTGGAAAAGGGGATCCAATCGGTTATTTTTTGCCGGAGCGGCTATAAATACCATGGCCGCATCAAAGCTTTGGCGGATTCGGCAAGAGAAGCAGGTTTGAAATTTTAAATAATAATTGAATCGGGATTGAGAATCAGAAATACGGTAATGAAGAGAGAAAATCAGGAATCGAGATTCATTCTTACGGGTTCGGAATTTTCAATTCCATTCATATTTGGAGGTTACAGTGACTGAAGAACACACGGACGAGTTAATAGAGAAAGTTGTTCATGTCAACCGTTGCGCAAAAGTAGTGGCAGGAGGAAGACGTTTTAGTTTCAGCGCTCTTTGTGTGGCCGGTAATAAAAAGGGCAAGGTTGGAATAGGTTTTGGAAAAGCTAACGAAGTGGCGGAATCCATTAAGAAGGGATTAGATCAGGCAAGGAAAAACATGATTGATGTCCGTTTAAAAGGAACGACCATACCTTACGAGATCACGGGAGAGAACGGGGCTGGAAGGATTTTATTGAAGCCTGCCGGACCTGGAACAGGAATCAAGGCAGGGGCATCGGCCCGAGCGGTTTTGGAAGCCGCCGGAATCACTGATATTCTGACAAAATCGTTGGGTTCTAAAAACAGGATCAATGTCAGCAAAGCCACTTTTTCAGCATTGAAAACGCTTTGTTCTGCTGAAGAAATTTTTTCAAGAAGGAAGGAATCATAACATGGTGATGCATGCGGGAACGTTCAAGCCCTCCCCCAGGAAGAAGAGAGAGAGGGTCGGTCGCGGAAGCGGTTCAGGGCTGGGTAAAACTTGCTCTCGCGGTGGAAAAGGACAGACGGCAAGAGCCGGTGGAAGGATTTCCCTTTATTTTGAGGGAGGCCAGATGCCTCTTTACCGGCGTTTGCCTTTAAGAGGATTCAATAACAGCCGGTATCAAAAAGAGTTTCAGATCGTGAACGTGAAGGAAATGGACAAGCTGAATTTGAAGGAAGTGAATCCATCTGCGTTATTTGAAAAAGGATTGATCGGTAAAAAGGACGGATTAGTTAAAATTTTGGGTGATGGAGAGATCAAGACGCCTATGACAATCCAGGCCCATCAATTCAGTAAGACTGCTGAAAAGAAAATCATTGAATCAGGCGGGAAAGCTCTGGTGATAGGCAAACAGAGTGAAAACGAAAAGAAAAAACCGGATAACAAGCCGGGTAAGGAATAAGAACGACTCATGAGCATGCTCAATGCTTTTGGCAATATTTTTAAGGTTCCGGAACTCAAAGAAAGGGTTCTTTTCACGTTGGGGATCATCTGCGTGGTCCGTTTGGGAGCCTATATCCCTACACCCGGTGTGGATGGATTTATCCTTTCGAAGATCATTTCAGAACAGGCTGCCCGAATGGGTGGCGGCAATTTGATTGCTTTCATGGATATGTTTTCCGGAGGAGCCATGCAGCATTGCACTCTTTTTGCTCTGGGGATTATGCCTTATATCAGCGCATCTATTATCATGCAGCTGTTGACGGCTGTCATACCGTCTCTTGAAAAACTGGCAAGGGAAGGCGAGGTGGGGCATAAAAAAATTCGCGAGTACACCCGTTACGGAACATTTTTTCTGAGTATGTTTCAATCTTTTTTTATTGCACGATTTCTTTCCAATCCAGCCAACTTTGGAAACATGGTCGTGGTTCCGAGGCCTGGTGTTTTGTTCATCATTTGCACCGTGATGACGCTGACGTGCGGTACGACACTGCTCATGTGGCTAGGAGAGCAGATCACGGAAAAAGGAGTTGGAAATGGGGCGTCTTTGATCATCACCATCAATATTTTATCCCGGCTGCCCACTTCGTTTGCCACAGCCTGGAAAGTGATCGGTCCGGGTGAAGCCGGAGGATGGGGGCCTGCCAAATTTGCGATCGTGGGCATCATTTTTGTTTCCGCCATTGTATTTGTGGTCATGATCACGCAGGGGGAAAGGAAAATTCCCGTACAATATGCCAAACGGGTGATAGGGAGAAAGCAGTTTGCCGGGCAATCTTCCTTTATTCCTTTGCGGGTGAACTATGCGGGAGTCATTCCCATTATTTTTGCGTCCTCGTTATTATTATTTCCAGCCACGATCGGAAGTTTCTGGCCCCAGTCGCCGTTTTTTTCCTCTATTGCAAGGTATTTATCCCCCCCTCATTTTATTCATTATTTTCTTTATGTCTTATTGATTGTTTTCTTTTGTTTTTTCTGGAATGCCACCGTGTTTAATCCCATTCAGATGGCTGAACATCTGCGTCAGAACAGCGCGTTTATTCCAGGAATCAGGCCGGGGAAGACCACTTCTGATTTTCTGGACAAGACCATGACCAGGATCACGTTCCCCGGGGCTCTTTTTTTGGCCGGGATCGCCATCATACCGGATTTGCTCGCCTGGAGTAAATTCCTCGGACTGCCGATGAACGTAGCCGGATTTTTCGGCGGCACTTCCCTTTTGATCATCGTGGGTGTCATGCTGGATACCATGAGGCAGATCGAAGCCCACTTGATTTCAAGGCATTACGAGGGTTTTATGAAGAAAGGGAAGCTCAAAGGCAGAAGGGCATATTATTAATAATTTTTATTATGATGTTTTAAGAGACCGGGATGGAGAGTAAGCCATTGGTTGGAAATAAGTCGGTATAACAAATTGAGAATTTAATAAGAGGAATGATTCTTGCCAAAGGAAGAACATTTAAAATTAGAGGGAACGGTCAAGGAATTATTGCCTAATACCATGTTCCGGGTTGAACTCGAGAATGGGCATTTGGTCTTAGCGCATATTTCAGGAAAAATGAGGATGAATTTTATCCGCATTTTGCCAGGTGATAAGGTCATGCTGGAAATGTCCCCTTATGATTTGAGCAAGGGAAGAATCACTTACCGGATAAAATAAACAGGGAATATTTTTTTCCTGGAGGAAAAAATGAAAGTTCGAGCATCAGTAAAAAGGATTTGTGAACATTGTCGCGTGATCAAAAGAAAAGGCGTTCTCCGGGTTGTTTGCAACGGGAATCCGAGGCATAAACAGAGACAGGGTTGATCGTTTTTATTATTTTGAAATTTATGATCGATATCATAGAAGGAGGATAAGAACTTGCCTAGGATA
>JAFGBW010000112.1 GCA_016932965.1 Candidatus Auribacterota bacterium
CTAAAGAATATCTGGTATCACTCCAATGAAAATCTCCTCCCCACTTCTTTCAGCAATTGTTTCCGCATACAATTCTGAACGTTTTATCAAAGGCTGCCTCTCTGATCTGATCAATCAGACCCTTTATAAGAAAGGGCTTTTGGAAATTATTGTGATCAACAGTGGTTCAGAGCAAAATGAGGACATCCTAATTAAAGAATTCCAAAAAAAGCATCCAAATCTCTGTTATATTAAAACCAGGCGGGAGCCGATATACAAGGCTTGGAACCGCGGAATACATGCCGCAAAGGGCAAATACATCACCAATGCCAACACGGATGACCGTCACAAAAATGACGCGCTGGAAATCATGGTGTATTATCTGGAAAAACATCCGGACATAGATCTTGTTTATGCCTGGCAATGGATCTCTAACATCCCGAATGAATCATTTACGGATTTCATCAGATTAAATCCCATGAAATGGAAAGAAGAACACAGAAATAAAATGCTCCAAGTCCTGAAAGAGCCAGTTATTCATTCGCTTATAAAAGGACAAGAAAAAGGATTTTATTTTCACTGGCCCAGATATTCCCTTCCAAGCCTTCAGGAAAACAGCCGGATAGGCCCTCAACCGGTTTGGAGAAAAATGATTCATGAAAAGCTCGGATATTTTGATCCGAAAATGGAAATCGCGGGTGACTGGGAATTCTGGCTCAGGATGGCCAAAGCCGGCTGCAGATTCGGCAGGATACCTAAAAGACTGGGAGTATTTTATCTGGGGGAAACCAATAAGGAGTTTGAAAATCACACCGGCCTATGGAAAGAATTTTTAAAGATTTACGACCGTTATATAGCACCACAGAGAAAGGAATTCCTTTTTCATGTTTTATACCATCTCATCAAATTACCACCCATTAATAGAAAGTTCTACCAGCGCATGAAAAAAGTATTTGAGACATTACCCCAGGATCATGAATCCCGTCTCATGATGGCTGAAATCCATCTGCATATGAAAAACCGACTCAAGGCGGCCATACTCATAAAAAAGATGGGAAAAGCAGGCAAAATCGTTTCCCCGCTTTTCCTTTACCGAACTGCTTCCTGTTACCAGAAGATGGGAAATTCTTCCTGTGCACTGCGCTGGTTTGAAAAAGTCCTGCACCACTCCTCCTCGTCGAACCTCAAAGCAGGAGCCTGTTACCATCTCGGGGAAATCCTGATGCATTCCGACAGACGGCTGGCAATGAAATACTTCACCAAATGCCTGAATCTATCCCCGGACCATCAAAAAGCCAAAAGAAATCTGGAAGCAATCTCAATAACAACTCAACATGCTGATTGATTTTCTCCTATGAGATCTATTTCACTTACTATAGGTATCCCCACACGAAACAGATTACTCCCCCTCTTAAATTTGCTGGATTCACTGCTGCGCCAGACTATTAAGCATTATCACTTGATCATTTCGGATGACGGTGACTTGTATGACGTCACATACTGGATCAAAAAGAAATTTCCTGGATTAACCTATCAATACATTAAAGGCCCTGGTATCAATGCCCCGTTAAACCGGCAAACCATCCTGGAACATACAAAAACCCCCTATCTCTTACTATGCGACGACGACCATTACTTAAAGGATGACTGCACAGAAAAATTATTGAGAACTATTCAATCTTCTAGAAAAATCGGACTAGCTTCATCTGTCTGGCCTGAAGGAAAAGGTGAATGGCTGGATTACAGAAAAATTAAAGATCATCCTGAATACCGGCTTGATCTCAATGATTTGAATTCTTCTTCACACTATCACTGGAAGCGGGGGGATCAGTTGTTCTTTTATTTTCATAAGAATCCAAAATTAATCGAATCCCAGCATGCGGGAGGCGGATGTGTCATTTACAGCAAACAATCCCTCCTGGATGCCGGCGGATTCCCTTATGAATACAGTTCCTTGAGTTTCCGGGATGACACTGACATCTCTCACCGCATCCATTTAATGGGGTACCGTGTTCTCATTCAACCTTTGGCCATTGCCTATCACAGGCCTTATTGTCTGGGCGGAATCAGGAATGATGAACGGTCTGAATCATTCAGAAAAAAAGACGGAGAACTCTTTTTAAAAAAACTGGAAAGATGGAGAAAACAAAAGGAATCCGGCAAGGCCATTGATTCCAGCAGTTATGCTGCTGAAAGAGAGCATTTTTTGAGGCAATATAAAAATAATATGATCAAAAATCATCAACCAATAAATGAACCTCTCACCAAAATGAAGAAACGCATGATCGAATCTGTTTTTAATAATCAGCTCGAACAGGCTCTTTTCCTTGCATCCCAGGCAGCGAAGGCTCACGGCCCTTCTTTATTTTTCCAGTTCTTCTATCGGCTGTTTGAAATTATGTTTTCAGTTTCGGCTGCGCAATATATCAGAGAAGACAATCCATCTCTCCCCTTGTCTTTAGATTCAATCCGGCAGACGATCAGGAAACTCGATCGTCTAATTAAAATCCCCTTGTTTCCTGCTGATCTGAGAGCCGGGACATTTCTTCTTATGTCTAATCTGGCAAAACGCCTAAAACTGCATAAACAGGCTATCCAATTCGGCTCGCAAGCCGTGAATCTGCTTTTTAAAAAACGAAAAAAAACACTTCAGGAGGAATACCGCATAGCCGTCCTTTATCAGCAGATCAGTGAAGATAAAAAGGCGGAAAAAATATGGGTTCATCTGATCAAAAAATGGCAGACAAATCCCAAAAAATTCCCGCCAAAACTCATTGAGAATATCTTTATCCATCTTATGCAGATGAGGAAAAAAATGCATTCCCAATCTCTCGAGGCCTATTACTTTCTTGCCATGGAATATGCAAAAAAAATGTCTTCATCGGATGATCAGGAATTGTATCAGAAAGCTTCATTTTATGAAAAACTCGGGGAAATCCAGTCCGCTCAAAAATTGTTTTTTCAGCTCTTGCACCAATCAGACAAGACGGCATTCAAAACCAGTTCCTGTTTTCATCTGGGTGAATTGATGCTGATTCAAAATAAAATCAGGGAGGCCAAAGCCTATTTTCACAGGTGCTTGAAATCCGCGCCCAATCATCAAAGCGCTTTTCAGTATCTAAAGAGAATAAATAAGATTATAAAAACAAAATGAAAATCCAACATTTTTATATTTTTACTAGTCTATTCCTTTGTCTTTTCTGCGCCTCCTGCAGATCCGGCGTGAATTCGATTGTAGCAATGAGTTGGGAGAACGTCCTTGATATTTTAAAAAAAAATCTCGCCAAAGAAGAGATATTCCCAAAAGAAATTAAATCTAAAAAGTCTGTTTTGTTGAGTTATTACGAACCGGTAAATATAAATAAAGCGGACGAAATCCATATCCTGATAGAACCGAGGGAGGACAAGCAAACCAAAATCGCGGTGTCCATCATCCGGCAGGAGAAACAATTTTTAACGCTTTATTCCAGCAGTAAAAAAGACCGGGAAAATGGACTATTACACATGCTTCTAAAATGGCTGAATCAATAGCTGCTCCTGTATCAAGATATATATATATTCTCTAATCTAGCTCTTGAGACCTTGATCAGATAGCCTCATTCAAAAGAATACATAACACTCTCTTCCAGGATCACATGAAACAAACATCCTCTCAAACCGGCGTCAATATTTTTGGTCATATAGACGGCGGATTCGGACTCGCAAAAGTGCCCAAATACTTCATGCACGCATTTGAAAAATGCCGCTTGCCTTTCTGTGTGCGAACGGTTGAAACATCGAATTCCCTCAAGGAATCCCATTCCTTTAACAATTCCCACCAATTGGACCATCCTTTCAATCTGTATTTCGTCAATCCGGATTCCATCAAAGGAATGAAGAGAAAGCTATCTCCTGCAGATTATCTAAAAAAATATGAAATCGCGATTTGGTACTGGGAACTGGAAAAATTCCCTGATTTCTTTTATTCAGCTTTTTCTGCAGTAAATGAAATCTGGGTCAATACGAATTTTGTACGACAGTCTCTAGCAGCCGTATCGCCGGTTCCTGTGATGACCATCCCCCTGCCCTATTCCCCCCCTGTATGGAAAAAAACACAGCCCCCGTTTAAAAAAGAACATTTTACGTTCCTTTATATCTTTGATTACAACAGTGATTTTGAAAGAAAAAATCCTCTGGGCGCAGTCCGTGCTTTTAAAAAGGCTTTCCCCAATAATTTCGATGTCCGGCTCATCCTTAAAAGTTCCAACAGCCACTCCTTTCCGGAATGTAAAAAGATATTGGAAAATGAAACATCTGGTGATCCGCGAATCTTTCTAATGGATCGTCCATTGCCTAGGTCGGAACTCTATGATCTCATTCATGCCTGCGATGCTTTTGTTTCTCTTCACCGGTCTGAAGGGTTTGCCCTGAATGTCTTGGATGCTATCAGCCTTGGGAAACCGGCAATCACAACCGGATACGGCGGAAACATGGATTATATGGATAGAGATTATCCTTTCTTAGTCAGTTATAAAAAAATCAAGGTGAAAGCGCATTTGGAATTCTACCAGATCGACTGCGAATGGGCTGATCCGGATCTAGCGGATGCGGCTCATAAAATGAAGTTCATCTATGAGCACTATGAACAGGCAAAAATAGCATCTCAATTGGCAAGAGATAAAATTTTATTGAATTTTAATCCGGATAAAACAGCCCGTGCTGTGAGGAATAGATTAAACGAAATCCAAACTCTGGGTCTTTTTAAGAGAGCGATCACAATCAAAAAACCTTTTGAAGATGAATTTTTTAGACTGCGGCATCTTATTAAAGAAACTAAAGGACTATGTATTCTTTTATTTTATACCGTGCGGAAAGAACGGCTGTTAAAAATCCTTCACTGCATTAAAGAAACAGATTCCTCTATTCAAGTGCATATTTTTGGTCGTGAAGATACCGGCTTGGCCAAGGCAGCAGATGATTACTATATCTATAAGGACAAAGGATTTTATGAAGCAGGCAAGGTGGACAAAAAATGGTTTAAAAATAAAAAATACGATTTTTGTCTTATCCCTTTTTATAACTATCGGGGCAGCACCTATCAAAATGTATTTGAAATTCTGCAGGATTTAAAAGTAAAAAATATCATCGGTCTCGGCATCGAAGGCGATATTTTCAGGGTCTCTTAACATGACCAAAACATCTCATCTCCATTTTTTCGCTTTACGCTTCACACTGGGATACGGAGTGGACCTTGTGGTAGCGGAACAAATCGAATATTTTCTAAACAAAGGATATCGGGTTTCACTCACCGTGCTTGTCCAGGATGATTTCTATCACAAACGATTCGAGTTTTTTATCAAAAACGGTTCATTCCTCATCCGGATAGTTTCAAAACCCGAAGAAGCCCTGGAATTCATCAAAGCAGATCCGCCAGATATGATTCTGATCCATACCCCCCCTTTTTATTCCCTTCTTCCATCTATCCCGGATGGGATAATAAAAGTGTTTTATGATTATGGAGAGCCGCCTGCGATTTTGTTTCCGAACAAAGAAGAAAGACAAAAATGGAGAGAAGATAAGATCCATCTTGCTCCCTTAGCGGATCTTCGGGTCAGTATTTCCAAGTTTATTCAGAAAGATTCCGCTATTTCCGACACCTGGGTCAATTTTTTAGGAAATGATCATCTATTAAAACAATTTCCCCGTCCTGAATCGCTGGCTCAAAATTTTAGAAAATCCATTCACCTCCCTGATTCCTTCCTTGTTTTAAATGTTTCCCGTTATTACTGGGGAGACCGTTTGTATAAAGGGATTGATGAATATATTAAAGTTAAAGACGCTCTCTATGAGCTTTATCCTGAAACAAAAGATAAGATCAGATTTATTCTTGCCGGGCACAGCGGAGAAAAAGACCGTGCCTGGGCGGTTGATAAAGGACTGATTGCCCTATCCAATTTAACGGACGAGGAACTGGTGAGCGCTTACCAGGATTGTGATTTTTATCTCTCCACGTCGCAGTGGGAAGGCTATAACCTGGGACTCGGACAGGCTCTATCTTTCGGCATGAACGCCGCTGCTTCAGACAAAGGGGCGCATGGTGAATTTGGGATTCACGTCAGCAATAATCCGGATGATCTGGCCCGATGCATTCACGAATCCTTTCGCAGGTCACTAATGCTGAATCCATTAAAACGGATAAATCTTCAAAAAATATTCACTTGGGATGCTTCGAACCATCGTTTGCAAAAAAAAATGCTCTTGATTAGGGCTGGTCAAAGAAAAGCCAATCAAGTAAATAAATAACCATGCCACACTTTCTACATTTTCATAATCCCTTAAAACGATTATTCCGGGGTATCTATAAGCACAAGGAATCTTTCCTGACACAGGCATTCAAGGAAAAAAACCGAGTCATTTCATTCCTGCAGGATCCCAGGCATTTCACTGTAATCCGCTGGAGACACTTCCTGGATCAATGTTATGTGCCTAAAATTTTTTATGACATTGGGGCCAATGATCCATTTTCAGTTGAAGGACAACAAATATTGTTTAAACCCCTTATGCCTCACACCCAATTTTATTTATTTGAAGCCATGTCGAAACATGAACCAGCACTGATACGCTCCGGGGAACCCTATGCGATTGTCGTACTCGGTGAGCACGATGGAGCCATAAAAACCTTTTACGAAACCAAGGCTTCCCTCATAGGGACAGGAGATTCCTATTATCTTGAAAAAACTCCCTTCTATTCATCTGATTCCATGATAATGACTCAGCATTCAACTAAAAAGCTTGACACTCTTGTTAAAGAAAAAGGATGGCCCTTTCCTGATTTCATGAAACTAGACACCCAGGGTTCGGAATTAGATATTCTGCGCGGAGCTACGAGATGTCTTGCGAATACCAATGCCATACAGATTGAATCAAACATTCAGCAATATAATGAGGGAGCCCCGCTATTTCAGGATGTTCTGGCTTTCATGCAAACAGCAGGTTTCTGCTTGTACGACCTAGTTCAATTTCATTTTAATCCACACGGAGTATTGTTTCAAACGGATATGATGTTTATCCGACATCATCTGTTGATGAAGGGTAAACATTGAGCATGATTCTTAACATATCACCGAGTGCAAAAGCGGGATTACCCCGGCGGCCAGGTAAAGAGGCGGCCGCTGAGAAGGTGAAGATGAATATGGAAAACGGTTTGTCCCGAACCTCTGCCGTTATTGATGATGATCCGGTAGTCTGAAAGCTCCTTTTCTGAAGCGATATTTTTAGCTGCTAGAAGCATTTCACCCAAAAGCGCCTGATCAGCCGCTGCGGCATCTGACAAAGAAGGGATATGCTTCTTCGGAATGATCAGAATATGAACCGGACTGACAGGATGGATGTCCTTAAAAGCCAACAGGGTGGGAGAGTCATATACCTTTTGGGACGGAATTTCCCCCTTAATGATTTTACAAAAGATGCAATCGTTCATTTTATCTTTACCTTTCCAAGCTATTTTCTATTGAAAATTGACTATCCATATATCCAAAAAACATCAAATATTGATTGTCATTCACCCGAGCTAGAATACCACAAAACACATATCCCAATCTCAAAACCCGGCATAAGCCAGAAACCCGCCGTCCACGATTACTGAAGTACCAGTGACAAAGCTGGAACTATCGGATGCTAAAAATAAAGCGGCGGAAACAATCTCCGGCAAACGGCCAAAACGTTTTAACGGGGTATGATGTAAGATGTTCTCAGCGCGATTCCTGTCCCTGAGTGCTTTTTCATTCAGATTTGTTTTAAAAACTCCCGGCAAGAGAGCATTCACTCTGACCTGATATGGGGCCCATTCAACGGCAAGGCATTTGGTCAGCATCTCCACCCCGCTTTTACTGACATCATACGCCGTTGTATTGGAAAGCGCCACCCTGGAACCCAGAGAAGCTGTATTGATGATACACCCCTTTCTTTGCTCCAGCATTTTTTTCCCGAATAGAATATTCGAGTAATAAGTCCCAGTCAGGTTTGTCTCCAATACCGTCCTCCATTGGCCGGGGGTCATTTCAAGTGCGGGACTCTTTAAATATGTCCCGGCAGTACAGACAAGAATATCAACGGAATGAAATTGCTTCAAAACGAATCCAACACAACGACGAACCGAATCATATGAAGTCACATCAACCGGACAGGAAATCAATTCCGAAAGCCCTTCTTTTCTGAGCACTGAGAGTGCCTTTTTGAGTCTTGAAACTGAGCGGCCGCTGATGCAAACGTGGGCTCCGTGAGTTAAAAATCCCCTGGCGATTTCCAATCCCAATCCGGAACTACCGCCGATGATCACGGCATGTTTACCCTTGAATGTTCCTGAATACAGGCAGGACATGGATACGGCCTATTCTCCATCAGAAGGAAGCATTTTTTTTATCTGAAAAAGCAAACGCGCTGGCAAAATCGGTTTGGTTATGAAATCTTTGGCGCCTGCCGAAAGCACTTCTTTCTTATCTTCTTCAGAGACCTTCCCAGTCAAAACCAGGACAGGAATAATGGAGGTGTTTTTATTGGCTTTCAATATCTTAATGGTTTCAGTCCCGGTCAATCCTTCCATCATCAAATCCATGATAATGAGGTCCGGCTGAAAAGATTCCGCCGTTTTAATCGCTACCGATCCGTCAGGGGCGCTTTGAATCTCGTATCCCTCTTCTTCAAGACGGAGCTTGATCATATCCACAACGTATTCTTCATCGTCCACGATCAATATTTTTTTAGGAGTCGGGTTCATGGCGATTCTTTTATCATTTATTGTTTTAAAAGTAAAAAATAAAAATAAATGAAAACTGGACAACCAATCTATTTCGTATTATGATATTTTTTAACCATTAACAAATATTCTTAATCCTATAGACACGAAAACAACCTCAACCAGCCAGGGGACATCAACATAATCAATTCGTCCCAAGCGGTTTTAACAAGAAATGATTAATCTTAGGCATGTTAGAAGGAATTTTTAAGGTTTAACCATATTATACGATTTAAATATGAGACGATTTTCTTCAACGTATTTAACAGCCTTTTTTACTCCTGTTTATCTGGAGATATCAAAAAAACAATATTTCCAGGGTTTCATGATTTTCATCCTATTGTTTTCACCCATTTATCTTTTGAAATTAGAGTATTTTCCCGTTTATTCAGAAAACGAAAAATGGCCCCTCTTCCTCTGGACCGCCTTTCTTGCCGGAATCATATGGCATTCTATCAATGTCATTGCCGCAAAAAATATTTTACCCCCTGTTGAATCAAATGAGAAGCTTTATGAAAAAGGACGCCTGGCTCTTCTTCGCGGCAATTTTGAACTGGCAGTTCTTTGTTTTCAATGGCTTGAAAAATTGAAACCAGATGATGAGGATGTACTTTACCAGTTGGGTAAAACCTATCTGGAATGGGGGGAAAAAAAACAATCTTTTTTCTATTTTAAAAAGTATCTCGAAGGAGGAAAAACCAAATGGAAAAAAGAAATTGAAGCACTGATTGAGGAGAAAGAATTGCGATGAAACTCGAAGTCCTAAAGGGATCGGAAAAAGGACGGATTTACAATTTAGATGAAAAAAATGAAATCCTGATTGGAAGAGATAAAAACTGCCCCGTGTGCTTAAACGACGCAAAAAGTTCAAGGCATCATGCAAGGATTTTTTCTGAAAACGGGCATACCATGCTGGAGGATATGGGCAGCACTAACGGTACCACCCTGAATGGAAAAACGATCTTTAAATATAAATTATGCGAAAATGATGAGATCATCATCGGTAATACTCTTTTCTTAGTCAGGGAGCTAGAATCATCCGCTTCCACGAATTCTTCCACTTCTATCCAGATTCACGACGGTTCCTCCACGGTGATTCTTTCCACACTCCCCCACAAGGAAGCGGATCTTTTGAAGGGCAGCATGCCGATGGTCACTGCCGATGAACTTCTCCTTGAGAATAAAAACCTGAAAAGAGTCTGTGAAATCAGCCATTTATTCGTCACTCACCGGGATGACATGACCATCATCAATCAGGTTCTACAAACCATGCTGGAAATCCTTGCCGCTGATACCGCATGTATCCTGAGTCTTCCCCCGAACGAAAAAAACTGGGTAACTCGTGCCATCATCACCAGTACGGGGAACGCCAATCTTGTTCAGGTAAGCCGTACCATTATTCAGCAGGCTTTAAATGAGGGCGTGGCTGTCTTGACGTCAGATCCTTTGACAGATGCCCGTTTTGATCCCAGTATCAGCATCATTTCACAGGGAATTTCATCAGCCATATGCGCTCCCATTAAGGTAGAAAACCGGTTCCATGGCGTTCTATTTTTCGACCGAAGGCGGAAAACGGAAGTTTTCAATTCCATGGATCTCAGATTAGGCGCCACCATAGCCAACATTTTAGGACTATTTTTAGAAAAAGAAAAACTGGAAAATGAAGCGAGAAAAAAAGAGCGAATGGCGGTCATCGGCGAAGTCATGGCCGGGCTGGCCCATCACACCAAGAACATTTTAACGGGTCTCAAATTCAGCATCAATGCACTGGAAGTCGTGGTCCAAAAAAAGCACATGGACTCCATTTCCAAGTGCTTAAAGGCCATCTCGGCTCAGGAGAAACGCATTTCCGACCTGGTGCTGAACATGCTCTCTTATTCGAAAGACCGGACACCTGTCCGTTCGGAAGTTAATTTAAAAAATTTGATCGAAGATGTCACCGGACCCTATCAATCCCATTTCGAAGAAAAGAAAATCACATTTAAATTGAATTACAACGAAAAGACCCCTCTTATTCAGGCTGAAGAACCAGCGCTTCACCGCGCCTTATTAAATTTACTGGTCAACACAATGGATTCTTTTAAAAATAAATCTGAAAGTCTCCCGGAAACAATCTCCATCACCGTCTATCCTTCTCCTGATCAGGAGAAAGTCTATCTGGAATTTTACGATACCGGATGCGGTATTTCTCCAGGAAATCTAGAAAAATTGTTCACTATTTTTTACTCCACCAAAGGCTCCGAAGGTACCGGTCTTGGCCTGGCTGTGGTCCAAAAAATCATTCAGGAACATGGGGGGCATGTATCCGTCGACTCCCAGGAAGGAAAATGGACAAAATTCACTCTTGAACTCCCTGTCAAAAAGGATTAATAAAAACTCTTCATCATACTGGGTGAATTTATATTCAGTATCTCTTTAATAAAATAAGATAGATACTCCAGGATAAACCATGCCGAATCACACTTCTTTTTTCAGTTTTAAATTCTCCATGAAAGAAACCGGCCTTTATCTGGTGTGCAGTGTTTCACTTTCAGCCTGGCTGCTCCTCATAGCTTTATGGGGTGCCATACCCATAAAGATCATGCGACTTTGTCCGGAAGGTCTGACCCATATCCCTTTTTATATTCAATATATTCTCCTGGTGCCTTTATTCATAAAAATCATTACTGGATCATGTGTAGCAGTTATCCATCCTATTCTGATGAAACTGGCGAGCATTAAATACTCGGAAAAAATGCTGATTTATATTTTATCACTCTCCATGGCCATAGCCATCATCGTTGCAGGCTACTCATCCATTGTCACTCCTATCATGAAATACCAACTCTCAATCAAATCAGCCTTCTCTTCCATCTAAGTCCTTATATACTTCCTATTTTAAACTAAATTAAGAATATTAATTCTTTTTTTTATTGATTTATTGTGAAAAAAATCACATAATAAAGTAGTTTATTATAAAAATAAGTGAAAAAAGTGATTAAAAATGAATATAGCTAAAAACTGTGTTAGTCGTCTTTCCAGTTACAAAAATGCCCTGACTAAATTAAAAAATCTCGGTTTCACCAGAGTCTTTTCCGATAATCTGGCTGACTTAATCAGCGTGACTTCTTCACAAGTGAGAAAAGATTTCTCATTATTCGGCATTTCAGGAAACAGAAAAGGCGGCTACAATATCGAAGAATTATTCAATCAGATCAATCATATTCTTGGAAAAGATATCGTCCACAACATCATCATTGTTGGCGCAGGTTATATCGGCAAAGCGCTGATGAAATATAAAACCTTTGAAAAAGAAGGCATCAAAATTAGAGCCGTTTTTGATTCTGACCCTGCAAAAATCAACCGTGAATCTTCCATTCCTATTCTGCCGGTAAAAGAGCTGAAAGAATTTATTCAGGCCCAAAGAATAAAAATCGGAATCATCACTGTCCCTGAAAATTCCGCCCAGCTCGTTTTGGATCAAATGATCGATGCGGGCATCCAAGGGGTACTCAATTTTGCCCCGATCAATTTAAAAGAGTATCCGGGAATCATCATCAATAATGTGAATATCGAGCTGGAGCTGGAAAATGTGATTTATTACACGCAAACCATGGAAAATAATAAAAAGTGAAAATCAGTTCCATCAAGACGAAATTATTGTTCAATTGCCTTGCTGTGATACTTGTACTGGGCATCTTGATATCCGGTCAGGGATATTACGTGATCAAGAAAGATATCATAGACCGGGCACAAAAACAGGTAAAAAATGATCTGGGAGTGGCACGACTCGTTTTTTACAGCGAATTGCTTTATCTCCAAAAAACTTTTTCCGTGATTCGTTACCTCACGGATATTGAAGAATTAAAACAGCGACTCAACTTAGATTACCTGTTTGTCGTGGACATCAGGAATCAGGAATCCATTAAAAGCGACATCGCAAAAGAAGCCATCTCCAGAAAACAAGGCCTGGGAGGAGCCAGAATCATAGAAGCGGATGAATTGAGTTTGATCAGTAAAGAACTATCCGAACGCTGTATCATGCCCATCCGGTATACTCCCAAAGCCAATCCAACAAACAGAAAAATGCTTGAACAAGCTATGTCGTTAGAATACGCGCGCCCTTTTCTTGATCCGGACGGAAAACCAAACAAGGTCATGTATGGAGGCATCATTCTCAATAAGGATTTTACGCTGGTTGATAAAATCCGGGACCATGTATTTGAAAATCGGATGTATGAAGGAAAACCCATAGGAACAGTCACTATCTTTTTGGACGATACCAGGATTACCACTAATGTCCTGGATGATAACGGCCAAAGAGCCGTCGGCACCCGAGTGTCCAGCAACGTGTATAAAAAACTATTACAAGAAGGGCGTTCCTGGTTTGACCGGGCATTTGTGGTGACTGACTGGTACCTGACAGCCTATGAACCCATTAAAAACATACATGATAAAATCATCGGAGCGCTGTATGTCGGAACCCTGGAAAAACCCTTCGACGATTTACAGAGGAATATCTTTCTGTTCTTTGTCGGCATCATCCTGTTCAGTATTTTTCTGGGAACCATTCTTTCTCTTATTCTGGATGGCTCTTTTTCGAGACCTTTTCGACTATTGATTGAAGCGACCCGCTCCGTGGCAGAAGGAAATTTGAAACATCGTATCCCGACCCGCTCTTCAATTTCAGAATTGAATGAATTAGCCGAATCATTCAATAAAATGGGAGAAAAATTAAATGAAAGGGATTTGAATCTCAAGGAAACCAATGAAAAACTCGCTGCCATGAATCAAAATTACCTGGATCTCATTGGTTTTGTCTCTCATGAATTGAAAGGCATCCTCGGATCCACCGTCATGAATATTTATTCCATCAAAGAAGGTCTGCTGGGACCTTTGAATGACAAACAGCAGAAAGCCGTCAATGCCACTGCCAAAACTCTGGATCACTTTGAGACGATGGTTAAGAATTATCTCGACCTTTCTCATATTGAAAAAGGTGAAATGGAATTGAAATTAAAACAAATAGATTTGAATGAAGATATCATCAAGCCAGCTTTTTCTCATTTTGAAAAACAGATCCATGAAAAAGGCATGCTCATTGAAAATAACGTATCTCCAGGATTGACCCTGGTGGCTGACAAAAATCTGATGCTGATTGTCTGTGATAATCTATTGAGTAATGCCTGTAAATACAGCGCATCCAAGGGGACCTTAAAAGTGGAAGGTCGTTGCGACACCTCCCATGTTCATTTCAGCTTATACAACGATGGATCCCCAATCCGGGAGGAAGAAAAAGGACACCTTTTTAAAAAATTTTCACGGCTTCCCGGAACAGAAAAAATAAAAGGAACCGGTATCGGTTTATATATCACCAAGGAAATCATCGAAAAACATAACGGAAAGATCACCGTGGAATCCCTCCCACGAGGCAATCAGTTTTTAATCACCCTACCGAGAGGAACAATCAGATGAATGCTACCCCCATGCAACTATTATTGAAAGCCAGACAAAACGCGATTCATAAAAACCTCGCCAAATGGTTTTCTGTTACCCGTATTTCTGTCGGCATGTCCACCTGCGAAATTGCAGCGGGCTCAAAAATTGTCTGGAATGCCTTTGAAGAAGAAATTAAAAAAAGAAAGATCAAGGACGTTTATTTGACGCGCAAAGGATGCGTCGGGCGGTGCCACCTGGAACCCACTGTCGAGGTTTATCAGGCAGGTAAAGCCCCTTTTAAATATGAAAATGTGGACGAAGCGAAGGCCAGAAAAATCATTCACGATCATCTGATCAAAAACAACGTCCCCTGCCCCAGCACTAAAACGAATTTTAAGGAGATGAGCCGTGATATACTGACCGACAAATCGAAATTCATTTTTGGCGATATCAGCTATTTTAAAAAGCAAAAACGCATGGCTCTTCGTAACTGCGGTGTGATTGATCCTGAAAATATTCATGATTATCTGGCCATTCGCGGAGGAGAAGCGCTGGCAAAGGTCCTGACGGAATATACGCCGGAGAGAGTGATTGATGATATCATCAAATCCGGTTTACGCGGACGAGGTGGAGGAGGTTTCCCGACCGGTATCAAGTGGCGTTATGTGGCTGAACAAAATAATCCGAAAAAATATCTCATCTGCAATGCTGACGAAGGCGATCCCGGAGCCTTCATGGACCGGAGCATAATTGAGGGTGATCCTTTTTCCGTTCTGGAAGCCATGGCCATAGGCGGTTACGCTATCGGGTCCAGCCACGGGATCATCTATATCCGTGCCGAATATCCCCTGGCTGTAGAGCGATTGAATATCGCCATCAAACAGGCCAAGGAACACCATCTCTTAGGACACCGCATCCTCGGCACTTCCTTTTCATTCGACATCACATTAGTCCTTGGAGCAGGGGCCTTTGTCTGCGGGGAAGAAACCGCCCTCATTCATTCCATCCAGGGAGAAAGAGGCATGCCCAGAAATAAACCCCCTTACCCTGCAGTCAAAGGACTATGGGATGCCCCGACCTTGATCAACAATGTGGAAACTTGGGCCAATATCCCAGTGATCATCTTGGATTCTTATGAATCTTTCGCATCCATTGGGACAGAAAAAAGCAAGGGAACCAAGGTATTTGCCCTAGCAGGAAAAGTTAATAATACCGGCCTCGTCGAGGTGCCAATGGGGACCACTTTGGGAGAAGTAATTTTTGATATCGGAGGAGGAATCAAAAACGGATTGAAATTCAAAGCAGCACAAACCGGAGGCCCCTCCGGAGGCTGCCTGCCGTCCCAATTTTTAAATACACCTATTGACTATGATTCTCTTATCAGTGCCGGCTCCATCATGGGGTCCGGAGGGCTGATTGTGATGGATGAAAAGGATTGCATGGTGGATGTGGCAAAATACTTTCTGGATTTCACCCAGGACGAATCCTGCGGCAAATGCACCCCCTGCCGTGAAGGCACAAAAAGAATGCTGGAAATATTGAACCGTATCACGACCGGACACGGAAAAATGGAGGATTTAGACAAACTCCAAAAATTGGGGGAAACGATCCAAAAGACCGCCTTGTGCGGACTGGGTCAGACAGCGGCCAAACCGGTCCTTTCCACCTTAAAATTTTTTCGCGATGAATATCTGGCTCATATCCTCGAAAAACGCTGTCCGGCAGCTGTATGCGGTGAACTTTTCGTCTCATCCTGCCAGCATACCTGTCCGGTGAATATCGACATACCGGGTTTTATCGGTTTGATTCATGAAAAAAAATACAAGGAAAGTCTGGAATTAATCCTCGAAAGAAATCCCTTCCCTTCGGTTTGTGGAAGAGTCTGTCACCATCCTTGTGAATCCAACTGTAGACGAGGTAAAATGGATGAATCTGTTTCCATCATGTCCCTCAAACGTTTCGCGGCTGATGCATACGAAAGCCGTCACGTAAAATTAGCCAGCTATAAAGGCAAACTGTGCAAAGAAAAAGTGGCTGTCATTGGAAGCGGACCAGCCGGTTTATCCTGTGCATGGCAGCTTGCCAAACGAGGATACCAGGTGACTGTTTTTGAAAAGCAGTCTGTTCCTGGCGGAATGCTGACTTTAGGAATCCCCGAGTACCGTCTTCCAAAAAAAATCGTGAAAAAAGAAATCCAACGAATACTGGATACGGGAGTGGTCATCAAAACAAACACGGCATTGGGAAAGAATTTATCGATCCCTCAACTCCAGAAACAGGAATTCAAAGCGATCTATCTGGCAGTAGGAGCATGGAAGGACAGCCCCTTGAACGTTCCCGTATCCGGATCTCCAACTGTAATGGGCGCCCTGGAATTTCTAAGAAACTATAATCTCCACGGCCTGAAAAACATACCCATAAAGGGTAAAAAAATCGCCGTGATCGGAGGCGGTAATGCCGCCATGGACGTTGCCAGAACATCCCTTCGCCTCGGTGCCAAAGAAGTCCATGTAATATACAGAAGAACAAGGGAAGCCATGCCCGCCATTTCTGAAGAAGTGGAGGAGGCAGAAAAAGAAGGGATCCAGTTCCATTTCATGATGATCCCATCTGAAATCAAAAACAACAGTCTCTCCTATCAACTGGAATGCATTCTTGCCAAAGAAGGCGAATTCGATCTTTCAGGTAGAAGAAAACCTGTTGCTTCAGAAGAAAAAAAGAGCATTGATGCTGATATCTTCATTAGTGCCATCGGAGCCAAACCGGATTTACCTGACGAAATCAAACAGGGAATTGATTTTTCAAATCCAGGATCCTGCAAAGTGAATCCCCTAACGTTAGAAACTTCGATACCCTGGATTTTTGCCGGAGGCGACGTGGTGAGAGGAGGGGGAACTGTGATCGAAGCCATTGCTGACGGGGAAAAAGGAGCTGTTTCCATTGACCTATATTTACAGGGAATGCCTCTTGACGAAAACCGCTTTGTCATCAAAAGCGAACGAAAAAAAGTGGCCTACTTTGACCCTTCTGCTCCGGTAGAAAAAAGAGGAAGGCCAGAAAAATCCACGCTTCGGATGAAAAAAAGGCGGACTTGTTTTAAGGAAGTCGAATTGGGTCTATCAGAAAAAGAAGCGATAAGAGAAGCTTCCCGTTGTTTAAGATGTGACCGCAAAGAGTAGGAGAAAATATCATGCATAAAATGCTGAACATAAAAATAGACGGAAAGCCGGTTAAAGTTCCGGAAAACCACACCATTCTCCAGGCCGCAGATGAGGCAGGGATCCATATTCCAAGACTGTGTTATCATCCCAAATTACCCGCCATTGGAGCATGCAGAGTCTGTATCGTGGAAGTAGAAGGAATGAAACAATATCCTCCTGCATGTTGCACAAAAGTGAATGAAGGAATGAACATCAGAACCAATACACCCAATATCCGCATGGCACGTCGCGATATTGTCGAACTCATTTTAGATAATCATCCCAGGAATTGCCAGATTTGTGAAAAAAATAATAACTGCGAATTGCAAAGCCTGGCCAACACACTTGGTGTCAGAGAATTTCGGTATGAAGGTGAACGAAAAAAATACAATGCGGATTCTTCCTTTTCTCTGACACGGGATCCGGAAAAATGCATCCTATGCGGAAAATGCGTGAGAGTCTGTGCCCAGATACAGGGAGTGAATGCATTGACTTACGCCTATAGAGGGTTTAAAAGCACCGTGATGCCTGCCTTCAATCTACCCATCCAGGATAGTGTATGCATCAACTGCGGACAATGCACCCTGTTTTGCCCCACGGCAGCATTAATGGAAAAGGATTCGACGGAAGAAGTGTGGAAAAATCTCCATGATCCGGAAAAAACCGTGATTGTTCAGATTGCACCGGCTGTCCGCGTAGCTATTGGAGAAGCATTCGGACTTCCTCCCGGAACAGATAAAACCGGAGCAACTGTCACGGCACTTAGAATGCTCGGATTTGACGTGATATTTGACACGCAGTTTTCAGCAGATTTGACAATCATGGAAGAAGGACATGAACTGATCGAGCGCATCAAACAAAATGGAAAACTTCCCATGTTTACCTCCTGCTGTCCCGGATGGGTCAAATTCTGCGAACATTTTCACCCGGACTTTCTGGATAACATCTCCACATGTAAATCCCCCCAGCAAATGATGGGCGCCCTGATCAAAACTTATTATGCCAAAAAATCGACCATTCCTAAGGAAAAAATCTACAGTGTGAGCATCATGCCATGCACTGCTAAAAAATTCGAAGCAACCCGTCCGGAAATGAATTCAAGCGGTTTTAGGGATGTAGACGCAGTCCTGACGACGCGGGAATTGATCAAAATGATCCGTCAGGCCGGAATTCAATTCGAAAAATTGGCGGATTCTGAATTCGACGACCCCTTGGGAGAATCCACAGGAGCAGCAACCATATTCGGTGTGACAGGAGGTGTCATGGAAGCGGCCCTGCGAACCGCTTACGAAGTATTGACCTGCAACGAACTTCCGGGAATCGATTTCAAACCTGTCAGAGGAATGGAAGGAATCCGTGAAGCAACAGTTGAGATCAATGACATGAAAATTAATGTGGCTGTTCTTTACAGCCTATCGAATGTTAATAAAATTCTTTCTGAAATCAGGGCGGGAAAAAGGAATTATCACTTTATAGAAATCATGGCCTGCCCGGGAGGTTGCCTGGGTGGCGGAGGGCAACCTTATCCACAGGGAGCAACCGATCCTCTGGATAAACAATTTTATCAACAAAGGGCCCAGGGTCTATATCATATTGATCAAAACAAGAAATATAGAAAATCACATGTGAATCCACAAATCAGCAAAATCTATCAGGATTTTTTAACTCAACCCTTGGGCTCAGTTTCCCATGAGTTGCTGCATACCCATTATCATGTCCGAACACCCAGAGGAATCACTCATATTTCAGAAGAAACCGTGAGTCTTTAATTTAAATATCCCAGGAGGAAAACACCATGACCATAACCGTAAAAAAAACTGAAATCACCCCGGAGATGAAAAAAAAATTAGGTCAATTGGCCGCATTCATCAAGTCGCAGACTCCCCTGCATGACAATCAAAGCCTGCTCATGTCGGTTTTGCATTACATCCAGATTTTATTCGGATTTTTGCCCAGAGAAGCCATGGAACTCGTTTCAGAGCAATTGCACATACCCACCGCCCATATTCATGGCATGGCTACTTTCTATAATTATTTCACCTTGAAACCCCGGGCGCCTTATCAGATTTTTATGTGCAAAGGAACTGCCTGTTATGTTGCGGGTGGAGCCAGAGTTTTGGATAAACTGAAGGAAGTATTAAAAACGGATATTGGAGAAAATTCCCCTGATGGGCTTTTCAGCCTGAATATCACCCGTTGTCTGGGCTGTTGCGGGCTATCACCGGTGATGCAGATAAACGAAGATATTCACGTGCGGATAGTTCCGGAAAAAATTCCTGAAATCATTGAGCATTATAAACAAAAGCACAAAAAGAAAAACATTGAATCAACGCAGACCGAAATCGGAGGTTTTGAACATCCGGCGCAGTAAATCCACCCGGACGAACTCAAACCCGTACGGTCTTTATCGTGGGTTAACATGATCCAAAAAATACTCATCATTGACGATGATACGGATTTTATTGATGCCTGCAGAAACATGCTAGAGGCAAAAAATTATCAGGTTATCTCCGCTTCACGATATGATCAGGTATTCCCCGCCATTGAGGATGATCTTCCGGATTTGATTCTGCTGGACATCCTGATGGATCATAAACCCGCCGGCTTTGAGATCGCTGAAAAACTCTCAAAACATCCAACATGGTGTTCCATAGCGGTTGTTTTTCTGACTGGCTATTTCATGAGAACAGGATTAAAAGACCTGCAAAATGAGGTGATCAAAAAATGGCCCAATATCAAATTTGTTCTGGATAAACCCGTCAAACCCGACTTATTGCTCGAAACCATCATTAAGATTTCCGATAGAATAACCGAATAAAGGCTGCAACCGAACACCTATCCGTTTTACATTTAATTCAAAAGGAAAACTGTCCCATCAGCATGAATAAACAGATCACCGACACACTCAACCGGGTACATAACGCTTTGATGCCCAAAACCGCTGATTTGACTTTTCTTCTTTCCCTTAAAACGAAAGAAGAACAGCAAATACTTTTCCGTTTTGCTGATCAAGTCAGACAGAAACATTGCGGAAAAGGAATCTTATTGCGGGGAATCATCGAATTTTCAAATCGTTGCGCTAATCCCTGTCCTTATTGCGGACTTTCCTTCCATAATCATTCCCTTAGCAGATATCAGTTATCTAAGAATGAAATCCTGGATACAGTTGACCGCCTTCATCATCAGAAAATCCGAACCGTTATCCTTCAATCAGGTGAAGACCCCCAAATGGATCCCGACTGGCTGGCAGATGTGATCAGAAGCATCCGTGCCAGATTTGAAATGGCTATCACTCTTTCCGTGGGGGAAAAAAGCCTTGAGACTTACCGATGCTGGAAAAAGGCCGGGGCAGACAGATATCTCTTAAAAATAGAAACCGCCAGCAGATCCATATACGATTCACTTCATCCCGGAATGAATTTTTCAAAACGCATCCTGTGCCTGAAAAATTTAACAAAACTGGGTTATCAGGTTGGATGCGGAAACATGATCGGTTTAATAGGACAAACGACTGCTACCATTGCCCGCGATATTCAATTCTTTAAAAAAATGGATTTTGACATGATCGCGATCGGCCCGTTCATTCCTCATAGCAAAACCCCTCACGGCCAGGAAAAACCCGGCGACCCTGAACTTGTATTAAGGACTCTTGCCCTGACCAGAATTGTAACAAAAAACAGTCATCTGCCGTCTACCACTGCTTTGGCCAGTTTTGGAAATGATCTTAAGAACCAGGGCTTCCTGGCAGGCGCCAACGTATTGATGCTGAACTTCACACCCCCTTCTGTCCTGAAAGATTACGACATTTATCCTGGCAGAAAATACACGTATTTGGATGAGAATGATTCCTCATCCAGTCTGCATGCATGGGCAGACAGTTTGAATCGAATAATTGATTATTCCATAGGAAATAGTTTAAAATCAGCTACAACCCAAACCGTAAACCAGCAATACATTTAAATGCATCATTCAAAACAAAACTGAAGGAGAAAAAAATGAGCAAGAAAATATTGATAGTCGATGATGATCCGCAATACCGTGAAGCCACTACAACCATGCTTGAAGCAAAAGGGTATGAAGTCTTCACCGCAAAAAACGGCCAGGAAGGTTTTGACAAAGCAATACAAATCATGCCTCACCTCATTTTATTGGATGTGATGATGACGCATAAGTCTGAAGGTTTTGATATTGCGAGAAATCTCCGGCAAAGCGAAGCCAAAAATATTCCCGTCATCATTGTAACCGGCGTACGGAAAGAAATGAGCCTTCCCTTTGGATTTCAGCCCGATGATGATTGGCTGCCTGTCAAAGCTGTCCTGGAAAAGCCTGTTAAACCGGAAATGCTTCTGGATGCTATTTCTCAGCACATTTGAACACCGTACTGATAAATAGTTTTGCCGGATTGAACAATTTCTTAGGGATGATTTCATGCTGCAAACTCCCAAATCACTCCGTTTGCATATTGAAATTTTTGGACGAACCCATGTTGGAAAAGCGATTTTTTTAATTTAGTCGCGGGACAGGATATCGCCATCACCTCAGAGCATCCTGGAACCACGAAAGATGTCGCACAAAAAACATGGAATTGCTCCCCATAGGCCCCGTTGTTTTTCTGGACACCGCAGGCCTCGATGATTTCAGCATGTTGGGAAGCCACCGGCCACCGCATCGCCAAAACACGAAAGATATTCAATCAAACAGATGTGATTTGGATCATCATGGTTCTGCCATGGTAACCAAAGAGAACGAATATTTGTAGGTACTAAAAAGGTTGAATATGAAACCGGATTTGGTTGTCTGTGATTCCCAGGTAGTGGACCGGATGGTTTTGGAAACACCTGCCGATATTGTTTGCACTACTTTTTCGATTCTATTCACACGATTTCGAGGAGATTTGAATGAAATTGTTTGGGGTGTCCTCCGGATTAAAGATTTAAAAAAGGGTTACAAGATTTTGATTGCCGAAGCTTGCAGTCACCATCCACTAGAAGATGACATAGGCCGTGTTAAGAGTCCAAAATGGCTAAAAGGATACTCAGGAGCAGAACTGGATATCACAACCTGTTCCGGAGCTGATTCTTCGGATGACCTCAGTCTTTATAGACTGGTCATCCATTGCGGCGGATTCATGATCAATAAGAAACTCATGCTTTCACGAATACAGGATGCAAAGAGACACAGGTCCCAATAACAAAGTACAGTTTATGTATTTCGTATATTCAAAAAGTCACTGAAAGAGTGCTGCAGCCCTTCCCTGAAGCCTTAAAAAAGTATCGTCTTTTCCCCTGAATGATCTTCTTATTGGTTTTTTTTGCGCCCTAGAAAATACCGGGCTTCGGAATAAATTCTGCGTTTGATTTTTTTCCCTAAATTATACAGCGACTGCGTCCGGCATTTCCGATAAAACCAGGTCCATGCCTCACCTGTCCGAAACCTCATCCAAAGTTGCACATGATCCCTGATGTTTAAAAAATCCAGGTATGTTCTGTTGATGTCATGAGACGGATAATCAGGCCAGTTTACCACCGATTTCTCACCGCCGTTGTAATCCTCAAACAATTCGGTAGCAAGATACCCCTTCTGTTTCAGCTGTAAAAAGACGGGAGTTCCTGGAAGAGGTGTAAAAATAGAAACCTGAACATGAGAAAGCCACCCCAGAACAAGATACTTCTTTATACAGGAAAGCGTGAAAAGATCTTTTTCGCGGGTGGAAGAAGGCAATCCCACTTGAAACGTGCCATATACATTGATTCCTGTCTTCCTGCACAGCAAAAGAAAAGATTCCAGTTTTTCTGCATCAATTATTTTACCGATGGCCCGCTGGATTTCAGGATGCAATGATTCGATGCCGATCCGGATCTGATAATAACCCGCTTTTTTCAAAAGAGGAAGCCATTGGGTCCGGATGCTGTTGAATCTTCCCAGCGCTTCAATTTTAAATCCGGATCTTCTTCTGATCAATTCGCTGCAAAAAGATTCGATGAAATCCGCGTTCCCGAAATGGTCTTCTTCGTCAAAAAAAAACCCCTCCACTTGAGGGTACTTTTTTTTCAAGTGAGCCATCTCATCTGCCACATCATGAAGGGCACGGCAACGATGGCCGCTTTTACGATAATAAATGTTTTTGGCTACACAAAAAGGGCATTGTCCGACACATCCTCTCGAAGCATACATTTGAATCTCCCGGTATTGAGAGGAAGGTTCTCCCGGAACAGCATAATCCATCCTGGAAACATCCTCGTCTTCCGGCCAGGGATAACGGGAAAAAGGAATGGAATAATCGGAATAAAAAATCCTTTCCGTTCCCAGGTATTTTTTACTTTTGAAAAAAGAAAGCACGGCTCCCTCATATTCTCCCGTGAAAACATAGTCTATCCCGTCTGAGAGCGCACGTTCGGGATCATGAGTCACATGAGGGCCACCAAAAAGAAGCCTGGTACCGGCCTTTCTCTTTATAGCCAGCGCCAGCTGGAGATTCTCCCTGTAAAGGGTTGAATCCGTTTCCATGAATAAAAAAGCAGGCCGGACGGAAAGTATTTTTGCAAGATACTGATCAGAAGAAAGTTTTTCCAGACAACCGTCCATCATCTTGACCGTCAGCTTTGTTTCTCTTTTCATGAGAGCGGACAAAGAAGCAAGAAAAAAAGGATAGTAGGAAAAATGGCGGTCCGGTTCCATCACCGTCTCGGACCACCGGGAGGGAGAATGGATCGTTAATCGGCCGGATTGGGTCCGACCAAGACTATTGGCGATGATGAGATCCATGCGATGAAAAAAATTGCGGAGGCCGGCCTTTTTTCTTTTCAATGAGGCCCATCACTCCTTCTTTCCGGAACCGGCGATATATTTGATAAAAGGATTCCCGTGTAAAACCATATTTATTACTGATCTCGCATATATTGGGTTTAGACATCGTCGCCGCTTCTCTCATCATTTCTAGCTTCTGCTGGACTTCGTCCTTAGAATGAATGAAATCATCTAAACTCATAACCTTCTTTTTTGGGAAAAAACGATGTGGAAAAAAATAATTCTTTGAAAGTTTTTCCGCATCCTTTTTCTTTAAAAGCCCAACGACCCCCCGAGCCTGAAACCGTTTCTCATAATTATAAAAATCCTGCCTGCTGTA
>JAFGBW010000113.1 GCA_016932965.1 Candidatus Auribacterota bacterium
AAAAAAGGAAAAAATCATTTTGTTTTCAGCGAAGTTCATTCCGGGAACGACATCGCCCTTCATTATATCCCCACCATTCTGCCTCCCAAAAAATATTTTCTGCCCCAAAAAGAGAAACTCATTGAATACAATACCAGCCAGTCTGTTTTTGAACCAGTTCTGGAATATGAAAAATTGATTCTTTTCGGAGTCCATACCTGTGATCTGGCAGGCATTCGCTGCATGAACATGGTCTTTTCCGACAAACCAAAAGATGTCAATTATCTTGTGCGGAAAAACAAAATACTCATCATCGGACTGGAATGCAATACATACTGTGATGAACATGCTACCTGTAAGGTCATGGGTAATCATCTTCCTAATGGCGGATATGATCTTTTTTTCACGGAAATGGAAAATTATTTCATGGTCCATGTCAACACGGAACTGGGAGACGAACTCATTGAGAAAAGCGGACTGTTTTCAGTTGCGTCTCCGGTTCATTTTTCAGAACTTGAAGCTTTGCGTGAGAAAAAACGGGAAATCTTCAAGGAAGAAATTCATGTCAAACATCAGGAATTATCTGTCCTTTTTGACAATGTTTTTGACAGCAAGGTATGGGAGGAACTGGATCAGCGATGCGTGGCATGCGGGAATTGCACCAATGTATGTCCGACCTGTTATTGTTTTGATATGATAGATGAACCCAATCTGGACTTAAATACCGGTATCCGTTCCAGGCAATGGGATTCCTGCCAGAATGAATCCTTTGCGACCGTGGCTGGAGGGGAAAATTTCCGGAAAAAACGCGGGGCCAGACAACGGCATCGGTATTTCAGAAAATTTAAATATCCGATTGAAAAATTCAGCCGTTATTTCTGTACCGGCTGCGGACGCTGTACACGGGCCTGCATGGCAAAAATCAGTCTGAAGGATACGTTAAACGCTCTGGTGGAAGAACGGTTATGAAAAAAACCAAACTGAGTCACTCTGAGTATCAGGTCAGACCTGCTAAAATCATCCGGACCCGGATGATGACCCAATCGGAAAAATATTTTGAAATCGCGCTTTCCGAAGGAGATAGCCTCGAACATGATCCAGGGCAGTTCGTGATGGTTTCTATTCCAAAAGTCGGGGAAGCCCCCATTTCCATCTCTTCTTCTCCTACCAAGAGAGGGGCATTTGAACTGGTCGTCAGAAAAGCAGGTAGATTGACCGGCGCACTTCATGGTCTTGAAGAAGGCGATGCTCTTGGCATCCGCGGGCCTTTCGGGAAAGGTTTTCCCGTGCAGATACTGGAAGGCAATGATCTTATCTTTGTCGCCGGCGGCTTGGGGCTTGTTCCTTTGCGGTCGCTGATCAATTTTGTGATTGATAATAGGAGGGATTTTGGAAAAGTGACGATATTACTGGGATGCAAGACTCCGAAAGACCTGTTATTCAGCGATGAATTGGACGGCTGGTCCAAAAGATTAGATCTGGCATTCAATTGCACCGTGGATAAATCCGATGAAGACTGGAAGGGAAATGTTGGTTTGATAACATCTTTGATTCCCGGCGTTACACTGGATACGGACCGGACTTTTGCGGTGGTGGTGGGACCACCGGTCATGTACAAGTTCGTTCTGATCGAATTGCTCAAAAAGAACATTCCGGAAAGACAGATCCTGGTTTCACTGGAGCGGCACATGAAATGCGGAGTAGGCAAATGCGGACACTGTCAGATTCAGAATTATTATTGCTGTCAGGACGGTCCTGTTTTTACTTATGAACAGATCAAGGGTAAAAAAGAGGCTTTATGAGAAAACCTAAAGTTGCTTTTTTTGATTTTGCCTGTTGCGAGGGTTGTCAGCTGCAGTTGGCCAATATCGGTGATTTGCTGTTGGATATTCTTCAGTTGATCGAAATTGTCTCTTTCAGGGAAGTGATGTCTGAACATTCTGATGATTATGATATTGCGATCGTGGAAGGCAGCATCACCACCCCTCATGCTGTGGAACGGATAAAAAAAATCCGTAAAACTGCAAAGATTTTAATTGCCTATGGATCCTGCGCGGCTATCGGCGGTGTCAATGGGATGAAGAACCAGTTTGAATTGGAAGACATACGGAAATACGTCTACCAGGATAAGGCGCATTCTTTTGAAACGATTGCCACAAAGCCTCTCCATCAGGTGGTGAAAGTGGATTATGAGATTCCCGGCTGTCCGGTCTATCCCCCTGAAGTCGTCAAGGTGCTGAAGGCTGCTTTATCCGGCTTGCCTTATCAGGTGCCGGATCAGTCTGTGTGCAATGAATGCAAATTGAATGAGAATATCTGCTTTTTTGAACGGGGGATCACCTGCATGGGCCCTCTGACCAGGGCCGGATGCAATTCGTGGTGCATCAATAACGGGAATATCTGTTACGGGTGCAGAGGGATGGTTTCCAATCCCGCGGTGAACGGAGCGATGGAAATTTTGAAAAAATATTCCATTTCCCCTGAATGGATTGCCAATAAGCTGGACATGTATAACAAGTCGAGGGAACAGGATAAAACGGATAAAAAATGAGCAAAAACGTCAAAGTCAATGTGGAATATTTAACCCGTGTGGAGGGCCACGGCAACATCGTGGTGAACGTGAAAAACGGCCAATTGGAAGAATGCCGCCTGGAGATTGTGGAAGCTCCAAGGTTTTTTGAAGGAATGCTCCGGGGCCGTTCCATATTCGAAGCTCAGCACATCACATCCCGGATCTGCGGAATATGCGCCTGCGCACATACGCTGGCTTCCGTTCAGGCTGCTGAAGACGCCCTGGGTTTTAAGCCGTCTCCTCAGACAATCAAATTAAGAAAATTGCTTCTTCATCAGGAAATACTGGACAGTCATCTTCTGCATATTTACCTGTTGGTCGCCCCTGATCTATTGGGGGTGAAGAGTTTTATTCCGCTCATTGATTCCCATAACAAAGTGGTGCGCCGGGCGCTTAGGATGAAAAAAGCTTTCAATGATGTTTGTGATATTCTGGTTGGAAGACATGTGCATCCCATCTCCTGTATTGCCGGAGGGTTCACAAAGCTTCCCAATGAGAAAGATCTGGATTCCATGCTTTCCATTTTAAAGGGGATACAGCCTGACATGGATGCCACGATAGATCTTCTCGCCACTTTAACATTTCCTGGATTTGAGCGTGAGACTGAATATGTGGGACTGGTGAATCATAACGGCGAATACCCCCTGCTGGAGGGGGAGATCGGGTCAACAGATGGTTTGAGGCTTTCAAAGAAGGATTATAAGAAAGTCACCAACGAATTTATCGTGGGGCATTCTTCTGCCAAGCATGCTAAAGCCAGCCGTGAATCTTATATGGTAGGGGCTCTTGCCAGGTATAATCTGAATCATCAAAAATTGCATCCAAAGGCGCTGAAAACGGCGGATAGCCTGAAGTTGAAGCCTATGACCGTGAATTCTTTTCTGAACACGGTTGCACAGGCCGTGGAATGTGTTCATTCTTTGGAAGATTCCATTGCCATCCTGGAAGATTTAAAAAAGAGCGGGGTGGACCAGAATGAAGCTGTCGTTGTGGGTTTGAATGAAAAAGGGACCATCCCGGTTCGCGCCGGAAGCGGAGTGGGTGCAGTGGAAGTGCCAAGGGGGATATTATTCCATCATTATGAGATCGATGAAAAGGGAAAAATCGTGAATGCGAATTGTGTCATTCCCACAGGCCAGAATCTGAATAATATCGAGCATGATATGAGAAAGCTGGTTCCTGAAATCCTCAATAAAACGGATGAGGAAATCACCCTCGCCATGGAAATGCTGGTTAGGGCCTATGACCCCTGCATCTCCTGTTCAGCCCATTTTTTAAACGTCCGTTTCATCGGCCGATAATCAGCCTATTGCAAATTTTTTTTAAGGAGTTCCATTTTGTCTGATCAAAATCTCAAAGCCACTTTGCTTTTGACCTGCCCTGACAGGAAGGGGCTTGTGTCCCGCATATCGCATTTCATTTTTGAACGCGGAGGGAACATCGTTGAGCTTGATGAGCATGTCGAGTTCCAGGAACAAAGATTTTTTTTAAGGGTTGTTTGGGACATGAAGGATTTCAGCGTGATTCCGGCTCAGCTAAATGAGGTGTTTTTTTCAATGGCCAAAGAGTTCAACGCGAAATGGAGTGTGAGACTCAATGCCAATAAGCCGCGACTGGCCGTATTTGTCTCCAAGTACGATCATTGTCTGCAGGAGATGCTTTGGCGTCAGGGCCTGGGGGATTTTAACTGTGACATAAGGCTGATCATTTCCAATCACAAAGATCTTCAATTTTTGGCTCAACGTT
>JAFGBW010000013.1 GCA_016932965.1 Candidatus Auribacterota bacterium
CAGAAAAGTGATGGAATACCTGATGAAGCATCATAGTCTGGAGAAACCTTTTCACGCTGTTTTAGACGGAAGACAAAATGTCCGCATCCTGACTGACGGAGTAAAAAATTTTTATTTATGCTATAATGACAAAGAAGTTGTGGAGCATCTGAAAGGCGGAGGACAGTATTTGCTTCTGGACGTCAGTGATGTGGCAATGGATCTGAAAGATAAGCTCAAAGCATTGCATCTCTATAAACGCAAGAAAAGCGAAAGCAAGCTAAGAAAAATTCTTTCCGCATAGATATTCTTCTTATCCCCGGATCCCCCCGGAAAGTGTAAATTCTTTATTTTTGCATATTTTTTCCTTGAAGAATTTATATCTAACTGTAATATTTAAAAAATTTTTTCAAGCAAGTTCAAGTAAGAAAGAGGAGGTGAGAAACCAGAAAGATTAACACAACCTAATTTTCTTAATTATTTATCTGAAACAAACAACACAACAAACAAAAACAACTGAAAAAGAAAGGGTAAAAAATGAAAAAAATCATAGCTTTACTGGCTTTAGGTTTTTTAATGACCGCAGCCTATTCACAGGGACTATCTTCCAACTCCATAAACGTCAGCGGAATTTATTCCAATCCTTCCGGTGATAATCTGGAAGATTTTGACGGCAGCTTCGGGATTTCCGCAGCCTACGATCATTCTCTGGCTGAAAATCTTTTCCTGGAAGCCGAACTGGCATACCGGTTCAAATACGAATACGAAGAATCCGACACGATGTATGGAGTGAGTTATTCCCTCACAGGTGAATACAGCGTATTGAGCGTCATGGCGTACGCAAAATATGTGATTCCTGCCAGCGACACCATTTCTCCGTTTATCAGAGCTGGTTTGGGATGGAGAAAAGACAAGCTGGAAGTCAGCGCAGATGCAAGCTACATGGGTTATTCCGCTTCAGAGAGCTCAGATTCAGATGAATCAGGTCTTGCGCTTGCCATTGGCGGCGGCGTCAGCATCACAGCCGGCAACGGAAGTGTTGATATTGGCGTGACATACAATCACGGGACAAGCGATGAACTGAAGGATTCAGATATCATCGACATCACAGCCGGTTATACTTTTAAAATATAATTGGTATTGAAATAAAAAAATCCCCGTCTGGACATTTCCAGCGGGGATTTTTTTTTGTAATTGTCCAAGCACTGGTCTTTACCAAACCCGACAAGATTCGCATAATCCAGATTTGGGATTATACCGTATACAGAAAAATAGATGGAAAAAGTCAGGGTTCATCTGGATCTCCCCTGATCATGAATCTCAAAACTGCCTTGAATAAGGTGTCAGCATCACACCTTATTCTTTTATTCGTGTGTTTCGTGTAATTCGAGGTTCCTAAAAAATGACTTTTTCAGCACGCCCTGCTTTTAACTGCTTCTTCTGAATAATCCGCGTTTTTTTGTTTCAACAGGTTTAAGAGTAAATCCAGGTTCTCCCTTAAAACTGCCGTCGGGATTGTAATGCTGTGTAAAATACTCAGAGTCTTCACCATTGGCTTTTCGGCGTGTTGCAGGATATTGATCCAGCATTTGCCGGACTTTTTTTGAGAGCATTCCCCTGAAAGTCGGATCATATAAATCCGCTATTTTTCCAGACAACCCGGCAATCATATAAATGGACAGTCCAATCATCTTTCTCTTGATTTTAAATAAAACTGGAGGAATAGATGTTTCTGTATATCCAAAGTGAAAACTCATTATTTTTTGTGCTATTTTCCGGATAGCTGTCTGCAGCAGGCGTTTTAAACTGCCTTCCTTTGATTTCGGTCTGATCATCACATACATGAGTGTAGGTTCCCTGGTATCGACAAAGGCAAGAGCGTAACGAAAAACTTCAACAGGAATCAGGATGAATCCTGCCATTTCATAGAGTTCTATTCTTTGTTTTGCCATGAAATATTTTTTAGCCTGTTCCGGATCCCGGGGAGATTCAAAAGGTTTGTCTCTATCACAAAACATTTCCGGTATTTCGACTTCACAGACAATATCTTTGTCCAGCGGAACATCGATTAACATCCGCTGTACAAGGCCGATGATCGGGATACCTTTTAACATATCCAATAATCTTTTTTCTTCTTCGGTAAGAGGTACAATCTTCTTTTTGCCTTTGAGATGCCCGATATAATCCATATAAATAAAATTTTCAAACTCAAAGCAGCAGCAGTATTCCACAAGTTTGCCCATAAAATAACCCAATAGCATGATATATTCCGGATATCGTGTATCTAAATGACTCGTCAATCGCCTCCTGAATTCGGCTTCATCAACGGTTTCACCGGCAAACATGGAGTTCAGAAGCGTAAGAAATTCCGCTAACTGCTGTTTTAATTTTGGATCATCAAGCTGCTCTTTATTCTCGAGCCTCGGCAGCCTTTCATTCCTCACAATTTCTTTGAGCCGGCTGTTCGGAGATAAACAAAAGGAATCCGGTGCAGAGCAAACTAATGTCAAAAATAAATATAAACAAAATAGAATTGTTTTATGGTTTAAAATCATCACTTCGACCCTGCCAATCTATTATGACTACGTTTTAATCCTAATACAAATTACCATAAAATAATCGTCTTGTATAGCTTCGCACCCATTTTAGGCCAACGTCAGCCATTGACAAAATGATAGATGTAAGGTGATAAATTAAATCCCGTTTTAACTCAGATAAAGCCAATGAAAAAATTATTTTTCATCATCCTATTATGCTCTGACACAGTCAGGATAATGGCAGATAGTCTTGACGAAACATCCCATCTTTCCCCGGCATCTTTTTACACGGTTTCTCCTGAAAAAAAAGAGGGCTCTTCCACAAAAAATCATACTCAGATAATCGATTTAAGACCTGTTCCTATATACCGGATTACCTCTTTTATCCACAGGCATCCTGATATAAAAAGGTCGTATTATGACGATAGAAATCCTTCCTATCCGGCAGGCTGTGAAAGTTATTGCTATATTGTTTCAGAAGAACTTCAAAAAAATTGAATCGATCATCTTATTGTTAAGTCGTTGATCCATTATTATATTCAACTATTGGTAGGATTCCCTGACGGTCATACGGAAGAAATGGTTTTGGATTATACGGCTGATCAAATACTGGAAGGGGAAATATCCCCATTATTGGAATCCAAGAACAAATTAAAGGCCAGGTTTCCTGAAGAATACGCATTATATTGGGAACCCCGGCGTATATCAGACGGGATGAATTACAGTTTGATGACACTTATACCATCTTAGCGGGCATCCGGGATTTACTTCATACCTATCTTCATGGAAAAAACTTCTTCCTGACCCTCTTTATTAAATGATGCCCTGACCGTTAATGAAGCCGTCTGCTGGAAGATGATTCTTGATGATAGATCGATTCTGAATTCCGCCCCCTATTTCCTCCTGCGCCATGAAAGTCTCTGAATCATCATCCCCCCCTGCTCCATCAACTAACAACCAACAACCATTCACCATTTACAATGATTCACCTTTTCTCGTCCTTGGCTTCTTTCCAGTAAATAATCCTCACCCCCCCTTCTCCCATTCTGCGGGCGTCTTCAGTGAACGTTATGATACCGGTTTCAAATGGAAGCTCAGGTGTGGATTCAACGGACACCGTCACGGTTTCAACCTGATTGTCCGTTAATTTGAACGTGCCCAGCCCTGCTTTAATAGATACCGGAATGGTTACGGCTTTAGTGGACGCAGATTCATTTGAAATGGATTCAGTCAGACTCACAATGAACGTCGTGCTCTCATCAGACAATACCAAATCCCCTTTACTGTCAACGAGCCTGACAAAAATGTCCGCGGGTTCCCCCACCAAAGCATTCTGGGATTCCACGACGATTTTAGCGTACCTGGATGCAATAGGCGTGCTTATCCCGATAACGGAAGTGTGGCTGGTGTCATTGACCTTCACGGTGAATTGCCCTTCCTTGTTTGAAAAAAGGGAAAAAACGTGCTTCCCCTGATCTTCAGAAGTGAATTCATAAGGCTGTTCCGGCAAAACAAGCCCTTCAGCGGGCGTAAAGGAAACAGAACCCTGATAATTCGGGATGACTGCATTATCGGCATCCAGTGCTGTTATGGTGAGGGTGATATCCTCATTCAAATAAAAGAAATCTCTTTTGGGAGGTGGATCTGAAAACGTTATGCCGAATTCTTTGGGGTTGAATTGCATGTCCGGGCAGCTGACTTCCGCTGCCGGATTGTCCGGATCCGTAACGATTAACTTAATCGTTCCCCATTTGTTGTAGGAAAGTTCCGCTGTTCCCGACCCTCCGGCAAAAACAAAAGAATTCAAGGAAAGCGCCCCCTCCTGGTCTG
>JAFGBW010000114.1 GCA_016932965.1 Candidatus Auribacterota bacterium
ACAAGCAGACAATCCCTGCTGTTAAACTGAAAATTCGCTAAAACACTTCTCATGATTTCCCCGTGGGAAGAAAAAACGGCTCTTGTTTTTAAGACATTTCCCCTGTATCCGGTAAATTTTTTTTCAGTGGCATGCGGGTTATTCAGTTCAGAATCAAAAAACCGATAAACCGTTTTTGAATCTTCCGACCGCATGCAATCACCGCATTCATAAATGGATCTGAGAACCGTGCTTTTACCTGAACCGTTGGGTCCGATAATGATGTTCACCTGCTTGCTGAAACATATTTCTTTTTCACCTTTTACACGCAACCCGTGATGAAAACATAGATGAATTTTTTTAAGCATAATCTTATTTTAATTTTTTCCCCACAGAGGCTATTTTCGATTTCATGGAAACCGCCTTGTCTTTTCTGTCATCTATTCTGATTGAGGTCACAACCCTGTTTACCCCCTGATTTAAAACGGCGCTGTGCATTTTAAATGCGATATTCAACAATGTTTTTACAGAATCGGATTCAATGATCGTTCCCATTGAAGTGATTGAATATTTAACATCTTCATTTTTTAATATTTTTATGGACCGGGCGATATAGTGACTGACGGACGGCGTTTGAGTCCCTAACGGAATCACGTTGATTTCCATGATAGGCATTGTTTACCCCTCATTTTTATTTTTTAAATAAGGTTCCAGTTTTGCAAGAATATTTTCCTTTGGGCAGGCTCCGGTAATTCTCTCCGTCCCTTTATGATCATTAAAAATGATCAAGGTCGGTATTCCTGTGATCATATATTCCTTTGAAATTTTCGGCGCTTCCTCCACATTTAATTTACATACCTTAACTATATCCCTGTATTCTTCGGCTATTTGCTTAACAACCGGAGCAACCATAAGGCAAGGACCGCACCATGGAGCCCAGAAATCCACTAATACAGGAATATCCGAGTCCAATACTTCCTGGTTAAAATTTGAATCATTTACCGTTACTTCCATATCGGAACCTCCTTTCACAAGAATTTTAATTTTTCATTCAGACTTCCGTCAGGTAACATCCAATCCGAATGGGATTCCCCTTTTTCTTCCATTTTATAACGCACACAGGCCTTCCAATATCCTTTGCAATATAATTCCACCCATTTTCGCTCCAATCTTCCCTGCTCAAAATATGTTTTCATCGGACAGACAGGATACCATTTACACTCATTTAAAAGCACACCAAGCCTTCGGTAGTTACGGGTCATTTCCTGTTCCTGCAACGGATTATGAAGGAGCGCTGAAGGATGTCTCAGCGAGTACACCTTAAATTGATCGAATAACTGAAGTTTTCCAAAAAGCGGATTGATTCCTGATTTCAACAAACAGCCGGAATTGTATTTTCCGAAAACAAATTTGATGGAATCATACCCCAATGGCACCAAAACGCGGGGCTTAATCCGTTCTATTTCCCTGGTTAAATACCGGGTGCATGTTTCAATCTCATCCGGTTTCGGCTTTCGATACTTCGGCAGCATGCATTTCACCAGGTTGGTCATATAAACGTCTTTTCGGGTGATCCCCGCCATTTTCAATAGATCATCCAGAACTCTTCCTGAAGGGCCGGTAAACATTAGGCCGGTTTTATCCTCCTTTTCACCCGGGGCCTGCGCAATAAGGAAAAGCGGTGAATCCGTATTGCCTTCCCCGCAAAGAACATTTGTTCGTGTTTCTGACAGGCGGCATTGACGGCAGTTTTTTATTTCTTCGTTTATGTATTTCATGAATTTGAAAAATATGGACTCAATGGCAGGCCGGGCAGGTTCCCGTGGGACAGCCAGGTTCTGAATCGTTTCTTTTATCGGATCCTCCCCCGATGCTGAAACCGCTGATCATTTTTTCAATACGGGTGCTTTTGCATTTATGACACTGAAATTCTGTTTTTTCAGAAGTCACCCCGACTAATAATTCAAATGGTTCATTGCAATCCTTACAACGGTAGCTGTAAACGGGCATGTTGATGACTCCATTTTATTGAAAAACAGTTAATATTTTTTTTATCAGTTTAGGATTTTTCAAAAAATAACATTTCATATTTCCATTTTGCCTGCAATCCACGATGCCGTGCAACCGCAAAAGACTCAAATGCTGGGAAACATTTGCCTGTCTGCCGGTGATCAGTCCGGTGATGTCATTGACGCACTGGGGCCCCCTTGATAATCGTATGATGATTTTCAGCCGTGTCGGATGGGCCATCGCTTTCAGATAATTGCTGATCTGTATGTAATCCATCATCACGAAAAATAAAAGTTTATTCGAATATTTGAATATACTTTACTCCTCTCTAATTTATTTGTAAATTATCTTTTCCGGATTGAATCCATTATCCCGGATTCAAGACCGTTCCATCTGAAAACAAAAAACATCCAACCATGAAACTGACCGTTTTAGCAGACAACAATACGATAACGGACCGGTATTATTTTGCCGAGCCGGCGGTTTCTTACTGGATAGAAGCAGATAATAAAAACATCCTCTTTGATGTCGGGTATTCGGACTTATTCATCAAAAATGCGGAATTGCTGCATATTGATTTGAAAAAAGCGGATCATCTTGTTTTATCACATGGACATATGGATCATACAGGCGGACTCCAATCCTATATTGATCTGGCCGGCAAAAGAACCAAAAGCACAACATTGATCGCGCATCCCCTTGTCTTTAATAAAAAAATTTATCCGGGATTCGGCAGCATCGGAATCCGAAAAAGCAAAAAGGAAATACAAGGCCGTTTTAATTTGCACCTCTCAAAAACCCCCCTATGGCTGACGGAAAACCTCTGTTTTTTGGGAGAGATCCCCAGAAAAAACAATTTCGAAGCAAGAAAACCGCTCGGCTTTGTCATGAAAAACGGAAAAAAATTCCCCGATTATTCAGCGGATGACAGCGCATTAGCGTATCGATCAAGCAAGGGGATCATTGTCATCACCGGATGCTCTCATTCCGGTATCGTCAATATCACTGAATATGCAAAAAAAATCTGCGGTAATGAGAAGATACTGGATATCATCGGCGGCCTTCATCTTTTGAATGCCAGTAAAAGCCTTCTTCAAAAAACCATCCGCTATTTTAAATCCAATAAGATTACAGCGTTTCATCCCTGTCACTGCACGGACCTCAAGGCTAAAATTGAGCTCGGAAAACATTTTCCCATACAGGAAACGGGTTCAGGATCCATTCTAACATACAGGAGTTGATAAGGTCATGGCTGAAATGACAATCACTGTTTTATGTGATGATATCAACGGAGCCATGCAGGGATTCAAGAAAGATCCGGGATTTGCTGCAGCGATCAAAACCGGTCATGAAATCATTTTATTTGATACAGGAATGTATGCAGCCAATCTGTCTAATAATCTCGATGCAGCCGGTATCCATGCAGAGGATATTGACGCTGTGATACTCAGTCATAATCATAATGATCATGTTGACGGACTCACGGCCATTTTCAATAAAAATCCGGATATTCCGGTTTATATTCACAACATGTGGGAAAAAGGCATTGCCTTTCAGGGCATGAACATTCCGGTCAAAAATAAACAAAAAGTAGAAAATCCCGGGAAACAAGCCGGCCTTCCAAAAAACATATTAATAACCAGTCCTCTTTATTCCGCTGATTACGACGGAATAAGGGAACAGGCTGTGATGATCCTTCTTAAAAATAGTTTTATTTTCCTTTGCGGCTGCTGTCACCCGGGATTAACTGATTTTCTGGCTTTAAGAGAATCACTGGGTATTGATAAAGAAATGCCTTTTCATGTATTGGGAGGAATGCACCAATTCGGGTTTCCGGACAAGGAGGCGGTTGAATTAAAATCAAGGATACAATCGATCATACTCTGTCATTGCACTCATAATATAGAACTGTTTAAAAGACAATTTGAAGACAAATGCGAACTGGCTGCCCTTGGAAAAAAATATCATTTTGAATGAAAAAGGCGATAACGCTATAACAGGAACAATGCCGGCAGATGATCCTACTCATTTTACTCCGGCATAACCGATGACGGAAGTCCGGTTTCATACAAACAATTGAGGACTTCTTTGATTCCCGGATGGGACGGCTTTCAGTCTGATATTCCAGACTGATATGGTTCAGGGCGTTTTTCCCCTTCCGGACACTCAATGCGGACTGATGAAATCTAACCACGAAGGAGAATGAAAACAATGAAATGTCTTAAATGCGGCGCTGAATATAATGATGGATTCAATACGTGCGCGGACTGCCATGTTCCGCTCGTGCCTGACGATTATGAACCTGATAAGCCTGATGGAAATAATCCGAGTGCAAAACCGGCAACTCCTGACGAGAAGGATGGATCTGTTTCTGCTCCGTTTATTTCCTGTCTTGAATCTATGGGGTTTGTGATTGAAAAAGAAGGCGATTCGCTGAGCGCCTCGCATCCGAATTTCGACACGATTCTTCTTTCGGAATATGAAAAAGGGATCATGTTTGAAATCTGGTATCATCCTACAGATCATGCAAAATCAAACAGGGAAGAGTATCTTGAATTCGTGAATCAGTGCAATAATGATGTGCCCATTATGCGCGCAACAGCGCGGAACGAGGAGAACGTATTTGTGCTGGATACCTGGATTCCAGGCGTCTATGATAAAGAAAAATCTGATATTTTTATAAAACTTATCCTCGCCGAAATCACAGGCGTTCTCTTTAAAAATCCCGGATTTTCAACATTTCTGGAAAAATGGGCTTCAGCAAAGGAAGAAGATTAAAATGCAAGTCAGGAGGCCGGGATTCTTTCATAGGGGCATTCAATGAATCCCTCTCTGCATGCTTTATTAATTTCTCCCACTTTGCTTCTTTTCCGAACATCATGTCACTAAATATGTTACTGATTATTCGTTTCCATTCTTGAAATATCTGGTAATCTCTACAAAAAAAAGTTATCCGCAAAAAGAGAAGAAATACTCAATTGTTTCTAAATATTTTTAAAATATGACGGGAAATGTATGAAAATCAAAGACATAACCGAGACCCGTTCAATGGCGGTCCTGAAGATATTGAGGAACCGGTAACCGATGTCAGAATATTATCATGCTCTCAGATCACGTAACCTTTATGCTCCGGGAAGCGATAAACCCTATAAAATCAGCCGGACAAAAATCGATCTGTTCCTCAACTGTCCCCGTTGCTTTTATTTAGACAGGCGGCTTGGCATCGCCAGACCCCCTTCCTTCCCCTATTCATTGAATTCCGCTGTGGATACCCTCCTGAAAAAAGAATTCGATATGGCCAGAAAAAACCAATCCAGACATCCCCTGATGGAAAAATTCGGAATCGAGGCCATCCCTTTTTCCCATGAAAATCTGAATGTGTGGCGGGAAAATTTCAAAGGCATCCAGTTTCACCATGAAAAAACCAATTTCATCATTACAGGCGCCATTGATGATGTCTGGATTTCACCCTCGGATCAGCTTCATATTGTGGATTATAAATCCACCAGCAAAACCAGCGAAATAACCATCGATGAGCCCTGGCAGATCGCTTATAAAAGACAAATGGAGGTTTATCAGTGGCTTTTCAGAAAAAACGGCTTTCAGGTATCTGATACAGGATATTTTGTTTACTGCAATGGCAATACTGAAAACGAGGTTTTCGACGCAAAATTGGAATTTGATATCAAAATCCTGCCTTACAGGGGCAATGATTCCTGGATGAATGACACACTTTTAAAAATCCATTCCTGTTTAAATGATGATGATGTCCCCCCTGTATCGGATGATTGTGACTATTGTTCTTATATTAAAGCCGTGAATAAAGTTTTATAAAATCCATGATGCCGTATTAACTTATAATTATTTTAAAAACGGGTTAACTGTGCAAACATGAGTTAAAAAAATCTTTAAGAATCTGAAATAATGAAACGGATAATCCAATTTTTTCGAAAGCCGGCAACCCAATGGATTCTTTTAACAGGAATCATTTTATGTTTGATTGGTTTATGGATCTATCCCAGAGTTGCAGGCACCTGTTATGACGGCTGGCCCGGAATAAAAATCCTTCTTCAGGGGAATGGCACAATAAATCAGGCTGATGTGTTGTACTGCTTCCATATCAACAGGGAACAGCTGGAATTTTTCAAGGAATTTCCGGATGACGACTTATATGAGATATTGGGTCAGCCAACTACCAACCCGCCCCGGGTTTTTCAGGATCATATGATCGTCACATCATGGTTCGGCGGAAGATGGCCCGGTTCAGATCAGTCCAAAAAAACGTATCATCAGGAATACGGAATATTTCTGGGGATAAAAAAAGAAGCGGACCTCCTGATTTATCTTATTATCTGGCCTGATTTCAGAAAGACGCATGAAATGACCCTGATGACAGATAAACCTGACCATGTCATCACTCGTTTTGACAGGTCGAAGATAAAGGTTTAACCCGCTGATTTCCTGGCAATGTCCGCTTGTCCTCTTTCAAGCGGCTGCGGCCACGGCTGTGGTGCTGACGGCATCCGGAGCAGCCCCTGTTTTTTCCAGAAGGATTTTCAGGGCAAGCGCGGCATGAGCTGAAAATTCATCGAGTTCTGTTGTCCGCAGGGCGTAGGCAGGATGAATCGCGCTGTAAATAATGTGTTTCAGCCCGTTATATCTTCTGTCTTTCATTTCATCAGGAAACAGGGCCTCAAACCAGGCAAAAAAATGCCCTTCCCTGCCGATTCTTGGATTCATAAAAGCCATGAACTCGTGAATCGTTTCAATGGCGTCCACCCTGACTTTTTCATTCTTCTTCTCATATTTTCTGTTTTCCAGATACAGCACCAGCTCCAAACGAAGGATTTTCAGTAACAACCGCATGACAGACAGCGCTTTATGATAATGCTGTCTCAAATTTCTTATCCTAAAGGGTATCTTTCTATTGAGCGTCTCCCTCAGTCTGTGTTTTTCAAATTCAACATCCTTTGATTTTTTTAACAGCTTCATCGGCGGAATTTTTGAAGTGCTTTCAGGATGAGAAGTTCTGCTGCTGTCGGTATAACTGACTATCCCGGACATGATACTGAACAGCGTCATGGCCAGGGCATAGGTATCAAAACTCTCGAATGCAATCTGCCGGGTGGGATCCGCTAAGGAGGCCCCCAATTGTTCCGGAGACATATAAAAAGGAGTCCCCACGGCTTTCCTTTCTTTCAGCCTTTCTTCAATGCCTGCTTTGTCTGAACTGATCCCGAAATCAATAAGCGTTATTGTAAATTGTCCATGCTCATAATGAACCATGATGTTATGCGGTTTTAAATCCGTAAAAAACCGGCCGTTTTTGTGCAGGGCAGTGAGAGCCTCCTTCAGGGCTTCGATCACTGCAAGAGCCAGGGACAATCTCAACGCCGGATTCCCGGCCAGAATTTTATCCTTATCTTTACCCCTTATGATATCGGATAAAGGGGACCCGGGTGCTTTTTCAGAAATCAACACACAGCGCTCCCCTTCAGACGGACCTTCCATCACGGATAAATACCTGCAAAGAGCTTCTATTTTTTTTCTCTCTAAACCCACGGGAAGTTTCCGGGCTTTTGCTTGTAGGACAGAAATGAACTGTTCAAAGGGATACGGCATCTGAGCGTGGGGTATTCCCTGGCTCTTATTCAACTCAAGTTCTGAATTTTCTTTTACAATAGAATCCGTATAGGTATCCATGACTATATTAGGCAATTTGATGACGACTTCCTGTCCATCCGGCATGGTATAGGAAAAAACGCTTCCCATACCTCCTTTTCCAAGGTTAGTGCATCCATTTGCTGTCAATAATCTGACAACTTCACGAAAAAAGGACGGCTCGTACAGGATTGGTGTTTTATCAAGAATGGCATCCAGATCATCAGAGGGCTTCCCTGTACTCGTGGTTCTCTGAGGTTGTTCATAGCCTCTCTTGGCAAACAATGTATCCGCAAAGGCTATGCCCCTTGTGTCGACTTGAAAGCCGGATTGCGGAGCCAGCGCATCCGGATTTGATGTGCAGGCAAAAGGACAAAGAGAATTCACAGCCGCCAGGATCACAGCTGAAATAAACCCATTCGCAAAGTACCAGTTCAATTTCATTGTTTTCATCAATGGATTCGCTTATTCATTTCAAAGTAAATTCACACAATATATCTATTAAGATATTACCATATAATCTGAACTGGATCAAGGGGAGGGGATTCCGGGGCCAGCATGCTAAGTTCATGTGTAAATTGAGGATGATAAATAGAAATGGGGAAAGGAAAAAGTGTTTCACCATGAAGGACATGAAAAGCATGAAGATTATTTTTAGACAGGATAAACAGGACTTTATTCAACCAGCAACCAATAACCATGAACCAATGATTGAGCCCGGAGAAAGACCTTACATTTTGTTCTGTCCGTCCAGGGTCCGGGGGGAATACAGAAGCTGTTCAAGCCTGTCTTTCTGACGGGTCTTTTTTTCCATCACGCCTTTTTTCTTTAACGGGTAGACCTTTACGGAATGAATTTCCAGAATAGTATTTTTACTGCAGCCCAAATCGCCCCATAATTTTCTACCGTAATGAAAAGACAACGCCGTCAGCATCAGACTGTTCTCTACTTTTCTGCGGACAACCCCGTGAGGAAGAACTTTTTTAAATGTCAGCGTGTTCCTGAAGGAATCCGCCTGAAAAGCGTCATCCTGGAGCTTCAATGCAAAACCTTTTCCTTCCGTTAAAGAATAACTGATCTCTAGGGTGTCGCCTTTGTAAAGAGGATACGGGGAAGAAAACTTTTTTGTGACCGCGTATTCTTCGCGGCTGTCATCCCGCGATTCATCGGAAATTTGATGCTGCATCCAGATTTCCTCAGGCTGACCGGAAAAATATTTCAGGTCAGGGTCTTCCGAACCCTCCGGGTTGGGCAGCATCACAGTCTTTGGAATATTTTTTTCCAGGCTTGTATCTTCTTCGATCAAATCTGAAAACAGGCTCCTCATTTTCTGTTCTCTTTCTCCGCCACAGGCTGAGGGCCTCCACATGCTCAACACAGGATTCCAGTATCCTTTTATGGCAAAATAGTCATGCTGCTTTCCTTCTACGACGACCGTTCTCTTATTACCGTCAGCGATCTGAGCCAGATTAAAATGGAGGACAAGGTCGTTCATCCGTTCTTTCGTCTCGGACGGGTTCTCATCCAGGCAGGTAATATAAATGAGCCCCCATAAAGCCGTGCCGTATTCATTCAAGATCGGGTATTTCCATATCTCTTCATGCCGGTAATCCCGGTTCATGACAAATGTCTGTCCCCA
>JAFGBW010000115.1 GCA_016932965.1 Candidatus Auribacterota bacterium
ACGATTTTTATTCTGATATCGAAAAACACTTCTTCCCTTCTTCCCACCATCGTGTCCCGCTGCCAGATCATTGAGTTTCATCCCGTGGATTTATCCCTCATGACCTCCTGGCTGGAAGAGCAAAATCATCTTCCGCTGCCCGCCTCCATCCTGGCAAGGCTGGCCAAAGGGTGCCCGGGCATGGTAAAGGGGGATCGTCTTGGTCAGTTGATCGAGAACCGGGAGCTCATTTTTTCTATCATCGAGGACTGGAGTAAAAGGGGGAAACTGGCCCTGATCGAGGGGGCTGAAAGCATTGTTTCTTTTTTGAACAGGGAGAAAAAGAAAAAAGAAAAAGAAATGGAAAAACAATTTAAAAAAGGCAAATCAGGTAAAAATAAGACACGCCAAGCCTCCACAGAGGAAAGCGGGGAAACCTTTGATGAAACCATGGATTCTGAAGAGGTCAAAGCAGACATCGAGGGTAAATCAAGGGAAAGACTGGATGGTTTGCTGCAGATATGCTGGGATTTTTTTAAGGATGCGGCTTTGCTCCAGATGGGTTTTTCTGCTGACAAACTCATTCATGCTGACCGTATCGACTTGATCCGGACAGCGGCTGACAAGATCAATCACATAGAGCATCATATCCTTTTTCTCAATCAATTCCATAAACAGCTCCTGTTTTCTAACGTCAACCAGAAGCTTGCCCTGGAAATGCTCTTTTTCAACCTGTTTCCGGTCTAAATGTTCAGGATAAGAATCATTTTTTTATTATATCACATAAAGCAATTGTTCCCGCAGAGCCGCTGAGGCGCAGAGGGAAGAGAAAGAATTTTTCACCACGGAGATTCATCATGCCTTTAAGGCATGATGACACACTCCGTGTTGTCCGTGTCCTCTGTGGTAATATTTTTAAAAAAGAAGAACGATTATTTCATGACTTTCTGATTTCAAGCGAGACGAATTTCTTTTTCCCCACGTTCAACTGCACCGGTCCTTTTGAAAGATCGATGAGATGGTTCTTATCTTTGACCACTTCTTGGTTCACGCGGACAGCATTGCTCTGCAGATACTGGAAGGCTTCACGGTTTGATTGGGCGAAGCCGCTTATGGAGATGGCTTTCATGATCCCTAATTTTCCGTTTTCACAATCAACAGAGGGAACCTCTATGATGTCCACGCTGTGAAGGTTGGCTCCGGGGTGATAGATGCCGGTGATCTCTTCAATCAGACGGTTTTTATATTTTAAAATTATGTCTGTAGCAGGCTTTCCGGAAAGCTCTTTTTCAATTTGTTTCACTTCCTCTTCAGGAACAGGAGTCAAAAGCTGAAAATAGGGAACGATGTTGATGTCCGGCATATTCAGCAGTTTTTGCGCCATCACTTTGGGCGATTCGCTGACGCCGATGTAATTACCGAGCGATTTGGACATTTTCTGGACACCGTCGGTCCCGACCAGGACCGGCATCAAAAGAGCGCACTGCGGATTTTGGCCGTATTCCTTCTGAAGCTCTCTGCCGAGCGCGATGTTGAAAAGCTGGTCCGTGCCTCCCAGCTCAATGTCCGATTTGAGAAAAATGGAGTCATAGGCCTGGAGAAAGGGATAAATGAATTCATGCATCCGGATACTGGAAGTCTCCCGGAATCTTTCCTTGAATGTATTGTGCTCCAAAATTTTCGATAACGTGGCATGGCTGAGGAGTTTGATCACCTCTTTCAGGGACAGAGAATCCAGCCATTCGCGGTTGTCCACGATACGGAGCCGTTCCTTTGTCAGGATTTTTTCCACTTGCTGAAGATAAGTATCCGCGTTTTTTTTGATTTCCGTGTCATCCAGGGCAGGCCGGGTCTTGGATTTTCCGGAAGGATCGCCGATGCGGGAGGTGAAACCACCGATGATGAGCACGGCCTGGTGTCCCAAATCCTGAAACTGGCGCAGTTTTCGCAATACCACCGTGTGCCCCAAGTGAATATCCGGAGCAGTGGGGTCCACGCCCAATTTCACAATAAGAGGCCGTTTTTCTTTTTCAGATGATAGAATTCTGGCTTTTAAATCTTCCGGGGTAAGGACCGTTTCCACTCCCCACATCAATTGCCGGTATGGTTCATTGGTATTCAAATTGGGATTCCTTTAAATCAGGATATCATGAAACCAGATTCGTATAACAAAATCAGAGGGTCTACTTCAATATTTCTTTCCATGAATTGGAATTAAATATACCCTCAGATAAATTTTTCTGGATTTATTTCCGCTGATACCTATCTTATGAATATCTGCTTTATGACGGCTATGCCTGGGATGGGACGGATGATCAAATGAATTGTTTTGAGGTTCTCTCTTGAAAAAAGAAGGTCTTTGCATTTTGCTGGTTTCAGCGATTGTGTCCGGGATTTTTCTCCTGCCGCTTTTCCCTTATTTTTTTAGGGGGATTCCCTATACGCATCACCCTGAAAAGGGCTTTGAAAGAGTCCATAATATTGAAGGGGATCATCTTCAGTTCTTATATCACCTGGCCCTGTTTGAAAAAGCCCTGGAGAAAAAAATCCCATTCTGGTCGGACGGATATCAGTTTTCAACTCCATGGCAGGCCAAACCCCTTATCCTTTATTTCCCCCCCCAGGGGGTCCTTTTTTTTCTTTTCTCTTTTATAGGATATGCCGGAGCCTATAATCTGCTTATACTGCTTTCATTTTTCATCTCCATCTTTGGAATGTATTATTATCTCCGGACCCTGGAATTGAGGCCCTTTCCTTCTTTTGTCGGCGCCTTTGTTTACACTTTTTTCCCTTATCGTATCGCTTCCCTCTTTGGGGGGCATCCGGCAGGCATGATGTCCGCTTACTTCCCCCTCCTTTTGTTTTTTCTTGAAAAAAATTTCCGGACGCGGAAATCCTGGTTTGCGTTTGGAGCAGGGACGGTTCTTCTTTTTTTTGCCTGGTCCGAACCCCATTACCTGTATTATTCGTTTCTGTTTATTCCGGCCTACGCGATTTTTTTTCTCTTGAAGAGCCGTTTTACTCATGATATCGCCTGGTTTTCTTTTATCAAGGAGTGCGGGGGCATTCCATTTCATTTTGACAGGACTCGTCAATTAAGGCATGTCAATTCTATTTTTGCTTTGGGGTCCTTTCTTTTTTTATATCTTCTGCGCAGGGAAGGAGTGAATGCTCTTAATCTGGCAATGGCCTTTTTCAGCACGATCGCTGTTTATTATGGAATCCTCTGTCTGACGATCCTGGTGTGCCGGCTCAGCAGACAAAAAGACACATCCTATGAATCGGAGCGGATCTCCGGCCGTTTATACTGGTTTAATTTGTTTTATCTTTATTGGATTCAGACCATTTGCGATGTTCCTCATCTGGGAGGTTTGATTGCTCTATTGTTCATCGCGGGTTATTTCATGCCCTTCGTTAAAAATGGCGTCCTGTCAATATGGCCGATCGTAGTACCAGCGCTGCCAGGCTGGGTCAGGAAACAGGTCCGCCAGGGCCGGGAAACGCTGTTGTTCATCTGGCCCCTATTGTTATTCATGGCCCTTTCCGCTCACCAGGGATTGCGGATGAAAAAACATTCCATCAAGGATACATTTCTTGAGAAGGGGCGAAAGATAGAAGAGATCAGCCTGTTTTCTCCGCATCTGTCCGACATAGTCCGCCCTCATCAGAGAGGCGCCAGATATGTGTATCCGGGCATGGTGCCCCTGGCCTTGGTTATGATCTTCTTTTTTCTTTGGGTCAGAACGGTTTCCTGGAAAAGACTCTCCCCGCACAGCGACGGGTATCATGTATTTTTTCTGCTGATGTTTGTCTTCACATATCTTTTATGTTTCGGCCCTCATTTAAGCATGCCCCCGCTTTTTTCATTATGCAGAAGCTGCATTCCTTTTTTTGATTTCATCCGGAGTCCTATCAAGATCATTGTTTTGGCTTCTTTGGCTTTTGCGTTTTTGACGTCTTATTATTTCGACCGGTTCCTGAATATCAAAAAGGTCCAATGGTTTGTTTTTCTGCTGATAGCCGGTGAGTACTATTTGATCCAGCAGATGGGGATTTGTGTTCTGGATAACCGTAACGCCGTCTTATCCCGGCTGGAAGCAGGGAATAAATCAGAAAAAGTTCTGTATCTGCCGCTTTGGCCCGGAGACAGCAGCTGGTCGTCGTTGTATCAATATTATTCTCTGGTGACTGACCGGTTCATGATCAACGGTTATCAGCCTTTGGTGCCCAGGGATTACGTAATAAACGTGGCAGAACCGCTTTATTCACTGAATCTTGGGAAGGTCACGTTTGATGATTGGAACCGCCTTCGCAGTTTGGGGGTGGACGAGATCGTTTTCCATAAGGAAGCTTTTCCCAGGAAAGTGAGCCCTTTTCCCCAGCGGTTTTCCCTGTTGAATTTAAAAGCGTCCGGGTATCTCGAATTCCGCGAAGAAGAGGACCCCTTGTATTTATTCACCGTGAGAAAACATCTTGCTTCGCCGCGTCCATCCATACCGTCTTTGTCTTCTCCGTGGGGGACAGTGGAAGAAGGGGAGAGATTCAGGCATCGTTCAACTCCTTCCTGTACCATCGTCAGGGAAAAATCCTGTTCCCTTGGGAAAGCCCTGTCTTTGACAGGAAGCAATGAGATTTTGATTTACAGCGACCGGTTTTATCCCAACGGCCGCTTTAAAGGCTTCATCAGGCTTCAATGGATTTCCCCTCAGACAGGGACAGTCCGGTTCGGGGTATTTGGTCCAAGAGGGAAAAAGATCAGGATGATGCGCTTCCGGCTGCAGCCCAGAAAGGGATTTTGTTTTTTCCCGGTCAATTTTAAGGTCAGTGAGCCGGATCGTTACCGTTTTATGTTAAAGAAAGAAGACAAAGGGACTTTGTTGTTCGACTATATTTATTTGATTTTTTCCGGTCAAAAAGACCCTAAAACGGAGATCCTTCCCTCTGATGGAATTTACACAGGACAGTTGAAAGACGACGAGCACGATGGTCCTGTTGTTCACGTGGATGAAAGATATCCGCCGGGTCCGGCTGTTTTTGCAGCCAACCGGCTCTATGCGAAGGGGGCATATCAGGCGCGTTTTTTAATGAAAGGCGAATTCCCCGATAAAACAGGAACGCCCATGGTCACGCTGCAGGTGACGGATGCCTGGGGAGTGAAGGTATTTGCGGAAAAAAAATTATTTCCTGATGATTTCAACCGGAAAGACTGGACATCCTTTTTTCTTCCTTTTTCCATCACGGAGGATGCTGTTTTGAATTTTCATGTCCGCTATGAAGGCAGGGGCGAATTGCAGGTGAAGAAAATAGTCATCGAATCCGCTAATGAAAACTAGACTCAAATTTATCCCGCGGGACAAATTCTAAACTGATACTGTGTTTCGTAATCGTAAACAGGAAGGAACGCCTGAAGACAGAACGGGGCTATTCGAGCCGGATATGGATTGATTTCAAAAAGTCCACATCGTTTTTAGACCACAACTCTTCGGCTTCCTGCGAGGCGGCCTGTTGCGCAAACATCTGCTGCATCATTTTCATATCCAGATTTTTCAGAAAATCCGGCGGATTGTTTTTATCAGCCAAAATGGAAAAAACGCACATTTGAAAGTCTGAGTCTTCCGCATCAATTAATTTTTTCAGCTCCTGAAATTCTTTGGATTCAGTGATAGCTTTGGTCAGAATCTGCTGCAGTTTCGCGATATAGAATTCAATCTCTTTTTTATCATCGTCCATGGAGAAAGGTCCTTATCTAGCTTTAAAGCGGCTAATAAACTTATATCTTTATTAAGGTTAAAAATCAAGTTTTTTTGAATAAATCCGGATGACCCATATAGCCTTTTTGCGGGGGATATTTTCGCGGGTTCCTGCCTGGACCATGCCGGCAGGATACTCCTGCAGGCATGTATAAGAAACGGGAGCGACGGGAGTTGAACCCGCGACTTCCAGCGTGACAGGCTGGCGCTCTAACCAGGCTGAGCTACACCCCCGGACAAAGCTATTTAGATACATGGGCGGTACAGGGTTCGAACCTGTGACACCTTGGGTGTAAACCAAGTGCTCTTCCACTGAGCTAACCACCCTTTTCTCTATGCCCATTTTGGGCTCCGTTGTTTGTAATCCAGTAATGAAAGGGTCGTCAATATAAAAATATCATCTTTATTTATATTTGTGATTCGGTTATGCTGACTTATTCAATCGTATTATCAAGTATACTGGTCAGACGAGGTGTTTTTTCTGCTGTTGAGGCCGTTTATATCAATAGGACGAAGAATATGAAAACTGATGAGGAACAAAGCCTGGATGATAAAACAGTATCGCGTCTTTGTAAGATTGGGGGGGGAAAACTGCTTAAAGAAATGATCGCGCTTTTTCTGGATCATGCTCCTAAAAAATTGTCAGTGATATCGGAAGGAGCAGCAACTTCGGACTGGAAAATGGTTGAAAAAGGCGCGCATTCATTAAAATCCAGCGCGGCCAATCTCGGAGCTATGAAAATGCATCGGATTTCCGAATCTCTTGAGCAATTGTCCACGGAAGGGAAAACAGATTCCCTGAGACCATTGATACAGGAGCTTGAAAGTGAATTCATCCATGTCAGGGAACGTCTTTTAGTCATTTCGAAAGAGGTGTCAGAATGAAAAAAATCGTGATGATTGAAGATAATCCGGACAACCGGCTGTTGGTCTGCGCTATTTTGAAAGATTACTATCAGATATTTGAATGCGACAGCAGTTTGAGCGCGATGAGTTGTCTGCGGTCCATGAAACCTGATGGGATATTATTGGATATTTCCCTGCCGGAGATAGATGGAACGGAAATATTGCAGATGATCAGAGCTGAAGCAGAATTAAAAGATACGCCTGTGATTGCGCTGACTGCTCATGCCATGAAAGGGGATCGTGAAAAGTATCTGGCTTTAGGATTCAATGACTATGTTACAAAGCCCATCATGGATGAGACAGTTTTGATTGAAACACTGAGAAAATATGTCCCTTTTCCATGACTTCAGCCGGAAATTATACCACAGTGCCTGTTATGCCTCGTGTTGTAGTGTGGGTAGTTCTTGCCATATGCGGATTCACTCTTTTATTGGGATTCCATCATCAGTTTGATATTTCCCGGACCATACTGGTGATCACCCC
>JAFGBW010000116.1 GCA_016932965.1 Candidatus Auribacterota bacterium
ATTGTTCGTGCCTTCCTCGATCTATTTTTTTATCTACTCAATATGCGCATCCATATACGCACCTCCCGTGCTGGCGTGCATGCAACTGCACCGTGTAAATAGTTCCTGGGTTCTGATTCCGGCCCTGAATATTCTCTTTTATACCGGTATTTATTATCTGGCGGCCTGCTTTATCGAGAGATTTGTCCCCAGTCTTCTAGTATTGATTTTGATGGTCTTTTTATTGTTTGGCCAGACTTTCAAACCTCAAATAGGTGACAGGAGCATCGCAAAGAGCCGGTATAGCCGAATAAATATATTGATCAGTTATGAAAATTATCTTGTAAACAAAGAAATCATGAAATGAGTATTCTTCAATCCTTTTTCCATAAAGAAAAACTGGCGGCCCCCATCTCCCTTTTCTGGATTATTTTTATTCTCCTGTTTTATTTTCTGCCCGGCGGAACTTATCCCCCTTTTCACTTCCAGGTCCTGGACCGTGAAACAGGGCAGCCTTTAAATGAAGGCTGGATCAAAGTTCAACTGGGTGAGAACAGGGAAGTCATCCTTTCCCCGAAAGACGCTCTCTTTATCCTGCCTCCTAAGACAAGAGAAAATATGCCTGCTGATATCTTCTTTGAATACCTTCACCCGGATTATGCGACGGCTACAGCAACCTTCCGCCATGTGATCAAGGAACAGGAAGATTATCTGGAATGTTTCGATCCAATAGAAAATAAAGTGGTTTTGACCGATTTTAATTCTCTGCGGGACCGGCAGACCATTTCATGGACTCTGACAACCACGCGTCTAAAAAAAATGGATGCCGGGAAACTGCATCCCGATGTCCATAACCTGTTCCCGGTTTCCCTGGTTACCGCGGCCCAGAAACACCATTTGAATGTCGATGTGACTTCCCTGGAGAAAAAATGGGGAGACACGATAACTGCCTGGGATTTATCGCCTGAAAAAACAAAGGAATGGACGGAACAGCTGCACGATTCTATCGACTTTACTCTGCGCTGGGACACCCATTTGAAGAATGAATACCGTCCCAAATATCCTCTCTGGATTACATTTTTTATCATTTTCGGTTTTCTTATTGTTATGTCGAAAGTGATTCAGGAAAAACCTGAATATTGATAAATAGCTTTTTGAGGATTTGCCGGCTTTTATGGATGCCTTTCAGGCAAAGCGTCAATGAGAGAATCAGTTAAATTCATCCCCTATCCTTATATTGAAAATAACAAACTATATCGGAATACTTGACAAAACGCCATTATGAGGTATAATTACTGAACTTAAACCGGAATAAATAGAAATCCTTTCCCAAAGGAAGCTGATTGAAAACTCTTTTATTCATATTAACTCTGTTTATTTTTGGATTCATTTTTTCTTTTGCCAATGCCGATCATATCACCCCTTATGAAAATGTATTAGCCCCCATATCAGAAGTGTTTTTGGAACCGCAGGAAACAAACGACACCGGTTATGAGGCCGTGATGGATGAATACGGGATCACTCCTTATCCGCGTCCTGAACCGCTGCGTCCGGCACATCCTTCTGATTTTTATATAAGACCCGGGTCCCCGGACCAGGCCCCGGCTCATGGCGGATGGGGAAACCCCGCTGTGGTTTATGATATGACAGGGAACCCTTCCCTACTCATGGCGCAGGGCATAGCAGTCCGGCTTGAACCGGATTTTTCAAGGATTGGAATACGCACCGAAAAAGGCGGTGAATCTAGCGCTCAAACGCTGGACGCCGCGTCCGATTTTAAAGCCGCCTATCCTTTCACCCAATGGGAATACGGGCCGGGTATCCGTGTCAAACGCTGGTCGCCTTTTATTCCCGGAGATTTGCAGACCACTTCCCAGCCGGTGACTTTTTCTGAAATGCAGGTCACCAATACATCAAAATCTGAAGAGGATACAACCGTTTATATCTCGCTGACAGATTTACTCGGGATGGGATGGAAATCCACTGGTTTCGATAACAAGGAAGGCCGACCCATGCCTTATTTTAAACCTGTCATCAGAGGAGATCCTCAGACGCATCGGTTTGTGATGTCGGAAACAGCCTCCGGAATCGTGATGGAAGCCTTGCAAAGCTCCTGCCCTGAAGCCTGGAAAGGACAAATGGCTCTCTTAGTCCAGAATGCCTCAGGCCAGGAAGTCTCCACCGTTGAATACGCCGATCCTAAAGATAAGGCATCATGGGAAGCCATGCTTAAAGAAGGGAAAATGCCTGAATCCCGGAAAAATCCAGGAATCAACGGCTGTATTCTGGCGGTCAAACTTAAAAAATTAAAACCCGGGGAAACCAGGACTATCCGTTTTTCAACGGTTTTTGATGTCCCTCAGGACAGGAGATTCGCCAGAGTTTTTGACCGGTATTACACGAAACAATATGGAGACAGCGGTAACAACGCTTTTCGTATCGGAGAAAATGCCTTTAAAAACCGCCGGGAATGGCTGACACGCGCGGTGAATAAAATGAAAAAAGTCCTGGACAATCCTTCCATCCCGAAAGAGATCAAACAGATATTCATTAATGAACTATCCTATTACATTGCTTCAGGACTTCTTCTGACTGCCGACGGAAAATTCGGATGCAATGAGTCTTTTATTTATACCATCCCGGATACCATCGATGTCAGGGATTTTGTGGATTATCTTGCCAAGGAATTCCCTGAGATTGAAGAATGGATCATGGACGCATACGGCACAACAATCGATCTCAAGGACCCGCGTGTTGCCGCTTACGCCAACCGTTTCCTGGAGATGATTCCGGCTCCTGACGGGAGTACGATTCACCTGACGTATGTTGGGCCGGACCTGGACAGGGTCCGGAAAATTCAGGCGGAAAGGATAGCAGAAGCAAGATCCAGGTATGAAGCCGAATATCATAAGCCATTTGATGAAACCGATCCCGGCGCGCGCTTATATGAGGAACAATTCCTTGGCGTGAAAAAAGTGGAAGGAATAGTCACTCATGACCTGGCCCTTACTTTTTTCGGGAATTTGCCCTATGCCTTATTAACGGACCCCGATCTATCCGAGTATGATCGTACCACCATGACCCTTGCCCACAGGACCGCCGAATGGACCAATCAAAACGCCTGGCTGGATTTGAATTACCGTTATGTCTTACAGACTGCCAGGGCTTTTTATATGAATCGTCAGAACAAAGGCACGGATAACATCCCCTTTCTGGAACGCAACTGGACCCATATAAAAAAATCCCTGGTCTATGCCAGGACCCGCACAAAAGACGGATTGCCTTACCATACAAAGGGACAGGTGGAAACAACCTATGACAATATGCGGTTTCAGGGGTATGCCACGGTCACTTCGGTTTTGACAATCGAGGCCATCCAGGCTGCGGTCCAGATGGGTGAGGAATTGGATCAGGCAGGAAAGCTCCCGCCTGAAGACGTGGCGGTATTAGAAGATTACAGGCAGTGGTTAAAAACAGCCCTTGAGACAATGGATGAGTATTTATGGGACAAACAAAACAAATGTTATAAATTTTCAGCGGTACGCGAGGATGACCCAAAGGCATCCCCTGAGGACCGGGAAATCGGCGATTCGTATATCATGTCGGATGTTTCCGGATTTGCCTCGGAATTATACGGCATCCGGCAGATGCTTCCGAGAGACAAATTGCTCAGTCACCTGCGAAAAATCTATGAAGTTAACGAAAAACGCTCCCGTGACAATCCTACTCCCCTCTGGAATTCCCCGTTATGGATAGCCAATGTGGCGAGCCTGGACGGCGGGCCAATCAAGAAAGAGCACAAACACCTGATTGATCAGGGACGGGAATCCTGGACAGGAGTATACCGCTCCTATACGGCTGTTTTAATCCTCAACAGTTATTATGACCCGAAACTTAAAGAATTAGCAGAGCGCATATTGATCAGCGATCATCAAAATATTTTAATGGGAGGCCAGGGATTTCTGAATTCGGAAGCTTTCAGATCGCATGCGTCTGAGAATGACTATGGTAGACGCGCCACGATTTACGAACGCGCGCTTGCCATATCCAATGTCATCACGGCCTATGAGATGCTCGCAGAATTACAGAAGGGTTCCCATCCTTTTTTACGCGTGGAAACGCTCTGTCCGTATTCCGTTACGGAAGCGGCCGTCTAAGACCTCATTCAGGATTCCATGTGAGCGTGCGGGGAATAACACAATTTACATAAAAATCATGTCAATTGTGTTATTTAAGTAAATACATTACTCCCCTGGTACTTAACTTAAGATGGCTTCGATCTCTTTTCTTTCTCCGGGAAAGCTCCTGCCGTATTCACAAGGAGTCATTTTTTTATTGTTTTTAAATTTTGTATCAGCCCCTTTTGAAACAAGTAATTGAACAATGGATTTGAAATTGCCTTTGACGGCTTCATGTAAGGGCGTATTTCCCATATTTCTTTCAATGGAATTAATCTTTGCTCCGGCTTCCAGTAATAATGATACGACATCGACATTGCCGGAATTAATGCCGAAATGCAAAGGAGTGTACCACCTGGAATCCGCCAGATTGGGATTAGCCTTGTATTTTAGAAGAATCCTCACACTATCAACACGGCCGTTTCGGGCCGCAAGATGTAACGGTGTCTGTTTGAATGATAGTTTAACATCTACACCTACTGTCACCCCCAGAATATTGACCTTGGCTTTATGTTGCAGCAATAATTCACAAATGTCAGCAAACCCCGATTGCGCGGCATAATGCAAAGGGGAATATCCTTTATTATCCAAGCGATTGATCCCGCCACACCTTTTTTTGAGCAAGGCTTCCGATATCCGGCATTTATTATTAGATACAGCCTGATGCAATAGAGTCATTCCATTAGAATCGATGTCTTTTAAAGACATTTTCTTTTTGATTAATAATTCCACATATTCCGGATTGTCATCACTAAAAAGCTGCTGCAAATCCGGAGTTGTTTTATGTTCTTTTATTATATTGAACTCCAATTTCAATCTGCCTTTATCCGTGTTTCCTATCCATGTGCCGGATATTGATTCAGGAATTATTAATGTCGATAATAGTCCACCCCCCATTACAGGAGCTATAGATGTTTTATGCTGACAATTATGATAACTTGATTTTCCATCGCAATTTAAATCAGGCAGAATGACCAGATAGGTTATTCCCTTATTGTTATTCAACATTTGACTGATCTGATAATTCCACCTGTCCGGACCTTTCGTATTAAAAAATAACGCGTTTTCATCAGATGATTTAATGAGATTAAACTTGTCACCCAGCAATAATATTTGGAATGGAAAATAATGATACACGTCAGATGAGGTCTGATCACCAAGTGTTGTAATCGTTAACTGATAAGAGTTTTGAAAATTTTCGAGTTTGTATGCTAAATAGGGTTTATTATTGAGAGGGGAAGAAGGAAGCTGAATTTTATTGGTGGTATCGTCGATTCTGACCTGCAGTTTTATTTTTTTCTTTTTTAAGCAAATCTGATTTATCTGAAGTTTCTCAAAATCTATCGTTTCCTGGGAGAATACGTTAAGATTTATCAGGAATATGAAAACGAAATAGAAGAATGTTTTACTCATTACATTATTGTTTTTTAGAATGGATATCGACGAAAAGAGATCGAAAGAAGATTACAAAAATCCGGAAATAAAAGCCGCTTCCGGCCTTAAAAATCGTGCTTTATGGCAGGCACATTATTTTATTTCTTTTGCTTTTTTAAAATCTTCTTTTGCGCCTGAATGATCCTTCAATTTTTGTCTGATTTGCCCGCGCAATTTATAAAAATCTTTTTGGGAAGCATCGATACTGATGGACAGGTCAGCATCCTGCAGGGCCTCTTTATATTGCTTCAAATAACATTTCGTTTTTGCGCACCAATAATATACCCAGGGTGCATCCTTTTTCATTGAACTGGCCTGGTTAAAACAAGACAGGGCATCTTCATATTTTTTATTTTCAAAGTTGGCATATCCCAGATCAAAGTGATCCTGCCATGTTTTATCGGCATTTTGAGCTCGGGATTGTTTTTTCTCCCAGATTATTTTCTTCACCCGGGCGCATTCTTCAAGGTCTTTTGCTGCCTCCGCTTCCGGTAATTTCAATTTTCGGGCTGTCACGGCCCTGTTTTCGTATGCCTGATAACAATCGGGATTGTACAGGATTTCATTCGAATAGAACTGATGCGCCATTTCATAGTTTTTTAATTTAAAATAAGCATTCCCGATATTAAGATTGATTTCGCGATGATCTTTTTTAAGTGACAAAGCGTTTTGGTAATCTGAAACAGCTTTTTCATACATCCGGTCCCCGTAATACAATTGTGCTCTTCTGAGGAATAATTCCCCCTTCTGCTCATCATCCAATTGCGCATAACCATCGAGATCCTCAAAGTGGTACAATGCCTGAATATATTTAGAGTTTTTTACCGAATGAATAACTTTGTTGGCTGTGATCCAGGCAGTCAACTCTGTGACCACAACTTCCACCTGGCTGTTGACGGTCAGGATAAGCGAAGACAATAAAATGACAACAAACGTTTTTTTAAGCATTGATATTTTTACATGCCTTCAGTTACATTTTGGGAGATGTCTTCAAAGGTAATCGTTTCTGTAATAGGATAGGTTTCTTTATACAGCGCCATATCTTCCGCGTTATTGTCGGTCCAGCTGTATTCAAATGTGCCCGAACCATATCCGGAAGCAGCCTGGTCGATCAGAGGAAATACGCCGCCTGCGGATTGTTCTTCTTTGTTGATCTTCTTTCGCAACATCATCTTTAAACGCCCCAAATAAACTTTTTGTCCGCTCTTGACTTCAAAATCATATTTAAAGTTAAAGCTGAAATTACCTACGGTCAATATGGCAAAAGATGTTCCGGTAATCTGTTTGATTCTGTAAGTTCCGGGTTCTAATTCCATTGACGCCAGACAAATCTGATTATTGAGGCTTTTTCCATCCGGACTGACAACTCCTGCTCCTTTTTTATGCTGGCCCGGCTGAAATTTATAAAGTTGTTTGGTTGATTTATCCTCCAGTACAATTTGTCCCACTCTGGGAGTGTGGCCGTTACTGATTGAATTTGAACTATCAATGGAAAATAAAACCAGGGATTTTTCATAGTTGGCCAAACTTTCATTGTTGACCAGGGTAAGTCCGGGTTTGGTGAGAGTCTGACATCCAGGCAAAATCAAGAGTGCTAATAAAACGATACTTGCTATGGTTGACTTCTTCATGTTCATCTCCTTGTTCATATGGGTTACTGATTGATTAGAAATATGAGTATTATCACCGTATTGTATTATTTTTTTAAGATTGACGTTTATCGGAAGATTTTCGGAATTGAAAGGATAGATTGATTCAGAATAAGAGAATTTTTCAGAATATAACATGAAAGATTCTATCTTTCTTTGATTAAAACGGCATTTATATGCAAAAAAGATGAATGTATTTATAAGGAATTTTACTGAATAATCAATATTTAAATAATCGGTTAGCGGCTGTTATAGATAGCGGGTTTCGGTTGTAGGGGGGTAATAGGCGGACTTTTTTTGTTGACTCTCCGCTTTAAAATCTTCCCCTTTTCCACAAATCAAAATTTTCTTTATAAAAACTATGGCCGAAAATTCAATTTCCTTCGGGAATATCTGTTTTTCTTCTGCTTCGAAGGCTCAGGATTCCGGCAGGATTCGGGCAAAAAAATTCCAAACCTGCTTTTCGCCGGTTAGGACATGAAAGCAGGCTCCACGATGTAGAATTTTCCGGGAATGATAAGATATCTGATGATTTGAATTATTATTTAAATCAAATCAGTCTGTGATTTTTCCCAGTTTTTTTTCAGCTTCAATTATGAAAAAGATTATCAGTCCGCAAAAAATACTGATCCCCCACTCCAAGCCACTCAGCGGAGCCGTGTGGAAAGCTTTATTCATGATTGGAATATGAACGAATGCCGCCTGCAGAAAAATCATAATAATTACACCCCAAAGAAGATAGGGATTAGTGAAAAAACCCGTCTTAATCGCCGGTAATTTAAGTGAGCGGCAGTTGAACAGATAAAATGTCTCTCCGAGAACAAAAACATTAACTGCAATGGTGCGTGCTTCCTGTATCGATTTGCCGAATTTCAGGGCAACCTCAAACAAGGAAAATGCACCGATGCATAAAAGCATCCCCACTATGACAATACGCCATATAAGATGCCTGGATAATATGGGTGTATTTTGTTCCCTTGGCGGACGATTCATCAGTCCGGGTTCTTTGGGTTCAAAGGCAAGCATCAATCCAAGAAAAACCGCGGTTGTCATGTTGATCCATAGTATTTGTACTGGAAGTATTGGAAGAGCGGTTCCGATTAAGATTGCTGCAAGTATGACAAGTCCCTCTCCGAAATTTGTCGGCAGTGTCCATGTGATGAATTTTACAAGATTATCATAGACTCCCCTGCCTTCCTCCACCGCGGCTTCAATGGTTGCAAAATTATCATCCACAAGAACCATATCCGCGGTTTCCTTGGCCACATCAGTGCCGGTGATTCCCATGGCAATACCTATGTTTGCCTGCCTCAGCGCCGGAGCATCATTGACACCATCTCCGGTCATTGCGACACTATCACCGTTCGCCTGAAGCGCCCTTACAAGACGAAGTTTGTCTTCAGGGGCGACCCGGGCAAAAACAGCAGTGGTTTTAACAGCTTCCCTCAACTGTTCATCAGTACAGGAGGCAATCGCCCGGCCGTTTATCACTTCGCCATCCGATTGTCCTGCAACACCGATTTTTCTTGCTATCGCCAGTGCCGTCAGTTCATGATCCCCGGTGATCATTTTTACTGATATGCCTGCTGTATGGCAGGATTCTACAGCCGGAATCACTTCTTTTCTGGGAGGATCGATCATGGCCTGAAGGCCCAGGAATATAAGTCCTTCATTGATATCTTCATGGAATATATGCGACTTTCCTGAAACTGTCTCCTTCATTGCAAAAGCAAGGACCCTTAATCCTTCAGCGGCAAATGATTCAACTGTCTTTTGCACTCGTTCGGCATCCAGAATTTTCATGCCCTCTGGAGTGAGGCATTTCGAACAGCGTGATAAAATGCTTTCAACTGAACCTTTGCTGTAAACGATTCCTGCAATTCCTCCCGGGGAGAGATGAAGGGTTGCCATATATTGATGCTGTGATTCAAAAGGGATGACATCAGCACGGGGATTTATTTTATCTTCATTTTCCCTGAGTATCCCGGCCTTTGAAGCGGAAACAATGAGCGCAGCCTCGGTTGGATCTCCCTCGACTTTCCAGTCATCCCCTGATTTGACAAGATTTGAATCATTGCAGAGCAGTCCTGCCTTAAGGCATTCCCTTAACACTTTGTTATTCACATCAAATGATTTGCCTCCTGATGTAAAGACTCCCTCTGAATGATACCCCGTACCTGAGACATCTATTATTGAATCATCAATAAATATTTTTTGTACTGTCATCCTGTTTACAGTCAGTGTGCCGGTTTTGTCGGAACAAATAACAGTAGTGCTTCCCAGGGTTTCAACCGCCGGAAGCTTGCGTATGATTGCGTTCCGTTTTGCCATTTTTGAAATTCCGATCGCAAGAGTGATGGTAAGCGCCGCGGGGAGTCCTTCAGGAATGGCTCCGACTGCGAGAGCCACCGCCGCCATGAACATGTCTATCCAGGATTCACCGCGCATGATCCCGATAAGAAAAGTGACAATCGCCATGCCTATGATAACATATAAAAGAAAAGCGCTGAATTTTGCTATCTGTTTTGTCAGAGGAGTGGCAAGGATTTCGGCATCGGATATCAGTTCATTGATTCGTCCGATTTCCGTGTTATCGCCTATGCCGATGACAACCCCCCTGCCGGTTCCAAAGGTTACAAGTGTGGATGAATAAGCCATGTTCCTTCGATCACCAAGCACGCAGTCTGCCTCAAGAGTATCGGTATTTTTTTCAGCCGGCACTGACTCCCCGGTCAGGGCGGATTCATCGATTCTCAGTTCTTTAGTCTGCAAAAGTCTTGTATCCGCAGGGACCTTATCACCGGACTGCAGGAGAACAATATCTCCGAATGTCAGGTCTTTTGCGGGAATTCTTTTTTTAATTCCGTCTCTTATGACAGTTGCTTCCCCTCCAACTGATTTTGCAAGGGATTCGATGGCTTTGACTGCCTTTGTTTCCTGCAGAAATCCCACAATCGCATTGATGACAACCACCCCGAAAATCACGGAACAATCAACCCATTCCTTTAAAATACCTGTAACAAGGGCTGCGACTAAAAGAATATAAACCAGGGGCTGATTGAACTGGAGTAAAAACAGGATTAATAGAGGAGTTCCTTTTTTCGGGGTAAGAATGTTATTGCCAAAGCGGGAGATCATTTCCTTAACCTGTTCACCGGAAAGACCGGAGTCAGATGAAATATTGTATTTACCAATAATGTCTTCTTTTGAAAGCGAATGCCATTTTTCCTGAACTGTTTTCATGTTTTCACCTTTAATATAAAAACCGGATAACACTTTTTAAAGAATCTGATTTCATCTTATCCATCATCCAGAGCTCGGCAATGCGTTTGGAGAGAAATCCCATTGTAGGGAAAGAATGCTGCAGAAGCATTATGTCATGCAGTCTTATTTTTTTCTGAATTGCAAGCGCCCATTCGTTTATCATTTCGCCTGAACCGCGTCCCACGATGATGACGCCGTATATTCTGCCAAGGGATGAGGCATACACCCTGACAAATCCTTTATCATCATGTTCGGCAATCGCCGCGCCATAATCAGCATATTTTGTCTCAATGACCTGATATTTTATTTTCCGTGCAGCCAATTCTTTCTCCCCGAGGCCGGCTTTTGAAATTTCCGGTTCGGTAAAAATCGTCCAAGGGACCGCGAAATCAAGAAAATTTTTCTTGAATGGCCAGGGAAGTATCGAATTCATCAGCGCGATCATTCCCTGATGCATGGCTGCATGAGTCAATAAATGTTTTCCGTTGCAGTCACCCACGGCGAAAATATGTTTATGGTTTGTCTGAAGATATTTGTTCACAAATATGCACCTGGAATCATGCCTGATCCCCGCATTTTCAAGCTTTAAAGTCTCAAAATCCGGCTTCCTTCCTGCCGCCACCAATAAGGCTTCCGCCTCAAGGTTCAAACCGTCCTCTGTCTGAAGTAGTATTTTCTCGCCCGATTTTTTTACTTCCGATATGCTTTTCGCATTATAAACAACAATTCCCTCATCATTAAAATACTTTTCCAGAGTATTTCCGGCATCCCTGTCACCTTGGGGGATAAGATGAGCATCGGCATGTATGATGATACATTTTGTTCCAAGCCTGCTGAATGCCTGCGCCATTTCGCAGCCTATGGCTCCGCCGCCTATGATTATCATGCTCCGTGGCATTTTTTTTAGCTCAAAAATATTTTTATTTGTATGATATTCAACATCACTCAAGCCCGGAATGGCCGGAATCGACGGCTCCGTGCCTGTTGCTATAAATATTTTTTTTGCAGTTATCCTGCTTTTTCCACAAACAACCGTATGGGAATCCTCAAAAAATGCCTGCTCTCCAAGTATAATACTGGCCTTATGAAGCATGGCGCTTGTCTTTTTATCGTTGATATACCGTATGCTCTGGCTGATCCCGCTGAAAACATCAGCAACTTCCGGAGCCTCTTGTTTCATTAAACCGTATTGACTGAGTTTCTGATATGCGTGCCGTAAAAAAGCCGTCTTTAACAGGGCCTTGCTGGGGATGCAGCCCACATTCATGCATTCTCCGCCGATCCTGTCTTTTTCTATTGCGCAAACCCTGAGACCCATCTCGGATCCCATAATGGAAACAGCCATTCCTGCCGGACCAAGACCTATGCAAATCAGATCGTAATCATATTTCATGGATACACCTTCTTTTTAATACTCCATAAATAACTTAAAGAAAAACAATCTTTCAATAATATAAATTGTTCAAGCTATGTGCTTCTCAGATGAATTATTTTTAAATCCTTTGATTTAAAACGTGTGATCGTCAAAATTTTTTTTCTGCCAGGATCTATTTCTTCTTCAAAGTCCTGCCAGCCTTCTCCGATTTTTTTGTTATTTAAGTCCTCAAACAGTCATGATTTTTTCATGTTGAGATACGCCTTAATATTTAACTCTGAAATAAAAAAGTGGATATGTAAAACTGATAAATTAAATGTTAAACATAAATTAAATAGTTAACAGGCAGTGACAATATAAAATATACTTCGAAATCAGACCTGAATTTTAAACTGGCTTGTTATTGTTGAAATCAGAGGATGAGCATTCCTGCGTTTTTTTGTGAGCATGTACACCCTGTCAAAAATTTCAGGGATATTTTTTTTGCCGAGTATTCTGATTGAATTG
>JAFGBW010000117.1 GCA_016932965.1 Candidatus Auribacterota bacterium
TCATGATGAACACTTACAACTGGGTTACGCTGGAATACATAAACGAACCCTTACTGGTGGAAAAGGGAGCGAACGAAGCCGAAGAAAAGGAAAAAGCTATCCAGGAAATGCGGGTCATGTTTGACGCTATCATCAGTGCAGTGGCAAGAACCTGCGATAGATTAGCCAGCGGGGACCTGACAGCCGGGTCTGTTGTATTAAAAACATCAGAAGATCAGACAGTGACACCTGTTTCCAATGCCAGAGATGCAGACGGCAATAAAAGAAATGCAAGAGTGGTTTTTTTACCAGGAAAATTTGATCCCTTGACAATTGGTCACATCCGGCTGATATTCGAAAGTTTTGCACAGGGAGCGGACTATGTCGTCACCATGCAGGATGAATATGATGAAAGAAAAGCCGGACTTTCCGGCCGCACCATCAGAGAGGCTGACACAAAATGGCTGTATGACGCTTTAAACGGATTTCTTGTTGAGCCCACCTTTCAATGTGAACGCAGATCGTTACTTGACTGTGACGGCGAGGCGATTCTTCCGACTTTGATTTATGAGAACAGGACCATAGCCGAGGAAGTGACCTGGATCTATCTGGCAGGTTACGATCATTTCAACTGGACAAGAAGAGTACCGGACGCGCTCATGACTCTGGATGAGTTTAACGTTCAAATATCTAAATACGCCGTTGATCCTGAGGAAATGCATGAACTTTTAAAGGCCAATAAAATGGTCGATAATTTTAAAAAATTTCAAAGGAATCTCACTGATCTTCCTGAAATACAAAGGAGGGCGTTAATAGCTGAGGTAGAAAAAAGATGGCCGAATCAGTCTTCGTTTATCATTCCTCTCCTGAACGGGCTGGTGCAGTACCTGGTCGAAATTGATACGCCGACCAAACTGGCCCATACCCAGCAAATGATGCTATCTTTGAACATGAGGGTCCAAATAGGTGGATTCATTACCAAACGTGATGCGGATTCCCCTGAAATGACTGACAAGCTGATACAGGAGCGTCACGATGCTATTGAATCTTTATGCAAGATAGCTGAAATAGATTATTATGATCAGGTAATCAAGGACTGGCTGGCCATGTCCAGTCTGCCAGATCCATTCAAGGAAAAAATGGAAGTCTTCCAACAAAGACTGCAGGAGTGGAAAGTTCGTCATAAGGATCAAGAGATCAAGTTCGATAGAAATGGCCAGCCGCATGATCAGCCAACGATGGCAAAAATACGGGAATGGCAGGGCTCTTATCGGACTGCACTCAATACCCGGCTTGCAACTAATGTCAGAGTGACTAACTGGACTACCCGGTTTGAAAAATCAACTCAGTGGCAGGAACTGCAGGCTCCTGGCTACCAAAGACGGCATGTGCTTTCTGATTTATTCGACCAATTGCTGGGGCTGACAGACGTTGATAATTTCGATCAATTCTTTGCAGGGTTAGATGCCATTATTGATTCAACACCAAGAATACATTTTACCGTAGCCAAATCCCCGTCGCGCACCTCCTCCTCACGCTTGAGAGCCGGTGATGCCGGTCACTCCATGCCCTTGAAAGGTTTCCAGCATGCCACGTCTTTTGCCCTGCATCCGGCCTACAAAGACGACGCTAAAACAACAAAAGACATGGAAATTGCCGCTAAAGTCATTGGTTCGCTTATGGACATGCATCAGTTTAAATACAGTGGAGGCTCGTCAATCGATCAAAAATTGATTACAGACGCCAAATTAATAGAAATTCTAGGGAATAACTTATGTAAGACATTGAATATGGCCGTGTTGAAAGATACCCTAAAATCCAGAGCAAGAGATACCCAGGCGGCTAAAGAACGGTCTCCGCTGATGACAAGAAATAAACGGGCTTATAAAAAAGCAGAGGCAGCGATCGAAGAAATGATAGGTGATGCTTATGGCCGCGGGCTCAGCGCCATTGATAAATTTTTATCAACGTGTTTCAAAAATGACAACTTATATGCGGCCCTGCGTCATACCATCGCGGAGGGCGTTTATGATGACATCGAGGCCATGAAACTGGTCAGGAGAAAGATCGCCTTATTCCGGAACATGGTAAAAGAAAGATGCATGAGGATTTATGAGCAAAGCGAGCAAAATCCATATCCAATGAGTGCAAGTAAAAGAGCATTTATCCTTCATCAATTGGAACTGGGAAAGATGACAGTTTTCACTCAGAGAATCGTCGAGGCCTCTTCATAGGAATGGAATATGCAAATGCTGGTTCAAAAAACTCAAAAAGGCGTGTATCTATCCTTGATTTTTTTTTCTTTTTTTTTCCTGATCAGGGAAAAACAGATTTTTATTCTTTCATAGCATATCCAAACAACGGGCATTTATACGGCTCTCATCAAACCGTATCCTTAATCCAGACTCTTTCCCCGTCCACACGAATGGATGATAAGAAAGAACAAACCGCGTTGCTGCTTTCCGCTTTCCAAAACGGTTTTTCTGATTTCATTGCAGGAAGAATTCAGCAAATCAGACAGGCCCTGCACGCTGAAACTCCCCTTTATACGGCTTTTGAAGATTCCGATCTCGTCAGCGAATTAAAAAAAACCACAGCCACACCTTTTGACGGTAAAAACCCGGAAAAAAAACAATTCCAGCAGGTGCAGGACGCTTTTACCATTGAATCATGGTTCCACACAGCCAAAAAGACAGGGGATATCGGCGTACTGCAGGACCAGTTGAACACCAAGAGCGAGGAAAAACCCGGATTGAATCCTCCCAGCGTCCAAAACCTGTCCGCTCTTTACCAAACCCTGAATCCATCCCAGATTACGGCATTGAGACTCGCATTCATGTTCAGACAGGCCAGCTCCATCCTGAAAATCGGTAAAAATCCGGCCAAATCCGTTGAACTCATTGAGCCGGGTTTGAATGTCCTTGTCGGACAGGACGTCATCAGCGAGCTGGAAAAAGATCTGGCACTCGCCCTGATTTCCCAGCATGAAGAATTCAATACCATTCAATTCGGAGAACCTGTTCCTCCCAAAATCAAAACCTATCTGAGGGAAAAAAGCCTTAGCGACCAGGACTATTACCCGGCGGCCGCTTTCATGTATGTCGTGGACAACGGGTCATTCAAGGCGGGAATTTTGAAAACAAGCATGATCGACAATGCGGTCTGGCTGTCAGACTCTCAACATATCGCCTCTCTGTATGATCACTGGGAAAAAGTGCGATGGATTTACGGCTTTCAGGGAGAGGGAAGAACCCCCATCGCGCTGTCCAAACTATCTCATGTCGATCAGCTGCAATTGCCGGAATTCATCAGACCAGAGCTGGATTCAGCCGGTCCGGACGAATATGCCCTTACCTTCGAAGAAATGCTGAGGACTCAAATGAGCTATGTGGGATGGGCTTACCATTTCTTCAGGAGGCTCCGGGGAGAAACCCTTCTGAAATTCTGCTATCTGAACAGGAAAATTCTGGAGTACACACAAAAAAAAGGCCGCCCTTTCCACATCCTGCAATTCCTTGTTGTGGAAAAGGATTTCAATCATATCCAGGACAATGCTCAATTGGCGGAATCGGTCTTCAGTGACCTCTCCTGCAGTGACATTGCCGATTTTTTCCGCCGTGAATTCTCCGATGACAATCAGCTATTCGAAGCGATCCATGACCGGTTTCATTTAAGCTTTGCTTTGTCCGGCGACATTTTGCTCCTGGACTGGAACAAGACCTACACGTCTTTGGAAAGAAGTGAACTCGACCGATTCCCCGTAACGCAAAAGATATTAGAAAGCCGCGCATAAACAGGAATCAATATCAACCCTACCTGACAAAATAATAGCTATGTTAAAAACCATCCATCATTTATTCTTGCTGTTTTTATCAGCCTTCATGATTGATTCCCCTCTTCAGTCAAAGGAAATCGCTGTCGATTCCGCACTGGCCCCTAAAAACAATAATTTAACTGCCGTAACCATTATGGAACTGGGGCCCCGTGTTGATGCCGCAACCCCTTTGGCCATGAAATGGCAGACGGTCAAGGGAAAAATCCTGAGAGGCGACCAGGAATTCGGCGGAGATGAATTCCTGAAAAATTTATTTACCGA
>JAFGBW010000118.1 GCA_016932965.1 Candidatus Auribacterota bacterium
CGCTGTGGAGCCAGTCACCTGAAAAGCTGATCCATGAATTCATCGATCTGGGTTTTAAAGCCCGGATTGTCAGCTGTCAGGCGGATTCACTTGATCAATCTTTTATCGGCCGGTGGATTGACCGGGATGTTGTGTCAGAAATGAAATCAATGGGAATTTGTCCCTGCGGAGAAAACGGTGAATTCCATACCCTGGTTGTGGACGGCCCCTTGTTTAAAAAAAAAATTGACTTAGTTGAGACAGAACCGGTCTTAAAAGAGGGTTTTTGGAAATACTGGTTTCTGGACATCAAACAGTTTCGCTGTATCCCAAAACACAATAAAAAGGAGAAGGAAAAATGAAACGCACAAAATCATTTGTTTTGATCATGTCCCTGCTGGGTTCACTGACAGCAATTTTTGCCGAAAAAATAAACGAAATGGAACCCATTGTTGTTACGGCCTCGCGGTTTGAAGAACCCTACGAAAACGTGAACCGCAAAATTGAAATAGTGAATCAGGATGATCTGGAGTCGGTTCATGCATCGGAACTCTGTGAATTATTAACCGGAATGCCCTCCGTAGCGATCAGCAATTACGGCGGACTGGGAGGAACAAAAAATATCCGGATGAGGGGATCATCCGCCGCACAGGTGCTGGTCATGATAGACGGCATCCCCATCAACAACCCCCGTGACGGAACAGCCGATTTAAACAGGCTTCCGCTGGATAATATCGACCGTATTGAGATGATGTACGGACCCGGCTCCACGCAGTACGGATCTTATGCCATGGGCGGAACCTTGAATGTGATTACGAAAAAACCGCCCAGACAGGGTCAGGAAACAACAGCCTCAGTCAGCGGGGGAAGTTATGAAACCATTGAGGCAACACTATCGCATGGAGCCAGAATCAATCAATTCGGATATCTTGTTACAGGCCAATATCAGAACAGTGAAGGATTCAGAACCAATTCTGATATAAAAGCATATCATTTCAGTGCAAAACTGGAATACGATATAAACGACCGAAATCATTTGCAGTTTAATTCAAATTATTTTGATAATGAAACCGGATCTCCCGGCCCCATCAGCATGTCAGATGCGGACGATCAGCAAAAAAACCGGATCCATTCGAATGATTTGACCTGGGACTTTATTCCCGACAAATCCAATGTGATTACCACCCGCGTCTATAAAAACAAGGATCATCTTACCTTTTTGGAAAATACAGCAAGTTCATTTTTTGACGTTCCATACATGGAGTCAGATCATACAACGGAAATCACCGGATGGGACATGCAATGGAAGAAAGAGTATTCCGAAACCTGGCAATGGGTCACTGGATTGAACGGAGTAGAAAACACCAATGAAAGCACTGTTTCCGGAAATCATGATTATAAAATACGCTCAGCCTATCTGGAAAACCACCTGGATTTGACAGATCGTATCCGGATCAGTTTCGGAACAAGGGTGGACGATTATTCCAACCTGGGTACTGAATGGTCGCCTGATTTTAGTTTTTTATATAAGATTGATGACTGTCTGAAGATACATGGATTGATCGCCAATTGTTTCCGGGCGCCTACCTTCAACGATTTATATTGGCCTGATGAAGGCTGGGCAAGGGGAAATCCAGGCTTGAATCCTGAAGAGGGAACCGCCATGGAACTGGGAGCGGAAAAAAGGATCGGGTCCCTCATCAAATGTCATTTCACCTATTATAGGAATGAATATACCGACCTCATCAACTGGATGGAAAAAAACGGAGTGTGGCAGCCTGAAAACATCGATTCTACACTGACACAGGGAATAGAACTGGAAAACGTCTTCACACCCTCTGAAGGTTGGGTCCTGACACTCAAATACAGTTACATGGAAGCTAAAGACAAAGATACGGATCATGATCTTATCTATCAGCCAAAAAATAGAATCCAGGCCGGCCTGGAATATAAAGGGGCAGGGGATCTCTCCTTCCGCATAAAAGGGATATACACAGATTCCTGTTTTCAGGACCCGGAAAACAGCGTGAAGATAGAGGATTATTTCATCCTGGACACAGGCGTTTCAAAAAAATGGCGTTCCCGTTTCACTTTTTACCTGAATCTCGACAATCTGCTGGATGAAGATTATCAGGTAATCCTGAATTATCCCATGCCAGGCTTTTCAGTGACTGGAGGAGTCAAAATAGAATTTTCATGAGGGGACTGACCGGTGCAGCAGAGAATGGCTTGTGGACAAAATAATTCCCCCGTATTCATAAAACTTCATAGGGTTTCCAATTTGTCTATCAACGCCTTGGGGAGAGCGGATTTCTTTTGAAAAAGAATTTCGAGCAATTCATCAAGCGGTTTAGGGTTGGATGATGGTGTAAATGAATCCAACTCCAGACCCAAGCCTGTGTTAAACTTGTCCTTGATATGAGTGATTTCGTTTTTGAATTTTTCAAATAATTCTGGCGGCATATTCTCTTGTTCATCTTGGAGCGCTTGCTCCAGGTTATGAACAGAAGATTTGATGCCTGCCATGAGTGTTTGTTTTATTTCGGACAACAAAGAGGCCAACTCCTTCAAGGAAGCGGGGTCACTCTGGCCAGGGACATCCTGGATCTTACGCAGCTTAACTTCCATGTCTGAAAAAAGCTTCAAGGATTCCAGAAGGTTTCCTGACAGGTCCTTTTTTTCCTTTGTATTGTTATCCGTGTCCTTTTTCACTGTTTTTTTAGGAATCAGTACAGAAACAAGCTCTGAGGCAAAAGATCCGCCGCCCTGGGAAGAAGGGGGTGTATTCATAAGAGGAACAGTTGTTCCGGGTTTAACAGGTTCCACGTTCATGACCATGGGTTCACTCCTATCTAAATTTTCAACATCAAGCTTAATAATACAAAAATCATGCCATGTGATCAATAAATGACTAACAACAATAAAAATGCGTTTTCAAAAAAAGGGCCATTTAATATAACATCCCTTCACATCGTCTAATATGAAATCAATAATCAATCAGAAAGAAACGAGGCGCTCTCATGAATTTTGTTTTCATTTCCCCGCATTTTCCAACGAACTTTTATCATTTCTGTCAACGGTTAAACAGAATAGGGGTAAAAGTATTGGGCCTGTCTGATGAACCCTATGCTCATCTGAGGCAGGAATTGAAGAACGTTCTCACCGAATATTATCAAGTCCATGATATGCATAATCAAGAAGAACTGATACGAGCTTTAGGATATTTTACACACCGTCACGGTAAAATCGACCGGATTGACTCCCTGAATGAATACTGGCTGGAGACAGAAGCACTTTTACGGACAGATTTCAACATCTTTGGGATCAAAGCTGATGAAATCAAAAAATTCAAAAGCAAATCCCTCATGAAAGAATATTACATCAAAGCGGGAGTGCCAGTGGCCAGGGGAAAAATTGTCTCCAAATTAAAAGAAGCCCAAGAATGGATCCATGAAACAGGATATCCTGTTGTAGCCAAACCGGATATTGGCGTGGGAGCGGCCAAAACCTATAAGATTCATAATAAAAAAGAGCTTCTATCCTTTTTCAACACAAAACCTGATGTGCCTTACATCATGGAAGAGTTCATTCAGGGAAAAATATTTACTTTTGACGGATTGACTGACCGAAACGGAAAGGCCGTGTTTTATACCTCACACACATACAGTCAGGGTATCATGGAAATTGTAAACAATGGTGCGGATGTTTATTATTATTCACTCCGGAAAATCCCGGAAGACCTGGAAGACGCAGGCAAAAAGGTTTTAAAAGCCTTCTGTGTGAAGGAACGGTTTTTTCACTTTGAGTTTTTCCGCTCTTCCAAAACCAAAAAGATCGTTGCCTTGGAAGTCAACATCCGGCCGCCTGGAGGATTCACAACAGACATGTTTAATTACGCCAATGACCTGGATATCTATTCCGAATGGGCCAACATCATGGTCTATGACCGTTTCACTGCCAAATACAACAGACCCTATCACTGTTGTTATATCAGCCGTAAGTTCAACCGGATGTATCTTCATTCTCATCATGACATATTGAATAAATTCGAAAAACAGCTATGCCATCATGAAGCCATCAGCGGGATATTCAGCGCGGCATTGGGGGATTATGGATACATCGTCCGTTCAAAAAATCTCTCTGAAATTATCTCCATAGCAGAGTATATTCATCAAAAATCCCAAGCATAATGAAAAAATATCCGGTCACTGACCAGTTCAGTTCTGCTATTGAATATCTTTTTTCAGCTGCGAGATAGAATCCAGAAGCCGGACAGACAAAATAAGAGAAACAGAACAGAAAACCCCTTTGGCCAGAAAATACCAGGAAAGTCCGTCATTATCGAACTTCCCCTGAAAGGTCTTGTTCCCCAGAAAAAACGTATATAAACAGATCCCAAAAACAATCATAGCCGCGAAATCAACTGTTTTTATCAATCGTTTCATGTTCCCCTCCTTCCTAATTGCAAACAAATTAATTTCTTTTAACAAAAGTCCAAAGGAAATCTTGCCTTTTCAAAAATACTTTCCCTTCTGACTCTTATCATTCATACGCTACCCGGCCATGAGGGCGCCGAGGGCGATGGAATAGAATTTTGATTGTTCTGAATCTGACCGGGAGGTCAAAATACACGGGCAAAAAGCGCCGGTGACAATGGCGGCTATTTCCCCTTTGGCGAGGTGGGTGCAAGTTTTAAAAAAAACATTCCCTGCTTCGATATTGGGAAAAATAAGGACGTCCGCATCTCCGGCGACCTCTGATACGCAGCCTTTGATTTCCTTGCTTTCTTTTGAAAC
>JAFGBW010000119.1 GCA_016932965.1 Candidatus Auribacterota bacterium
CCCGAAGCTTCCATCGCCCTTTGTTGGTTGATGGAGAAAGGGATTGAAGAGATAAGGGGCGAGTTGAACTAAGAATAAAAAATGATAGGGAATGAATGGTGAATGGTTGCCGGTTGAGGGATTGATCTGTTGAAGCCGGCATGATATGCCGGCGGGCGCTTGGTTTTATTTTTTAACTTAATTTTTTTTTGATAATGAATTTTTCATCATGGCAATGCAGGATATCACAAACCCGGTTCCAAAAAAAATGACAGCAGCCAGCCTTGTTTCCGGTCTGCAAATGAAACCCGTATCTTTTTTTAAAGAAGTAAAAAATGGCGCAATAGAAACAAACAGGATGAAGAGATGGATGATCACATGTTCGCAATCAATATCCCGCATCGTCTGGAAACTTTTAATAAGGAGAACATTAAAATATAAAATGACCGGGGGCAACAGCGCTAAAAGAATTATCAAATCAAATGGCTGATCCATCCAATTGAAAACAAACAGGGATAGACTGACGAGGCTCAACAGGACCAGATACAGCGCATATAGCTTCAGTAATGCCGAATAGAGATTTTTAAAAAAGTTCATTTGTTATGCCGCCGTGGAAGTCAGTTGCCCGGTAACTGAACCCAAGTGGTTGGAAACATTTTTACTTTTCGATATGGATTTGAATGACATTCGTATTTACAGGCTGACCTTTAAATATAATCAATTGATTGCCCAGCTGATAGTGTCCTTCCTTTTGGGGAATGATTTTATATTGAATGGTCCGGTGGGAAGTCCCCATGCTGATATTAAAAATACTCATGCCTGTTCCTCCGCTGCTTTGACCTGCATATTCGGCCTCTCCGAGGCCATCCGGCAAGATGATGTTAAGTTCATCCTCTTTGAAAGATATATTCTGATGAACATCCACCAGCAATGATATTTCATCTCCTGTTTTTGCATCTGTCCGGTCGACCCGGATCGAAAATAATTTTGAAATATCTTCTGATTCAGAACAAACAAAACCGGCCGTGCTCAAGAAGAGAAGAAAAACAATGGATCTCGTCATTTTAGCCTTCATTTAACCTTTTTTTTCTAACGAAAAAGCCCAGCCGCCACGGTACGCATTCGGCTGAGTGATGGGTTGCCCATTAAAGCTTTTTATAAGAACCGGTATAGGACAGGTAGTGAATAGGTCATAATCAGTAGGACAAACAGGACCATCAAAAAAATTCCTGTTGGAGGTGTCTTCTGTCCTTCCGGCTTCTTAAAATATAAAAATTGCCAGACTAACCGCCATATCCAGAAAATAGAATAGAAGAGATTGAATCCGAACGCGATACCAGCACTCTCGCTTAATTCTTTTGCATACGTTATCGAAAGCATGCCTATCATGAAAAACAAAAGAAGTAAGGCTAAATGGATCGTATAAAGAATCCTGTGATTGATGACGGTTATTTTCTCTAAATCCTTTTCCCAATTAAATAGTTGATAAAACCGGGCATGAAATATGGCCAGGAGCAGGGTTAGGCTCCCGCCAATATAGATGCTTATTAAAGGCAGCATGATTAAAGCTCCATTCATGATCAGGGATCAATATTAGCTCCGCAAGAGGGGGTGGTCAATTGGAGTTTTGAATGATTGATGGCCGGGTAACGTCTTTCATTGGAATCATAAAGCGGTCAGAGTTGGATTTTCCCCCAGAGGACGCATGGAACGGCGCACCTTTTTCCATGACAGGGCTTCCAGAGCAAGCTCCCTGACAGGGGGGTAAATGGATTGGGAAAATTGATTGAGAATGGGTAAAAAAATCTCTGTTTCCAACTCACTGGTCAACAGCAGGATTCTTATTTCCAGGAGAATAAACATCTGGATTTCCTGGCTGATATCAGAAGAAAATTTCATCAAAAGTTCAACCAGGGCAGTCAGTTCGTCAACGGACGATTTTTTTAATATTTCAATTAAAAATATCAAAGCACCCTGCCGGTCCCTGGGATTATCGGATTGCAGATCCGCTATGACGTTGTATTGATCCTGATCGAACCAGGTTAAATCAGCTGTTTCCCATCTGAAAAATTCTGTGGTGAATTTAAAATCCCTTTTAAATTTTTCCTTATACCGCAGTTGATCATGCTCCAGCAATTTTGCATGGACGAGCTTGTATCTTTCAATATGTTCCCGGTTCACGGTAAACGCGATTTCTTCAGAATAAACGCTTTTCCAGTTTCTTGCATGGAACCGTGTGAGTCCCTCCTCTCCAATAAGCAGCTTTGTTGTTTTTCTCCGGGTGTTTCCGGAATTAACTTCAAGCGTGAAATCTAAAGGACCGGGAATGGGTTTTTTTTCTCCAAGATGATTGTGGATGTCGACACTAAAAACGGCCCGGGAAACACCCAATATGCCAGAAATATCAGGTAATCCCTCAGCATCCCCCTTGAGAACGATCCAATCATTTGAACCTCTGATTCTATAAAGTCCGACTTCAAAGTCCACAAGCGGCTCGGAGGGATCTTTCTCTTTATTCCTTCCAAGGGCGGTCACGTCTTCTAATGATAGATTTGAAATCTTAAAAACCGCACCCGGGGGAGTTCTTAACCGCTTGAAGGAGTCCAAGACTTCAGAAAGTGATTTTTTTTCAGGTACCCCGAGCGTTGAAATTTTAGCTCTTTCAGATATCAGGTAGTTCCCGGCAATTTTTTCTATCCTGCTTTTTTCCAGCGGGTCCAGTTTAATCGGACGATAAATTGATCCCGGAGCCAACTGGTATTGTGAACCAGATGCCGCATGGTCAAGTGCAGATGACTCCGATGGAAAGTCCGCACTGATACAGGAAAAACAAATGGTAATGATGAGTAAATTTTTCAAATATTTGCCTCGCAGGAGAGTTCGTTGCCGGACAATCCGGTCAGTTTAGTTACATGGATATTTTACCACATATCTAGAGTGTGTCAAATCAGAGAAAGTCATGAAATTCAACCATGAAAGGCATGAGGGAAAGAGTCATGAGTTTTGAGTTGGGAAGTAAGTTTTTAGACAGGATAGATGTTGAATTGAGAATTAAGAATTGAGAATGTTTAATTGGAAGGAGTGAATGAATTATCCCCTCACCCTGACCCGCGGGATGCGTCCCCTCAC
>JAFGBW010000014.1 GCA_016932965.1 Candidatus Auribacterota bacterium
CTCGAGGAATATACCATGCCTGAAGACAGGGATGGTATTTTATTTACCAATATCATTAAACGAACCAATAATGTGCCGTCCATCCTGCTTGGTTTCGATTTTAACAAACTGGCCATCGAGGGATTATTCAGAAAAATCATTGCCAGATACGATGATCCTGTCTATGCCAGAGACGAATATGATCAGGATGATTATATGCTGACCGCATACTGGCATGCGTTTACCAAGACGGATATTCTTCTGGAATTGAATCTTTCCAAAATTGAGTATGAATTACCCGGCCGTGACGGGGATTACGGTCAGATCATGGCAGGATTAAAAGGACAGATTACATCTAAAATCGAGGGGGCAATCAAAGCCGGATACCAGGACAGGACCTATAAAGACTCAGACGAAAAATATGATGAAGCGGTATTTGAAATAGATGCCTTATGGAAAATATCCGAAGACAAAACCATGGACATTAAATACCTCAAAACTGCAAAGGAATCACTCATACTTGGAAACAATTATTACAAAGTCAACCGCATTTACCTGGATTACAGTAAGAACAATCCCATCAGGGGGATTCTGTATGGAGCAGGCGGTTTTTATGAGAATGATGATTTCCCTTTTACCGATAATTCCACTCTGAGAGAGGACGACGTTTTCATGATCTTTGTCAGCGCCGGGTTTAGATTCAACAGCTGGCTGACTCTCCAGGCAAAATACAGGTATCTGGACCGCAATTCCAATTATGATGAACAGGATTATCAGCAGAACGTGATCACGTGTTTTGCTACCCTGCAGCTTTAACCCTCACCGGGTTCACTCCACTGAAAGACAAGCCCGCCAGTATGGCAAGATAAAACGCGAGCGCCGGAATGCGCAGGTTGTAATCCACAAGGGAATGCACTCCGGTTGAAAGAACGGCTGTCCCCGCTGCAATAACCAATGGATTGGTATGGGTTTTTGCCCGCAGAACCCTTATTACAAAAAACAAAAATACCGCCAGGATACAGGGAAAAGATAAAAATCCTGTCTCAGCCATCCATCCAAGATAATCATTGTGCGGCTGATTGACGTAACCACGCATGTCTGTGTCGGCAGGCCTGTATTGCGGGAAAACAACCGGAAAAGTGCCTGGTCCTGTTCCCAGCAACGGATGCTCACGAATAATATCCAGAGTTGTTTTCCAGTATCTTGGCCTGATTTGAAATGACACATCCTTATTGAGGTCCAAAAATGTTGAAAATCGTTCATAGACTCTTTCATTATAGCTGAAAAAAACCGTAACAGTCGCGATAAGTACCAACACTAAGACAATGAATCTTCCGAATTTTATTTTTTTGAGGCCAAAGATCAGAAAAAAAACAAATCCGGAAGCAAAGCCGATCCAGCCGGCCCGGGATTCAGATAGAATCAAACCCGACATCTGGAGGAGTAAAGATATCACCAATAAGACATTGAAAAATTTTTTATTTTTCCATGGATTAAAAAAAATAAATGAAATCACAACCGGAAGAGTGATTTCAAGAAGCCCCGCCAGATGATTGTGTGTGAAAAAGGTCCCGGCAGGAAAGTCTGTCGGATTCCAATGATCATGAGGCAAAAAATTCATCTTCTGTAAAAAAGTGATCACCGCCTGCAGATCAGCCGCCGCAATCATGATCAGGCATAAATAATATATTTGACCGTCTGATATCCTTCCCTGCGAAGCAAGTAAAAAGCAGGCGGATACGGCCAGATAATAGGTGATAAAAGACACACTCACATTGAAGTTGACTGAAAAAATGCAGGAAAGAAATAATATCAATGTCAGTAAAATCCAGGGAATAAAAAGGTATTTCGGAATGTTATGGTCAGAAACCCGGCTGCAGAAATTTTTATAATCAATGATAAAGGCGAGGAAAATCAGAACCTGTACCGGCAAAAGAACCTGCCACAGATCTGCTCCAAAGAGAAGGGGAGAGAAAAATAATATCAGTGAAAAAATCCAGAATGTCGAATAATGCATTAATCCTGGAAAAAGTTATATCGGTTAAGAGGAGTAATAATAATTCGTATAATAATTGGAAACCGCCTCAAGATCCCGAACCTGATTGATGATAACACCTATGATTTTTGATTGGGTGGTTTCAATTTTTCCTTTTAATACAGGTATCAGATTCTTTGGTGTGACATTGAATTTGGACACGATAACCGTTTTTTTGACAATCGCGGATAATATGATCGGGTCGGTTACGGAGAATGCCGGGGGAGAATCAATGATGATGATTTCATAATCCTGTTCCAGTTTTTCAATGAGTCTTTTAAAATCCTCGCTTCCCAGTAATTCCGATGGTTTCTCAGTTGATGATCCGGCATGGATGACATCCAAAAATTCCAGTGAGGAATGATGAATGACCTGATCCAGAGGTGTTTTTTCCGACAAATGATCCACCAGACCGTGTTTAGACTCTATTTTGAATATCTTTTTTATCCTGGGTTTTCTCAAATCCCCCTCAAGAAGGAGTACCTTGTATTTGTATTTTGCAAGCACAACCGCAAGATTGCATGAGATGAGTGTTTTTCCCTCACCGGGAAGAAAACTGGTGATCACAATACTTTTACCTTTTGACATCTGTTTTTCCTGGAAGGTCTTTTTATCAAGCTCAGAATTTAAAAGGACGGATGTTCTTAAATTATTAAAGATTTCCGTAATCACGCCCTTGTGATTGAACAGCATGAACGAATCCTGGTACACAGGAATGTGCGTTTTCAAATATTTTTTAATGACAGGAATATAGCCCAGAAAGGGAATATGATAGGCGGTGAAATCATCAGAACTGTGAACGTGTTTTTTGACGAGTTCCAAGAGGTATGCCCAGGCAATACCGCCTAAAAGCCCTATGATCAGGGATAAGATCATATTGATGGTTCTTTTAGGTCTGACAGGTTTATAAGGGACAGATGCGTGATCGATAACGGAAATATTATTGGAATTTGTGGAACTTGAAATGAGGGTCTCTTTTTCCCTGTGCATGATATGTTCAAGCAGGGACCTGGAAATGTTGATTTCCTGGTTTAACTCATTGTACCGGATGAATTTTTTTTCGTTCTCAATGGCTTCTTTTCTTTTTGCTGAAAAATCATTGTTTAAATTGGTCATCAATTCCATGAGCTGCTGCATTTTGGGATGTTTTATCTGATATTTTTTTGTATAGGAAGCATAGGTGATCTCTGCTTCCGTGATTTTTTTGTTTAAATCAATAATGCTCTGACTTAACAATTCCCGTTTTTCCTCAGCAGAAACCAGATTGTTTTCATCACGGAATTTCTGTAGCTCATTTTCCTTGTCCTTCAGGACACTTCTGATTTTTTCTATTTCAGACTTGATCCAGATCAGGGCTTCATTCGAGGCATTGATTTTCCGTTTTAAATTGTAATCAATATATTTATCCGTGATGACGTTGACCATATCAGCCGCCAATTTGGGATTCTGGTGTTCATAAGAAATCTGAATCAGCCTGGTGTCGCGCTGATGGGTTATCTTGATGTTCTGTTTGAAAGCTTCCAGCCTCTTGAGATGTTTAACTTCATCGGAATCAGTTGTCCTGGGTGGGAATAATCGATGAAAG
>JAFGBW010000120.1 GCA_016932965.1 Candidatus Auribacterota bacterium
AAATTAAAAGAAGAAATCAATTCAATCAGCCAAGCGTTGATGAATGCCTGAAACTCTTTTTTATTTCTTTTAAAATTAATTTATGAATTTAACAAATAGACGACTATCCAGAAAGATAGACGGAACTTTTTTACCCTTATTTTATGCCAGGGATAAAAATGATCTTGGAATCGGGGATATACAAAGCTTAAAAAAAGCAGTCGATCTTTCTTTTTTACTGGGACAAAACATCATCCAGGTTCTTCCCCTTACGATATCTTCTTCCTATGAGTCTCCTTATTCAGTTTTAAGTTCCCGTTGCTTGAATCCGTTGTATATCAGTGTTGAATTACTATCTGAAATCATCCCTTGTCCTCAAGCTGTTCGATTTCTTTCAGATCATTCGAAAGAAATTCATATGCTGAAATCTTTGCCTAAAGTGGATTATTCAAAAGTAAGGGAAATCAAATTCAGTTTATTTAAGATCATTTATTCCTATTTTGATCAACAAGGTTCTTCATTGTTAAAAGAAGAATTTTTTTTGTTTAAAAAACAAAATCCATTGCTGAAGGACCATCTTTTATTTATTTTATATCAGGAAGAAAGAAAAAAAAATGATCCTTACGGCTGGGATTTCAGGACTTGGCCTATTGAAATCAGAACGCGTCAAGCAGAAGCCATTAAGCATCTTAAAAAAAAATATCATGCTGAACTTGAATATCAGTTATTTTTACAATGGATTTTTATCAAGCAATGGAATGATCTTTTAATTTATGCCGGATCCAAACAGGTTGAACTGATGGGAGATATTCCTTTTTCTGTTGATGGAGCGGATATTTGGATCCAGCCTGAGATTTTCGGCCTTATTCGTCCTGAGTTTAAACGATCCTATACTCAGGGGGTTCCCCCTGATTATTTTTCAAGTTTTGGACAATATTGGCAATTTTATAGTTATGATTGGAATTGTCCCCTGACCCAACATTTTATTAAGGAAAGAATTGCCTGGCATCAGCAGTTTTTTTCTATTTTAAGACTGGATCATATATTGGGATTTTATCGTTCCTATCTCTTTTTTGAGGATCCGCAAAATAAAGCTACGTTTGCCGATTTAAAAATATGGGATTCGTTAAAAGCGATCATCTCACGAGGCAAACAATATCCAGAAGAACAAGGAAACCTGACCTGGAAAGCCTATCGTTTATTTTTAGATACCATCAGAAAAAATCCCGGAATTTTTCCTGATACGGGAGAACATTTTTTTTCTAAAAGAAATAAATATCAGTTAAAAGAAAACAATATGCTTCTCATAGCTAGAAAAAAAATGACAGATCTGTCTTTTCAATATGGGTTTAAACAATATGTCGTTGAGAAAGCGGTTTTTTATGATCAACCGGAATGGGAATTTCTGAAGATTTCCAGAGAGAATGCTTTTCAGGATCATCTTTTTTTGAGTTCATATCTTTTTTTGCATACAGAACCTCAGGAAACCGATTCTTTAAGGCCTTGTTTTTTTAGAAAAGGGGCTGGTGAAGATTTTTTGAAAGAGATATTGAAACAGACTAAAAAGAAAAATACGATTCTTATTTTTGAAGCGCTTGGTATTGTACCGGATTTTATCATGAATTCTTTAAAAAAATTAAAAGCCATCAATTATATACCGATGATTTATGGCATGACTCCCCGAGATCCAAACAATCCATATTTGATAACGAATCATGTGAAAGATGCATTTGTTACTTTTTCACTTCATGATTTTCATACTTTAGTTTCATGGTGGAAAGAAAAATCATTATCTGAAAAACAAGAGATCCTGAATTATCTTTTTGGACCATTCGCGGAAAAGGCTTCAGATCATCAAAAAGTTCGTGAAAAACTTCAGCGTGCTCTTTTAAAAAAAGTGTACGAATCCCCATCTAAAATTGCGGTGCTGCTCTGGACCGATATTTTATTAGCAGATAAGGATGGAGCCATCAATCAACCGGGTCAGTCAACGGGACAATGGGTTTCCCGTATGCCCCAAACAGCTAATTTAGATGAACTGCTGAAAGCAGCGAAGAATGAATCTGCCAATATAGCGGCGCAAAAGGCTATTGATTTGATACGATTTTTAAGAAAGACTATACGAAGAAGGAGGTATTCATGATTAAAATAAAGAGAGCTCTTATTTCTGTTTCTGATAAAACCGGATTGTCTGAATTATGTCATTTGTTGCAGGATTTACAGGTTGAAATCATCTCAACCGGAGGGACAGCCAAAATGCTGACAAATGAAGGCATCAAAATCATGAATATTTCAGATTATACCGGCTTTCCTGAAATTCTGGACGGTAGAGTTAAAACCCTCCATCCTAAAATTCATGGCGGACTATTAGGATTAAGGGACAAGGAAGATCATGTTCAAACGATGAAAGAAATGGAAATCCAGCCTATTGATCTGGTGGTGGTGAATCTGTATCCCTTTGAAGAAGTTTCAAAACGAAAAGAAGCCATTTTTGAAGAAGTGATTGAAAATATTGATATAGGCGGACCTTCCATGCTCCGTTCCGCAGCAAAAAATTTCATTTCTGTTGCGGTTGTGACTCATCCGTCTCAATACGAAAAAATAATGAAAGAATTAAAAGAACACGACGGTTATATCACTTTGGAAACACGAAAAGAATTGGCTTATATTGTATTTGAACTCACCAGCCGTTATGATTCTATGATAGCACAATATCTCATAGGTCAGAAAGATCTGCATTCAGGTTTTCCGGCTCGTTTTCGTATGGAGGGAGAGAAAATCTACGATTTGCGGTATGGAGAGAATCCTCATCAGGAAGCTGCTTTTTATAAGACGGACAGTTACTCCGGGAACAAAGAGCCTTCTGTCGTCTCTGCGGTGCAATTACAGGGAAAGGAATTGTCTTTTAATAATATTTTGGATTTGGACGGCGCATTATCTTGCATCAAGGAATTCAAACATCCTGCCTGCGTCGTAGTCAAGCATACGAATCCTTGCGGAGTTTCCGTCTCGAGTGATTCAGTTACGGCATTAAAACAAGCTTGGGAAGCGGATTCGGTTTCCGCTTTTGGATCCGTTATTGCCTTCAACCGGGAGTTGGATGAGGCCTGTGCCAGATTTTTATCTCAATATTTTGTTGAAGTGATTATAGCTCCGTCGTTTTCTTTGGAAGCAAAAAATATTCTTCAGTCAAAAGCTAATTTACGACTGATGGAATTGAATTCATTGTTAAAGTGGATTCAACATCCTGAAAGAGATGATAAAGAATTGGATGTCAAGAAAGTGGCGGGCGGTTTTTTACTTCAGAAACGGGATCTTAAAATGGAACTTCCGGAAGGATTTGAAGTGGTGACAAAAAACAGACCGTTGCGCGAAGACATGGATGAACTGGCTTTTGCATGGAAAGTGGTGAAGCATGTTAAATCGAATGCTATCGTCTATACAAAGAATAAGACCACCTTAGGAATAGGTGCCGGTCAAATGAGCCGGGTAGATTCGGTGAAATTTGGCGCTATGAAAGCCGCAAAAAATATGAAATCGTTAAGGGGATCCGTACTTGCTTCAGATGCTTTTTTTCCTTTCAGGGATGGAGTCGACGAAGCATATAAACATGAGGTCAAGGCCATTATTCAACCGGGGGGGTCTATCCGGGATAAAGAAGTCATTGATGCATGTAATGAGCATGGCATCGCTATGGTTTTGACGAAAACAAGACATTTTAAACATTAAAAGGAGAGAATCGAAGAATGAAAAATATTATTCATTTAGGCATAACCATGTGGCTGTTGCTGTTGACAGCAGTACAGGCTGTGGAAGAAACGACTTTAACACCCAAAGGGAAGCTTTCTTTTGTCAATAAATTCGTTTGGAGAGGATTTAATTTGAATGATAACTGGAATATTCAGCCGGAATTTTCTATTGAAATGGCCGGAATCACATTGGGTTACTGGGGATCATATCACTGGGAGTCGGACGAATCTTACTATAATGAGCATGATATTTATATTGGTTATGAATGGGCTTATCCTGATACGGTGTTGAATTTTAAAGTAGGATATAATTATTATAAATTCCCTTTATTATTGGAAGATAACGAGACCCATGAATTATGGTTTGGCGCTGATCTGGATATTTTATTTAAACCCAGTTTGATTTTATTTGTGGATGTGGTGGATAAGGACAAAGGAGGAGGGGATGGTGAATATTTGATTGCTTCCATTTCTCATGAATGGAAGCTGGTTGATGAGGTTGCTGTAATGCTGGATACAACACTGGGTTATAATTATAAACAATATATTGATGAAAATGGTTTTGCTGATTTGGTTCCTTCAGTGACTGTTTCCTGGGCACTTTATGAGCACTTTATCATAGAAGCGAAATTAAGCTATTCCTATCTGTTGGATAAAGATATTCAGGAGGCCATGAACAGCGATAATGAATTTATCGCTATGTTCAGCGTGAAAATGGTTTAATAATAATGCGTTTTTCTCATGAGACCTTGAGGTCTCATGAGAAAAACAGATAGGATAAGCGGATTATACCAATCCCTGATCCAGCATCGCATCTGCGACTTTGATAAAGCCTGCAATATTAGCGCCGAGAACATAATTCCCGGCCTGACCGTAATCGGCTGCTGCTTTGGCTGCTGCTTCATGAATGGATTGCATGATGATTTTTAATTTTGCATCCACTTCTTCTTTTCTCCAGGACATATGAGAAGCATTCTGGCTCATTTCCAAGCCGGAGGTAGCCACTCCGCCCGCATTGGCGGCTTTTCCGGGGCCGTATAGGATTTTTGCTTTTATAAATAAGTCTACTCCTTCCGGATTGGTCGGCATGTTAGCTCCTTCCACAACAACATAACATTTGTTTTTAAGAAGCGTTTCAGCATCTTTAGCGTCGATTTCATTTTGCGTTGCGCTTGGAAATGCGGCATCGCATGGAATGCCCCAGGGTTTTTTGCCTTCAAAGTATTGAACTCCGTATTTATCAGCATATTCTTTAATACGTCCTCGCCGGATATTTTTTAATTCCATAACAAAAGCCAGTTTATCTGAATCTATTCCTTTTGGATCGTGGATGAAGCCGTCAGAATCCGAAAGAGTAACGGCTTTTGCGCCAAGCTGGTTTAATTTTTCTATTGTATACTGGGCCACATTGCCGGCCCCGGAAACCACGCAGATTTTTCCTTTGAAAGAATCATTCCGGGTTTTGAGCATTTCTTCCGCAAAATAGACTGCACCATAACCGGTTGCTTCAGGACGGATAAGAGATCCGCCCCAGTTGAGGCCTTTTCCGGTAAGAACACCGGTGAATTCATTGCGGATTCTTTTGTATTGACCGAACATGAAACCGATTTCTCGGCCGCCAACTCCGATATCTCCGGCAGGAACATCCGTATTAGGTCCGATATGTCTGCATAATTCTGTCATGAAAGACTGGCAAAAGCGCATGACTTCGTTATCCGATTTTCCTTTGGGATCAAAATCCGATCCGCCTTTTCCGCCGCCCATAGGTAGGGTGGTGAGAGAATTTTTAAAGACCTGCTCAAATCCAAGGAATTTAAGAATCCCCAAATTCACGGATGGATGAAGACGAAGACCCCCTTTGTAAGGTCCGATGGCGCTGTTGAATTCAACACGATAACCCCGGTTGACCCGGTAATCACCTTTATCATCAATCCAGGGAACTCGAAATTGGATGATTCTTTCCGGTTCCACAATGCGTTCAAGGATTCGGCCTTTTTGATACTTTGGGTTTTTATGAATAACCGGTTCCAAAGATTCCATGACTTCCTGAACAGCCTGTAAAAATTCAGGTTCTCCTGGATTTCTTTGTTTTACGGATTCCAACACTTCCTGAACGTATGACATGATTTGCCTCCTTTTGGTTTATGTTATCTTGACTTAAATTTATTAGTAAAACGGATCTTGTTCTTTCAAAGCAGGTTTGATTTGTTTTTTTTCTTGAAGAAGGGTAATGAAACGAAATACATTTTGGTTGAATTTTTTTCCCTTTCTGTGGATGATTCCTAAGGGACGAACCAATTCATTGGTTTGAAAGGGGATGGAACAAAGAAGACGGGATTTGACTTCACGATCTAGTGTTGGTTCAGGAAGAATGGCTATACCGGAAGCAATTTCGACAGCTTCTTTAATGGATTCAATGTTATCGAATTCTAATACGATATCGACTTTCACTGACTGATTTTTTAAAAACCGGTCTATTTCCCGACGTATGACTAGACCCTTGTCAAAAGCAACGAATTTCTCTTTATGGAGCTTGGAAAAGGGGATTTTTTTCTGTTTAGCCAGATGATGGTCCGGATGACAGGCCAACACCATCTGTTCTGATTTCCAGGGAATGGCAGTCAATTCTCTTTTGGAATGCGGAAAAGAAACAATGCCAATATCGGAGCGTTCTGCCAGAATGCTTTCATATACTTTGTCAGGATGAAGATAATCCAGTTTGACGGTTGTTTTGGGGTAAAGTTCTGAAAATTTTTGGACAAAATACTTCATGTGACGCAGGCCTACGGAATAAATGGAGGCAACACGGACAATGGATGATGTTTCATCATGAATACCCTTGACTTCCTGTTCTAGAATGGAAAAACGATCCAGTATGTCCCGGCAGCCCTCATAAAAAAAGCGTCCTTCTGAAGTTAATTTCCAGGGTCTTTTTGCACGGTCGATCAACAGGATATGAAGGGATTCTTCCAAAAGCTGCACGGCCTGGCTGACAGTGGATTGCGTCACACTGTTTTGTTCAGCGCTTTTGGAAAAGCTTCCGAGTCTAGCTACGTCGCAAAAAATTTTTAATGTTTCTATCTGCATACTGTTTCAGAAGTGAAAATTAAAAATATTCATGAATGACATGCGTAATATTAAAATTTTTAATACTAAAATAAATAAATTAGTAGGTCTAATAATGAATTTTTGTATGAAGAGCAATGGAAAACTGAAAAAAATTATTTGATTAGAGAATAGGAATGAAGGAGAGAATGTAAAAATTAATTAAGACCCAGCAGGTCCAGTGATATATTATTCAGAATTCCGTTTACTTTTAAACCCTGCTTATTTTGAAAACGTAAAACAGCCGCCTCTGTCTGCCTGCCAAAGAGATTATCCACCTTTCCGTAATAAAATCCCAAACTGAACAATTTTTCCTGCAAAAGAGAAACCGGGGTTTTTCCTAATAATTTTTTATTTCTTTGGATGCAGCTGTGATAAAACTGGTTCGCCCATACGGCGAGTTTTCTGACATCTCCCCATCGGTTTTTACTTTGAAAAATCACTATGATCATGGGATGGGCCGGGTCATCTATGTATCCGGCAAAACATCTTCCTGCCTTATTGGTATAACCGGTTTTTCCGAGGACAACTGGTTTAAAATGGTCCAGCAATAACCGGTTTCTGGTGATGAGTTCGACGGATTTCGTGTTATGCTTCTTGTGGAATTGATAAAAACGTTTGCCCATGATCTTCGTGATGGCAGGATAACGCATGGTATATTCTACGAGAAGAGCCATATCCCTTGCTGTCACGAGCTGCTTAGAGTTCGGTAATCCATGAGGATTGGTGAAATAAGAATGCCTGGCCCCGATAGACCAGGCTTTTTTATTCATGATGACTGCAAAACGCCTCTCTGAGCCCGCATAATTGATTGCCAGGGTATGTGCTACGTCATTGGCAGAACGGATCAGTAAAGCATTCAGCATTTCTTCCAGAGAATAGACATCATTCTTTTTTAGATAGAGTTTGTACGGGCATATTTTTTCCACTGACCGAGGAATTTTTATTTTTTTACTGAGACTCCATCTGTCTAGAGCGATCATGGCAGTCAGCAGTTTTACCGTGGATGCCGGATACATGGGTAGATCCATGTTTTTATTATAAATACACTGTTGTGACAGCGGATCATAAACAACGGCGGCTGTGGCGGTAACTGTGGGTGCTGCTGAGGCAGTCCAAATAGAAAAAAACAGCCACAGATTTAAATAGAGGATTCCTGTTCTGCTTCGGATTAATGAGGTGACAAACATAACAACGGTTTATTACAAAAGAACCCGCCTTTTTCAAGAGCTTTTCAAGGTCAATTGAATACAGGAACCCGCCTCTTCAGGTGGTGGATTAGTAGAGTTTGACAATTTCGGAAGTTTAAAAAGAAATAATTTCACCACAGAGAGCACGGAGGACGCCGAGGAAGCAGGCGGAACGCCTGCAATTTGAAATTTTAAAAAAGACTGATAATCTTGTTCTGCCGGCAGAAGGAGACCCGGCAAAATGGGCTAAAGAGGCCGCCTGAGTGGTGTGGGGATTGGTGGAAATGCTATCCGGTCCGGGAGGTCTGGATGGCCGGGAAAAGATGCTTGAAGGAGCAAGAAGTTGACAAACTGATTTGTGATCGTACTGATTATCCGGATCCGCTGCAATAGTTGAAAAAAGGCAGAAAAATATAAAAAGAATCTTGATGTTTTGTATATGCTCCTTCATATCTAACAATTGACATATAATGCAACCGTAGTCAACTCGCTATGAAAGCCAAGAATGACGAGAAAAGCATGTCATTTTTCAAGGAACGGCATAAACTTTAAAAAGCAATCCTTATTCCTTTATTTATTCAAGGAGATGAGAATAAAAAAGAGGGATTTTGAGTAAAGTCTGGAAATCTTAACTAACACATAGTGTTATTGTTGTGAATGAAGTTGAATGGATTTAAAAATTTCAAGGATATGAATTTCAGGACAGGCGCAATATGCTGTCTTTGTTATTCTTCAGTGCTTTTTTGAATTTATCAGCCTGTTTTTGAAAGTAATGATTGTCAGGATATTGTTTTATCAAAGATTCTTCTATTAAAAGAGCCGCTTCAAATTGCTTAAGTTGATATAAAAGCTCAGCTTTGGTATCCAGAAAAGCTGCATTTTCAGGTTTTATCAGCAAAGCTTGATTGATATACGTTAGTCCCTCTTTCAGATTTTTATTTTTCTTGGCGTAATACCAGGCTAATTCGTTATATGCCGGAATACAACGGGGATATTTTTCGATGCTTTCTTTTAATAAAGATTCTTTTTCAGCTTCAGAACAGAGATGTTTTGTTAGCGTGATTTTAAAATAAGGCGGACTGGATAAATACAGGCTGAGCAAAGGAACCGCTATCAGCAGAGAAAAATTATAAGTAAAATGAGCGATGACGGAGGGAACAATAGAATGGGTCCAAAAACGTAACCCGGTCAGAAGCAAGCCGACCCCGAAAATAAGAACCATTCCAAGCCAGTCCTGCCATAACTGTTCTACATGCCATAAGGCAAATACAATCGTGATCACGCCAAAGGCAAAAAGGCTCCCTTTGATTTTTTCAAGAATGGAATAAAAATAGCCTCTGAAAATGATTTCCTCGAAAACAGGCATGATGAGAGCAAAAATGATAAAGATAAGCAGAGGGAAAAGGGAACTTCCTGAGATCGCCTGGCTGATCGGGCTTTGAGGTATGACGTTGCGGCCTGATAAAATCTGAAAATACCCAAAGGCCAGTAAAAACCCTGCACAAAAGGGCAATAGGAGAGATTTCACGATGAAATTGTCTGTTTTGATCCAATTTACTTTTGTTAAAAAATCAGGGGGTTGTTCTTTCAATAACGTTTTATAAATGATGATCAGGAAAATGATATTGGATAAGAGACCCGTGCTGGTCATGAACAACAGGGAAGACCGTTCAGGCGAAACCGCAAGAGGCAGTAATAGCGATAAAAAATTGAAGAGGATGGCCCAGATAATCAGAATACCTAGGGATTGCGAAAGAAGCTTGAAATGAGGATGCCTAGATGTTTGAATATCTTCAGCAGGCAACATGGTTTTTATCTGATTAAAAAAAGTATTACGCCGCAGAAAATAGATAGGCATGACAAAAAGAAAAAAAAGAAAGGATAAAAAGAACCACGCCAGAGGACTTCTTTTTATATTGGCGTCATAACAGTCTTTTTTTTCGTTCTGGAGTGTTTTTGCGTCTAAAAAGACGATATAAGAGATAAAAATTAATAAAACAGTCCCTTTCATTCAGATTCTTTCAGATTTTTCTGTTCTTCAGGGGTCTCTTCTTCAGATGGAGAGTGCCCCCCTTCCAGTTTTCGTTCCAGGAAACAGACAATCAGAATAAAAACCGGTACCCAGAACCACAAAGAATTCGGAAAGAGTTTCAAACTGAAATCATAAATGCCGTGCAGCAATAAGGCCAGAAAGAAACCCCGGAAAAATCCAGAATGCTCCTGCTGATAGCAAGTCCCGATGAAGTATCCAATAATCCCGCTGCAGGCTATATGGGCGATAGTGGAAATTAAAATCCGGTAAAAGAAAACATGAGGGCCGAAAACAAAATAATACAGCATATTTTCAATGGAGGCAAAACCAATGGCAGCGCTGAAATACCAGGCTAAAATCTGCCTGGGATTACCTTCTTCATTTTTTGAGTAACCGGCAATATCCACTGCCAGAGACTTCAGGTATTCTTCCAGAGGAGCAATAACAAAAAAGGCGGTAATAAAGATGGTTGTTTGAGTCTCCATGAGCTGGGTAACCACTACGCAAAACCATTCAATGGCTATGGCGGGAATGCTGACAAAAATACCCATCCCGAAAACGGAGATCAAGGAACGGAAAGGGTAGGAGAATAGTTTTCGCTGTCCTGTAAAAAAATAAAGCCAGAATAACCCCGGGATAAGAAGTGCCAGACTTAATTTAAGAAGGAGTTTTGTATATAAGATAAACACGGCATGGAAAATATAATAAAAGAAAAGTATAGGGAAGGAGGAAAATAACTTGAATTACCCGATAACGTTCTTTATCTTTATTGCAGAGAATGACAAAAATTCTTGCGAAAGTGGCGAAATTGGCAGACGCATCAGATTTAGGTTCTGGTGGGCAATCCCCGTGGGGGTTCGACTCCCCCCTTTCGCAGATCATGAGAAGATGCTTTTTTAGGCTGATTTTTGATTCTCAATTTAAATTCTGTTATGAATAGGGTAAAAATATTTTTTAAATGAAAATAATAACAAATTAATCCACCCATTTTAAGAATAGCTAACAAATGATCCTTCCCATCAGATATTATGGAGATCCTGTTTTAAGGAAAAAAGCTGAACAAATTCAGGAAATCACGGATGAAATCCGGAAAACCGCAGAAGACCTGGTGGAATCCCTATACGCTGAAAAAGGATTGGGTTTGGCCGCTCCTCAGGTCGGGATTTCCATAAGGATGATAGCAATCGATGCTGGAGAAAAAAGGGGGGACGCTTTTGTTCTCATCAATCCTGTGGTAACAAAAGCGGATAAGGAAGTTATCATGGAGGAAGGATGCCTGAGTTTTCCCGGAATTTTTGGTAAAATCAGCCGTCCATCTCGGATCGAAATCAAGGCTCTCCGGATAACAGGAGAAGAAGTTCAATTGAATCTGGATGGCTTGGAATGCCGGGCTGTTCTTCATGAAATTGATCATTTAGACGGCGTTCTTTTTATCGATCGCATGTCTTCTGTTCATAAAATCGTTATCGCTCCCAAGCTAAAAAAATTGATAAAGGTAAGAAGATCTGAACCTGTTTAAGCAAATCTTTTTTTTCAGCAGTTCGTTTGACGGTTATTCTTCGATAGTGTCTCAACCGGTAAGGAAATCTTTTTTTTATTTCCTGGGTATTCTGGTTCTCGCAGTAATATTCATTTATCCAAGCTATTTTAGGGAAAAAACCAGGATGATTTTTCCTGCTCTGGACGAGATGGCAGCGCAATTCCCAAAAGTGGAATTCAAGAACAATCAAATCCTTTCCGAATTTGATAAGGCCGTGGTGCTTAAACACAAAACTTTTTGTGTCGTTATTGATCCGAAAAATTCCTTCAAATCTGATCTTTTTTTCCCCGGATTATGGCTTCTTTTCACGAAAAATGCCCTGAATTTTTATTATCAGTCCGAACACATACAGACTTTTTTTTACTCGGATCCCGTACTCATTGCTTTTTTTTCCCATCTGGCCGGATTCAAAAACGGATCCGGAATACTTGAAGGAGAATTTTTTTTAAAAATAAAACAGTTTTTTAAGGAATCATTTTATTCCTATGGATTTTTTTATTTTCTATTATTTCTTTTTTTCAGCCTCTTTTTTAATTTTCTTTTTTCCTTTTTTGGTCACATTTTCAGCAAATTGATTGTCACTTCCCTCACTTGGAAACAGATTCGCAATATCAGTTTTTACGCTTTCACGCCTGTTTTACTATTCATGGTGGCCTGTTCCGTTTTTAATCTGGGTATTTCTTCATTATGGCCCGTTTTATTTCTTGTATATGCCTTGTTTATGGGAGGCGCTATATACCGTTTTAAAATAGCTGATAAAGATGAGGAGGATTTTTTTTAATTTGAAAACCGGTTCTTTTTTTATGGCAGGATTTTCCGGTTTAACGGTACCATCTGTCTTGGAAAAGCTGATTCTGGAGGAAGATTTAGGGGGGGTGATCTTATTTTCAAGAAACATGCAATCACCCGATCAAGTTAAAAAATTATGTGAACGCCTTCATGATTTAAAAAGCCAGGTATCTTCTATGCCGCTTTTGATTGCCATAGATCAGGAAGGAGGATTTGTTGTACGCTTTTCCAATGGCATTAAACCCATGCCTTCTTCTTTGGCTCAAAAAAGGGGGGGGAGCCCTGACTGGACAGAAGAATTGTATAACCTAACCGGGTCTTCCCTTCAGGGATTAGGCATCAATTGCAATTTTGCGCCCGTCCTGGATGTAGCTCCGGAAGAAGAGCCGTCCATCATTGGGATTCGTTCTTTTTCATCTGATCCATTGGAGGTTGCGTCCTATGCGTCCTCTGCCGTAAAAGGAACTCATACAGCCGGAATTTTGGCATGTGGAAAACATTATCCAGGGTTAGGCAGAGCCTTACTGGATCCTCATCTTCAACTCCCCGTCATCTCTGCCTCAAAAGATGATTTAATTTCAACGGACTTTGTTCCGTATCAACAACTCATTTCCCGGGATCTTCCTCTAATCATGACTTCTCATGCTTCTTATCCCTCGCTGGATACGGAAAATATTCCTGCCAGTTTTAGCTCAAAAATCAATACAGATCTGCTTCGGGATGAACTTGAATTTAAGGGGGTTTTAATCGGAGATGATTTGGAAATGGGAGCTATTGCCTCGACCTGGACTCTGGAAAAATCTGCTGTCAGGATGCTGATTTCCGGAGTCGATATGGTCATGATTTGCCATAGTCTTGACAAAATATTTTCTGTGATAAAATTTGTTGAAACAGCGCTGCATGACGGAGTGATCGGCCAAAATAAAATGGAGGAAAGCCGGGTGAGGATGGAAAGCATAGCCCAATTTCTAAAAAAAATCAACCGGTCACAGACGATTGATTCCTCTGATGAACGAATGGATTTTTTATGCAAGGAAATTGCTTCCCGTTCTCTTGCCGTTCTTAAACAAAATGACCCATTTTCTTTTTCTGGCAGGATATCCACGGCAGTGGTAATTTATTCAAAATGGGTCAGCATGCAGGTTGAGGAAAAAGAATCTTTTACCAAGCCATTCCTTGATTTATTGAAAGTTCATTTTAAAAATATGACTGTTTTTATCAATCCGGACGGGAAGGATTTTTTGTGCTATGATGAATTCGGACAACTCATTCTGATTACAAGTGATCTGGCCCATGATTCAATTCAGCAAAAATGGCTGCAAGACTTGAAGAAACACCGCAGACAGATTGACTTGGCTGTCTGCATAAAAAATCCTTCTGATGCGAAACTTCTGGCCCCTCATTGCCGGAACATCATCGCGACATTTGGCTTTCATTTACATAATCAACAGACACTTCTTGCTAATTTGAATTTCCATGAAAAATAGATCCATCAAATATAAATTGATACGGCTTTTTCTGATCATGGGTATCACTCCGTCTCTTTTGATCATGAGCATCATGTATTTTGGTGTTTCAGATAATCTGGAGAAACAGACTGGTCATAATCTTCAAATCCTCGCCACTGAAACTTCATTACGGGTCGGATTGTTTTTACAGAATAAGATTCAGAATGTGTTGAAATATTCCGCTTATTCCACTCTGAAACGGTTATTTTTTCCGGGCAGCAATGAAAGCATGGCTTCTGAATTCATCCGTTCACTCTTCAAATTTGATGAGGATCTCAATAACATTTGTCTGATAGACAACAATCGTAATTTACTTTTTTCTTATCGGCCGAATTTTGGGACGTTGAATAAAATCGATCTATGGTGGGAACAGGCTTTAAGGCTGCACCACCGTGAAATTCTGTTCTTCAGCTCACCTCCGTCCCCCTCTTCATCAGAAAAAATGAAATTGGAGATTATTACCCCCATCATGAGTGATTTAAACGATAAACAACTGGGTTTCATGGCTACCAACATTGATCTTTCCAGTTTAGTGAAGATGATCCAAACTATTCCAATCTCAGGAGAATATTATATTTCCCTTATTGACCAAAATGGAAACCTCATTTCTTGCACATATGAAAAAAAACACCGGTTTATTCCCGAAGTCTTGTTGAAGTTTTTATTTGAAAATTCAAAGGGCTGGCTTCAGGGATTCGATCCTCTCATGAAAGCTTATGCCGTTTTTGGATTTGATGAGGTCTCCGAATATAAGGGACATGCCCTCCGGGGACAAATCTGGAAAGTGTATGTATCCAGAAAGAAGGAGGAAGCTTTTGAACCGATTTTTTGGCTGTTGGTGAAACTGCTTGCCATCGGCATGGGTGTGATTCTCCTGATTTTGATAATTTTTATGTTTCGTATTGAGGCCATTTGGAAGCCGATTTTTGCCCTGAAAAAGGGGGCAGAAATGATCGGGGCAGGGAATTTGGATATGGTATTATTCATTCAGACAGGGGATGAACTGGAAGATTTGGCTCAAACGTTTAACAGCATGGGAAA
>JAFGBW010000121.1 GCA_016932965.1 Candidatus Auribacterota bacterium
AATGAACAAATAAAAAAAGGAAAGGTGTATGAACATCTACGTCGGAAATCTATCAAGAGATGTCAGTGAGGATGAATTGAGAGGTGCATTCGAAGGATTTGGAAAAGTATCTTCCGCTACCATCATCAAAGACAAATTCACCGGTGAATCCAGAGGATTTGGTTTCGTCGAAATGGATAACAAAGAAGAGGCGGACGCTGCCATTGCTTCCATGAATGGAAAGAATTTAAAAGGCAGAACATTGACAGTCAATGAAGCTCGTCCTCGTACTGAAAACCGTGGCCCGAGAAAAGGCGGCTGGGGAGACAATAGGAGATCCTCCAATTACGCCGGTCAGCGCCAGTAATTCTTTACAGAATAGATAATGAGCTAAAAGGCGTTCCTCGCGAACGCCTTTTTTTTTTAGGGATGGATCATGAGAAAAAATATTTTCCTGGTGGACGATGACACCTCATTTCTGAAACTGACACGGCTCTTTCTGCAAAGAGAAAACTGGGAATGTGACGCATTTGCTTCCTGGGAAGCAGCTAAATCCCATTATGAACCTGGAAAATACTCGATCGTATTGATTGATCTCAATATCGGAACCCACAACGGTCTCGAAATCGTCGAGGAAATCAAAAAACAGAATCCCTCCCAGGCTGTTGTCATCATCACAGGAAACACATCACTGGAAACCGTTGTATTGGCGTTGAGACTCGGTGTCTGCGACTACCTCACCAAACCCTGCGAAAATGAGGAAATCCTCCTCCGGATTGAAAATCTCTATCGTCTAATCACCAAAGACGAGGAAATATCGGAACTCAAACGTGAAATTTCAGGCAAATACCAGTTCCATCAAATCATCACGCAGGATGAAAAGATGAAAAAGCTTTTCCAACTGGCCAAAATCATCTCACCCACTGACACAACCGTTCTGATTCAGGGAGAAACGGGAACAGGAAAGGAATTATTTGCCAGGGCCATTCATCATGAGTCTCCAAGACATATCCATGATTTCATCGTTGTCAATTGTGCCGGCCTGAATGAAAATCTCTTAGAATCGCATTTATTCGGCCACATGAAAGGCGCTTTTACGGGCGCATTCGAAACCGTGAAGGGCAAATTCGAATTGGTCGGAAACGGAACAATATTCCTGGATGAAATTTCAGAAACTTCCTCCCATTTTCAAAAAAAACTTTTACGGGTTCTCCAGGAGAGAACCTTTGAACGGGTCGGAGATTCCCGCAGTATCGAATGCAAAGCAAGAGTCATCGCCGCCACCAATAAAAACCTAAAAGTGCTGGTTGAAAAAGGGGATTTCAGGGAGGATCTCTTTTTCAGGTTGAATGTGGTGCCGATGCAAATTCCTCCTCTCCGTGAAAGGCAGTGCGATATCCCCCTTCTGGCAAATCATTTCATAGAAAATTATTCCAAAAAATTTAACAAATCTTTTGCACTTCCAGATGAAAATATTTTTGACCGCCTGCTGAACTACCCCTGGCCCGGCAATATCAGGGAACTCGAGCATTATATTGAAAAAGCCGTCCTCATGTCGCCGGGAAACATCTTTACCCTGGATGATATTCCGGTACCGGCTGAACAGGTGCAACCCTCACCGCCAAAAACATTTGACATGGATTACGAATCATTCATGAACCATTCAGAAAAATCCTATTTCGAGCATCTTCTAAGGCAATACAATGACAATATTGCCAAAATTGCCGGGCATGGAAAAATCACCAAAAAAACAGTCTACGCAAAAATGAAACTCCACTCGTTGAAATGGAAAGAGTAAATAAGATCAGGCCTTCTGTCAGGACAGAAGCAGTGTCCTCATTGCTCAAGGTCCAAAACAGCCGTTATTTTCTACAGGATATTCTTCAGGAAAAGTCAGCAAAAAAATACCTCAATGAAAAGGACCAACGTCTGTTGTATGAAATCACACAAGGAGTGATCCGTCATAAAACCTTATTGGACTATTATCTTTCCCAATTCTTAAAAAAAAAATCCCTGGACTCTGTTGTACGAATTATGCTTCAAACTGCATTTTATCAGGCGATATTTCTGGTGCGGATCCCCCCGCATGCCGTGATCTCCGAAACCATGAAATCCGCTGATGAATTTCACTTGAGCATCCCCCAGAAAGGATTTCTTCGCGCAGTATTGAGCGGTTTATATTCCCGAATTAATAGCTTCCAAAAAAGAGCCCTCGACGATTCGCTGCCTGATTTTATCCGATATAGTCATCCGAAATGGCTGATTAATTTATGGACAAAAAGATGGGGGCAAAAAATCTGCCGGCAAATTCTGTCAGCAGGAACGACCCGGTGCCCATTCTGGATATTCCCCAATCCAGCCAATAATACATTTCAGAACCTGATACAGAGCCTGCAAAATGAACAATACCCATATAAGCCGCTCTCAAAAAAAGAGGGCATCGCTGCCTCTACGTGGAATCCGGTCATAAAAAAATGGCTTGAAAATGGGAAAGCCTATATCCAAAGCCCTCATCAATACGCCTCTGTTCATCTCTGTCCTGCTCAGAACAATCAAACGATTCTTGAAATCGGTGCTGCGCCAGGTGGAAAAACGATTTTCTTAAATCATCTGGCAGGGAAAAAAGGCCTTGTTTATTCCATTGATAAAGACCAGAAAAGAATGGAGCTCCTTCAGCGGCGTATACGTATCATGAATCTGGACCGGGTCATAGCTGTTGTTCATGATCTATTCAAATCCTTTCCGGATTCGCTGCCCGCTGATTATGATCACGTGGTACTGGACGCACCCTGTTCGAATCTGGCAGAATTGTCGCGCCGTCCGGAAATAAAATGGAGAATCAGTCCTGATGATTTAGACCGCTTCCAATCCGTTCAAAGGAATCTGGTGAAAACCGGGTGGTTAAAATTAAAGCCCCAGGGCAGTTTTTTATACATGACCTGCACCCTGACACAACAGGAGAACCAGAATATCAGGGACCTGTTACTGACACAACTCCGGGGAACGCTTCTTGCCGAACTGGAAACAATCCCCACTCCGGAAGAACCCGCAGGTGGTTATGCCTGCCTGGTGAGAAAAAACAGATAAATTCTATCATAATAAAATAAATCCAAGTCCCGATTCCAGGCCAAAACAAGACTCCCGAAATGAATTCATTCTACTTCAGGATGATTTCTTTTAGAAGACATCTGGAGTCTTTTTGTCTGCTGCTCCTTGAAAATTTTCATTTCTTTTTCCCGGTATTCTGATGCCTTGGCATAATCGGATTCAGCCCCTCTTTTATCCTTGAAATGCTCCTTGATTACCGCCCTTTGATAATAGGCAAAAGAATGGGAGGCATTGATCTCAAGAAGACGGTTCAGATCCTTGAATGCTCCCTCCCAATCACCTTTTTTCTTTTTAATCAAAGCTCTTTCCCAATAGGACCATATGTCATGTGGATTGATTTCCAGAATCTTGTTATAAATCTTGATGGCTTCCTGATAGTCATCCTTGTCCCATTTTGATTCTGCGTGCTTTAAAAGTGATTCTATTTTTCCGCTGTTAGGATTATCCTGATAACTCATGTCTTTTATCCTTCATCCTGCTTATCATAAACATAACATCCTTTTTCCGATCTTTCCATAGTTTGCACTATTTTTTACTTACGATCAGGCCGCGCTGAGGAAACCAGGATGTTTTTTCATGATCGCATGTTTCCTATCATGGAACAATTTTTTTAATCAAAATATCTTTATGCGCTTGTGAATAACCAGTCAGGTCGCCAACATCTATCCAATAACGGTCTGTCTCAAAAGCCAATATCGTTTCTCCCCGACTGCAGGCAGCCGGATAGATATCCCTGTTGATACACTGATATTTTTTTTCCGTACAATAATCAAAAATCCGCTGATTTAAAATATGAATCCCTGTGAATCCAAACTGTAGAGGCGCGGATTCCTCCTTCAAAACGGCAGATCCCAAAACCATGATTTCTCCTTTTGAATTAACAGCCACTTTTTTCCAATCCGGGTCATTGGTCCTTTTCACAATCAGAGTTGCCAGCGGCTTTCGGTCCAGATGAAAACAGGCCGGGGGAACAAGATCTATATCATGTAAAATATCCGAATTGATGAGGAAAAAATGCTCTTCCTGAATCATATCCCTCGCCTGATAGAGAGCCCCTCCTGTTCCCAGGATGGGCTCCTCTTCCAGAAAAGTGAAGGTGATATCCCTTAGATTTTTTCTTGCATAGAAATAATATTCCACGACACTCCTCAATCTGTATTGAAGATGATGTCCGTTTAGAAAAAAATGCCGGATGCCCAGCTGCATCAGCCCTTCCATTTGCCGGATCACTAAAGGAGTCCCCATCAGGGTAAGAAGTGGTTTAGGAAACAGTTCGGTCCAGGGTTTTAACCTTGTACCAAAGCCTGCCCCCAGTAAAAATGCTGTTGTAATCGGGATAGGATGCGTAGAACTCACAAACTCATCAAGGGGTTGAATGATTGTTCCAACTGTTTTAATATTTCCCCGTCCAGGTTCAATTTTCCGGCAGCCATCAAAGCATACCCCAGAACAATGCGAATATATTGACGGAATTTTCTGTTTTTTTTCACCTGATCCTGATAAAAAAACGTGCCGGCGGCCTTGACGGATCGTTGAAACAAGCAAAGATAATAACTTTTAAAAAATGAATCCATGGAAATTTTTTTTCCGCTCATTTCCTGATATCTGTTCAGATAATATGAGACCAGTTCCATTTCTGTTTTATGTGAAAGGTCAACGTAACTGTCCTTGATCAAAGAGACCATATCATATAAATAAGGCCCCATTCTGGCATCCTGATGATCCAATAAAATCACCTCTCCTCTCAAAATAAAAATATTTCGACTATGGAGATCCCGATGTGTGAGCACATAGGGTTCCTCGCAAAGAGAGGTGGATATCTGGTGAAAAAGAGCTTCCAGCGTTTTGATCTGATGGGAACGCAACGTGTTTTCAAGACCTGAATATTTCAAAAAAAATCCGAATTCCTCCTTGAATTTTGATTCGGTAAAGCGAGTGATAAAAGGAAACTTCATTTTCAATCCTTCGGGAATGGGTAGGGATCTCATCTGAAGCAGAAAATCCAAAATCTGTTTGTAAATCTGGATGTTTTTTTTCTGTCCATATTTTTCGTAATGAGCCTCAAGTGAAAGAACCCCAGCGTCCTTGACAACCAGCAGATTTTTTTCCTCATTCACAGCATAAATGGAGGGAACTCTGATTTTATAATAAGAAAATACCTCCGTTGCTTCCAAGATGCGCTGAATCAGGGAAAGATCCTGATGTGGATTTAAAAGAAACATGGCCACGCAGGTACTGTCACCGCTTAAAAAAACCCGGTAATAATCCCTGTCAGATGCTTCCTTCCTGAGTTTGACTGTCCGGAGGACTCTTTTTTTAGGAAAAACTTTCCGAATGAATAACCTGATCTTATTTTTTATATGCATCATTGCATAAAGATTGCTCATGGGGTTTTTATTTCCAGATCATTTTATTCTACAAAAAAGATGATTCCCAGCATCGGATGAAAATCTTTTTATCATATTGTCCGCTGTTGTCAAAAGAGTATTTTTTCTATTTCATCCCGTGATTTCTTCAGAGGGGGCATCTGCTTGTGTCCAAAAAATTCTTTGCATCCATCAGCATCAATCCGGACATTTTTTATAAGTAAAACTTATACAAATAAGCTGAAATATAAGTGTTACAATAAAAACCCTTTACAAAACAAATCGTTCATTTCATAGTCCGATTTCGATACGTCACCCGTACACAGCAACCCTTACGAAGCGAGGTATTGAATGATGACCACGAATCCTCAGGCTGATGAATTAAATCAAATCCTTTTCCGAAATAATCCCGCAATCCCTGAAATGCTTTCAAAAAAGGGGAAACGCATTTACTTTCCGCAAAAAGGAATCCTGGCCCAGTCCGCCGATGCAAAGGGAAAAGATATCAATGTGACGATCGGAATAGCCCACGAGGAAGACAACTCTCCCATGATCTTTCCCACACTGGCTAAAATGGTTCCTTTACCCCTATCAGAGGCCTTCACTTATGCTCCCAGTTATGGAAAACCGGAAATGAGAAAAATGTGGCTGGAGAAAATGCGGGTCAAGAATCCATCGTTGAAGGACTGTACGATCAGTCTTCCGGTTGTCACCTGTGCCCTGACCCATGGTTTGAGCCTCTGCGGGTACCTTTTTCTCGACGAACGTGATGTCCTGATTTCACCGGATTTATTTTGGGAAAATTATCGCCTGATTTTTGAAAACGCTTACGGAGCAAAAATAAAAACCTTCCCTGCCTTCACCAGGCAAGGTCACTTTAACGTCAAAGGCCTTCAAAAACAAATCCAGCAACAAAAATCCAAAAAAATAGTCATTATCCTAAATTTTCCCAACAATCCGACCGGATATACCGTGACCGTTTCCGAAGCGCAAGAAATCGTGAACCTGGTTACAGAAGAGGCGAAAAAAGGAAAAAAATTGGTTGTGCTCATTGATGATGCCTATTTCGGACTCGTGTATGAAGAAGGAATCATCCAAGAATCTATTTTCTGTTCTTTATGCAACGCCCATAAAAATATTCTGGCCGTTAA
>JAFGBW010000122.1 GCA_016932965.1 Candidatus Auribacterota bacterium
GGATACATGGACGGCGGCAGATCCAAAAGGATGTGCACTTTTTTTAAAGGCCGGTATGAAATGAAAGAGATTTCGATGGAGCTGATTTCAGGATACTCTGATTTTGATATCGGGGAATACGAGCAGAAACGGTTTTTCATCAGAACAGAGCTGGACGGCCATGATTTTTATTCCGGTTTGAAGATCAATTCCGACGCGTTATTTTCAAACCAGGACCTGGCAGGCAGTCTCTTTATCAACGGGATTAAAAACAAGGGCCAGAGACGGTATTATCTTCTCGATGAAGCGGACACGCTGCATGATGTGACGAACGCTTCTGAGTCCAGGGTGGGTATAAGAGCGGATCTTTTTTATCAGTTCAATGATAATGCCATGACTATTGAAGTCAACCATGACCAGTCGGTACTGGAATCCAGCAACTTCGATGGAGAAATGAAAGTGAGAAGAAGCTGGTTTTCCATTCAGGACGAGTATGAATTTTCAAAGAAGGTCAGCGCCGAAGTACAAGGGCGTTATGATTCCAATTCCGCTTTTTCGGATGAAGGGTCCTTTGGAGCCGGAATCATGTTAAAGGGGGTCAAAGGCTGGAATATCCGTCAATTTTTTTCCAGGGATTTTAACGCGCCTCCTCTGGCGGAAAAATTCATGGATCGTCCGGAGCTCGGTTTGAAAAGCAATGAATCCTTGTCCGCTGAGACAGGATATACCTGGCAGATGTCTTTGGAAAAGAGCTTTTTTGAAAAATGGCTGGCTCAGATTAAAACCTATATCCAGAAACTACAAGACGGCATTATCGTATCCATGGATGAGGAGGGATTTTTTTATTATGACAATGCCGATTCCATAAAAAGGCAGGGGGTCGAGGTCAATTTGACCTGGATGCCGTTTGAAAAAACCTTATTAAAGGCCGGTGCCGCATTCAATGACGTGAAGAATGAAGACACGGATGAAACGGTCTCAGGCAGGGAGCGTTTGAAATACACCTTTGATTTGGAGCAGAAACTGCCTCAAAATTGCACGTTCACTATGACCGGATATTATCTCTGGTGGAACATGGAGGAGATCTATCATTCAAAAGAGAGAAATTTTCTTTTTAACGCCAAATACAGCTGGCAGCCGAAAAAGAGTTTTTCTCTTTACGGTGCCGTATACAACCTCTTTGACACGGAATTATACTGGATTGATGTTTATCCCAATCCGGAGCGGAGTTATGAGGCAGGCTTTGAGTATCAGTTTTAACTGTTGATATTTAATAATAGGAAGTTCGGTATCTTCAGCTCCGTTTACTATATGAAGCGTAGGCAAGCTCCTGCACTTCAATAATAATTGCACAAAAACTTGTTTAAGTGCACAATCGTTTGTGCAACTTTATGCAGATTCCATTTAAAAAAATCTCGGTTTTTCTCGTTTTGACCGGCGGGGTAATCCTTTTTCTGTTCATTCTGTTTGACTCTTTTTTTTCAGATAGGGAAACGGTTTCATCCTCCACTCATAACACGTTATTTCTTGGAGGGGTTTATGATAAAAAAGTAGGGCTGAATCCTTATTTCATTCTGGACGGAGATAATATTCAGATGGTCCAGTTTCTTTATTCAACCCTGGTGAAACTGGATGAAAAAGGGCAAGTCATCGGGGATGTTGCTGAAGATTGGTCCGTTGCTCCTGATTTTAAATCCATCACATTCAGGCTCAGAAAAGATGTTTATTTTCACGATAAGACCCCTTTGACTTCAAAAGACATTAAATGGACCTGGGAAAAAATGATCCGTTCTTCAGACAATGTTTTTTTCCAATGCTACTCTTTTATCGATTCATCTGAAACGCCTGATCCCTATACCATTTCATTTTATTTTAACAGGGCAACTCCTTCCCCTCAGTATTATTTTATTTTTGAGATTCTGCCCTCTCATGTGAATGCAGATTCCAGGACTTCGGATTTTAGTTCAACGCCTGTCGGATCAGGGGCTTATGTTTTTGATCATTGGGATGATTCGGTTTGTTATTATAGAAAAAATCTTGTTTATTATGAAAAGACCCCTCGTCTTGAATTCATTCGTTTTATATCGTATCCGAATAATGATGCGGTTTGGTCAGGTTTCATGCGGGAGGAAATTGATTTTTTTCTAAGGCTGAATCATGATCAGTATAACATGATCAGCCGGTCAGATGAATTCATCATCAAAGAAGCAAAGAGCCTGCGATATTTTCTTCTGCTTCTAAATAAAAACCAGGTTTTTCTAAAAAATAAAAGGGTCAGACAGGCCATTGACCTCTGCATCAACAGGGTGGAGCTGGTTGAAAAGATATTTTATGGAAAAGCCAGGATTATTTCAGGCCCCTATGATGAGGATTTTCTATATGTTGTCGGCGGCAGGGAAAAGGCATCTTATCAGCCGGAAAAGGCTATCAGTATGTTAAAATCCTGCGGATTTGAAGACTCTAATCATGACAGTATTTTGGAAAAGCAAAATCAGCCTTTTATTTTGAGATTATTGATTAATGAGAATATGACGGATAGTCTTGAGATAGCAAAGTTGATAAAATTGCAATTAAAACAGGCAGGAATTTTTGTTAAAATCATATCGATCTCTAATGCAGAAGAATATGCCGGTGCTTTATCCCGAGATATGGATTTTGACATGATCATTGATTATAAGCCTTTGAATCTGGAGGAATTGGCTTTGATTTACTGGGTTAAGGATATCGGAAGAAAACCTTATCTTCTTGAAAAACAGTCCCTTTTCACCAGGATGTACTGGAAAATGCTGAGAACAAAAAACAAAAATATAAAAAGATATTATTATCAGTCCCTGTTAAAAATAATCGCCAATGAAAAAACCAGCCTGTTTTTGGTGAATCCTTTGGAAATGTTAGCTTTTCAGAAGGGTTTGGATTTAAGTGGCACGAGTTTTGCACCTCAATTTCAATATGAAAATCTGGGGAAAATACAAAAGGAGGCAAGAACATGAAATTCAAAATCCTTAAAAAGGGCGTAAAAAGCGCTGTGAAGGCCCTTGCCGGCAGATGCTGCATGACTATGCCGGTTAACTATTTCCCTGGCGCCCCCGAGAACTAGATCAGGGGGAAGTTGGCCGGAACTAAAGTTCCGGCCTTTTTTTTTAAATGAGGCTGTTTGGCAAGAGACCATGATTCATTTTATCAGGCAGCCTCATTTCCTTATTTAGAAGGGGGGGGACATTTTTACCGGATATCCAGGGAGATAATAATGAAACCGTCCTATTTCAACCTTTACATCCAGAATTATCCCGGAAACGGACAGACCCTGGTCTATAACACCAGAACCCAGGCCATGGCTGTTTTTGAAAATGACCTGGCATGCCTTCTTGAAAACAATACCGGCATCATACTCAAACTGCAGGAAAAGGAATTCGGCAGCCTCATTGAAGAGGGGTTCTGCGTGTACGATCACGAGGACGAGAGAGCCATTTTAGAAGACTGGTTCAATGAGGTTTGTTATTCAAGAGATGTCCTTTCAGCCACGATTTTAACAACCTACCGCTGTAATTTTAACTGTCCCTATTGCTTTGAGCAAAAGGCTGAAAAACATTCTCAGGACATGAGCCAGGAGATGGCAGGCAAGGTTTTTCACTGGCTTTTTGAAAAAGCGCGGGAGAAAAAGGTCCGGGCGATCCATCTTTTTTATTACGGGGGAGAGCCGCTCTTAAACAAAAAGATCATCCGGTATCTTTCGGTCCTGATGAAGGACTTTGCGGACCTGTATCATATTGACTTTAAGTTTGGAATCGTCACCAACGGTTATCTGATCGATGCTGCCGATACAAAGGATTTGAAAACACTGGGGCTGGATTTTTACCGGATCACCCTGGACGGGAGTGAAAAGTGGCATGATCAGACCAGGAGGCTGAAAAACGGAAAAGGGTCTTTTGCCAGAATCATGGAGAATATCGAGAAAAACACAGACGGGGTCAAGATCCTGATCAGCGGGAATTTCACTGAGAAGAATTTTCCCGGGATTTTAGATTTGATCGATTATCTAGGAACTCATCCGGCAAAATCCCGGATTCATTCGCTGTCTTTTTCGCCCCTTGTGGAAATCATGGACGCGAGCTGCCAGTTTGATACCACGCATTGTTTCAAAAACTATGAATCGGAATTCAGCCGCATCGCCCTGACGATCCAGGAGTCGTTGAAAAAGCGGGGTTTTAAAACGACAAGGGATAAGATCGGCATGCAGACCTGTCCTTTTAAAATAAAGGATACGGACGTGGTCATCACCCCTGAAGGAGACATCTATAAATGTCCGGTCACTCTCGGCAACAAGGATTTCTGCGTCGGGCATGTCAGTTCATTGGAATTGAACGAAAAAAATAAATCCATCATCGCCAATGATTCATGGAAAAGATGTTATCCCTGCCCGTATCTGCCGATATGCTGCGGAGGATGTTATTACAAGGCTCTGGTCCATCACGGGGATTTGTTTGCCATCGACTGTCCGAAACTGTTTTTTGAAGATTCTCTGCCCTTAATCATCAAGGAGGAGTATGAAAAGCTGTCTCTTGAAGCTTGCGCCTCTTCTTTATAGGCAGAAAAAATGGCTTGCCTGTTTGATACTTCTCATATTATGCGCCTCATTATTGGAAATGATTTTTCCCCTTGGCATCCGTTTTTTATTTAACGAGGCGATTCCCTTAAAAAAGACTTCCTCCATTGCCTGGTTTTTTTTTGTGGTGCTTCTTGCTTTCAGCCTGAAATCGTTTTTGACCGTGCTCCAGGAAAAAGGTTCAGCGGTTTTTGCCGGAAATATCGTGACGGAACTTCGTGAACAAATGTTCCGGAAGCTTTTCCGGACAACAATTGGTTACGTGCATGAACGGGGTCCAGGAGAAATCAGTTCGCTTTTTATGAACGATCTCCAGACGCTCTATGACATGATCCAGACGGGAGTGGTGAACGGGACGGCTTCCCTTCTCATGGCGGTCTGTTTTCTCAGCGCTCTCCTTGTCATTCATGCTCCGCTGACACTGGTTTCCTTTATCACGGTGCCTTTTTTTATTTATTTTTTCATAGGCTGGCACCGTTCAGTCAAGGAAAGAACGTTAGACACCCGGAAAAGCCTGGATAAAATGAACGCATTCATCATCGAGACCGTGCATCTTCTGTCCCTGGTCAGGCTGAATAATCTGGAAGCGCTTTTTCATTCCCGCAGGCGGCGTTTGGACCATTCCATATTCATGAGCCTTGTCAGGCAGAAGGCCGGTCAGGGCGTTTTCATGGCTTTGGTGTTTTTCAGTATTCTTCTGTCGTTTGCGCTGACCCTTTGCGCAGGCGCCTGGCTTGTCATGGAAAACAGGCTTTCCATCGGGGATTTGTTCGCATTTTATATTCTTTTACAGGCTTTTTTTCAGCCGCTCATGGGATTTTTTGTTGCATTCCGATCCATCCAGACAGGGATCGCGGTTTTTGAAAGGATGGATCATTTCATGGAAGATCTTGATTCCCATTGTTTCGGCAACGGGATTTTTCCCCATCCTTTGAAAGCAAGGCTTTCCGAGAAAAAACGCCTGGCTTTGGAATTGAGGGACGTCAGTTTTGCGTACAACGGAAAGGCGGTTCTGAAAAATTTAAACCTGGAGATTCTCAAGGGAGAGAGGGTGCTGATCGTGGGATTGAACGGCAGCGGAAAATCGTCGCTGGTCAAATTATTTTTAGGTTTTTACGCGCCTTATGAGGGTGAGATTTTCGTCCTGGGAAAAAATTTAAGGGATTGGCCCCAGCAGAATCTGTCCCGGATTTTTTCCGTGGTGGAACAGGATACACATGTGTTTCGGGGAAGCCTCAGACAAAATCTGAATTACGGGAGAGATGCGGCCTCAAAAGCCGAGTATCCTTATTTTCTGGAGGGCCTTAATCTGAAAAGGTTTGAAGGGGAAAAGCCGGTCATCCTCGAAAACGGAAAAAATCTTTCCGCAGGGGAAAGACAGCGGATTGCCCTGTTAAGGGCATTGATGAAGGAAAAGCCGGTTTATGTTTTTGACGAGGCTTTTTCAAGCCAGGATGCGGACTGGCTCGGTTTTCTTCCTCATTTCATGAACGCCCTTTCGCCGGATAAGACTTTCATTGGGATCACTCATCAGTTGTCAAACGCTCCTTATGCTGATAGAGTGGTGGTGATTGACCAGGGTTCCATTCTTGAAACGGGAAGTCACAGTGATTTAATGGAAAACTGCCAGTGGTACCGCCATTTGTATAGTCTCTATCAGAAGGAAAATGGAAAAAGGAATCTCAGAAACGAAACCGCAAACGTCCGTTCCTGTTAAAAGGAATAATCCCTTCTCACTTGCCGCCATGCTCCGCCGAAAGATTGAAGAGAGTCTTGCCTGGCAATTGCTTTTTATTTTTTTCTGGATTGTATTCATCATCATCCTTTCCCACGCCTTGCTCATCAGAAAAGGGCTCATCAGCCATGTCATGAAAAGCCGCGAGTTGGCTGCGAAACAAATCGTCAGTCTCACTGCCCACCAGGCCGGTTATTTTGTCATTGAATCGGAAAAAAAACTACAGATGCTCAAAGCGGTCCTGGAGACGGCCCAGCTCACTTCTAATGACATGGAGTCCCTTTTGGTGAGGACTTCTTTGGAAGATCGCGCATTTGGTTACCTGTCCCTTTTCGACCGTGATGGAAAGGAGCTTTACTGCAGTGAGCCTGTTAAAAAGGGTCATGTGTTGCCCCAGGGCGTCTTTATTGACACGGTTCATCAACAGATTTCCTTTCGTTCTGAAGTGGGCATCAGCCGGGAGTTTTTTCCCGTTATTTTTGAAGCATGGCCTGTTTCAATTTTAGGAAAGACAAAATGGGTATTGTACGCGGAGATCAACCTGAAGGGATTATGGGAATATCTCGACACGCTCGAGAGAGAAGGAGAAGGCCATTTTTTTATGGTCAGCGATAAAGGGGTGCTGTGCTCCTATAAGGAAAGAAAGTTTGTCATGAGAAATGAGGATGAAAAATCCAGAAAAATCGCGGAATCCGCAATCCTGGCCATCCATAAGCCGGTGCTCATCCGATTGGGCTCGGATGAACAGTATCTGTTGTCTGCGAAAACCATCCAGAACCTCCCCTTTTATCTTGTGTACCAGGAGGACATGTCGCTGATCATGAATGAGACTTCCAAGATCAGTTTTATTGTGGTCTGGTCCTCTTTGGGTATTCTTGTTTTGTCTCTTGTTCCCGTGGTCTGGGCATCGAAAAGGATTTCCAGGCCGGTTCTGGATCTGGTTGCGAATACCAAATGGATCGGTGATAAGTATCTGAACCGGATGCCCCTCATGGAAAAAAGAAAAGATGAAATCGGCACGCTTTTCCGGGCTTTTTATGATATGAACGAAAAGGTGATGGAATCCAAAGCCAGGGAGAGAATGGCCGTCATCGGCGAATCAGCCGTGGGGATTTCCCATGAAATCAAAAATCCCATCACGGCTATTAAAAATTTCATATCTCTGATGATCGAAAATCCTGCTGATCCTGAGGTCCAGAAGGAGTTCAAAAAGGCGGTCCCAAGGGAGGTCCGCCGGATCGAGGGCATGCTGGAGGATCTATCGTCTCTTTCCCTGGTTAAAAAACTCGATAAAAGAAATTGCACCCTGGATGCCGTCCTGGATGATGTCTTTTCCCTTTTTGACAGGGAATTGAAGGAACGCCGTATTCAATATGTGAAAAATAATTTTTCTGGAACGGATGCCTCTCTCAACGCCGATCCCGAAAGGTTGAAATCCGTTTTCATCAATTTACTGCAGAATTCCATTGCCTCCATGCCTGAGGGGGGGCTGATCCAGGCCGAAATCAGGGAAAGCGAGGTCAAACCAGGCGGAAGAAAGGAATGGGTGGTCACTTTCGAGGACAACGGCAGCGGGATTCCTCCCCAGGTCATCGGTAATATTTTTAATCCCTTTTTTACGACTAAAAAGAAGGGGCTAGGTATCGGACTCACTCTTTCGAAGGGGATCATTGAACAGCATGGCGGATCTATGTCTGTTTTTTCCGAAGGGGAGGGCAAAGGAGCGTTATTTACGATTATGCTGCCGGTGTGATCATTAAGCTGGAACATCATATCACCGCGTTTGGATTAACTAAGTATGACAGATGGATTGGATTCAAAAAATATTCATCACGAAGGACACGAAGAGCACGAAGGAGAAAGCAGGCCTAACGCCTGATAATTTTTAGATTTGAAATTTGTCATTTGAGATTCATCATGCCTTAACGGCATGATGACAAACTTCGTGCTCTTCGTGTCCTTCGTGATGATAGAAAATAAATTGAATTGTTATTTTATATTTTATTATTTAAAAATCCCCTTTAGTTTAAATATGTTCTGAGAATCATGTATGAAAGATATTGAGGAAAAGCCAGGTTTCAAGTATTTGTTCCGGAGATTCGTTTCCGGGCTCTTTTATTATCGTTTTTATCGCCTGTTTTGTCCGGACAGACCTTTTTATGCCCCGGCTGCGATTAAAAATATCGGACGAAGACTGAATAAAAATTTAACCGTCTTTGAATGGGGGACCGGACAGAGCAGTGTCTGGTATTCCAAAAGAGTGAAAGAATATATCGGTGTTGAATACGATGAAACCTGGTTCAAAAAGGTAACCGGAGAACTTCAGAAAGATCAGTTGGGTAATGCGAGGATCATCTATTCTCCACCGAGCCGCGATGCTGCTGATTTTAACTGGGAAGGGGAATGGCCCCATTATCCTCTCTTGAAGCACCCTCCCTCCAGACCTGAATTCAGAAATTATATGTCGGTTATTGACGGTTTTCCGGATCATTATTTCGACTGCATATCCGTAGACGGGAGGGAAAGAGTGGGCTGTGTTCTGCATGCCTTGCCGAAACTGGCTCAGGATGGTTTTTTAATCCTGGATGATTCCTCCAGAGCCAGATACAAAGAGGCATTCGAAATATTGAGCGGCTGGAAGAGACTGACATTTGATTTCGGCTTGCTGCAGACAAGTCTGTTTTTCAGGAACTGATATGTATTTCTCTCTTGCCTAATTGTCAGAACCATGGAAAAATCTCGAAAGAACTAAGGTTGCCTGATCATTTTTTATGTTTAAAAAGGGAAATACCATGAACCGAAA
>JAFGBW010000123.1 GCA_016932965.1 Candidatus Auribacterota bacterium
AGGCAGAAAATGAACCGGCAAAACCAGGTCCACCTCCACGCTTTGATCACGAAGGTACCGGGTTTCAACTACCTGGGCCCCCTGGATAAACCCTTCAAATTGAAGCAATCCGTTTCCGTCCACAAGATAGGCGTTATTGTCCTGAATGAGTTTAACCATGTTGCGGTAGCTATCTACGATCGCCGAGCGCTGGGCGAACAGTCTGGCCTGATTCGTATTTAATCCTGACCTGGCTGGAGGCAGGCCTTTGCCGGTGACCCTCAAAATCCCGCAGATGTCCTTTTTTCCTGGTTCAGCCGCTTCAGTCAATTCAATTTGAGCGTGCTGAGCAGAAACGGAAAAAAGCAGACCGCATATCACCGCTGTCATGGATGGAAGGAATGTCTTGATTTTCATTTTCAATACTCCTCATGAATCAGCCGGCCGCATTATCCCATACAAGGAACCGGATCAGGCTGAAAATAAAAAAATTATGGATATCAATCCCCTTTGGCAAGGGAAATTTCCATTCATCTTTTTGACGATGCCGGATCAGTTTTATTCATCAGAAAAAATGGACTAAAACTATCCTTTTCCTGATCAGAATTGATAATTTATCCCGACGGATATGACAGGATACAATTTAAAATCTTCGAGTTCGTTCTCCAATTCGTCTTCTTCTTTCGATAATTCCTGTTGAAATACAGGAGTATTGACAATCGTTCCTTTTGTTGAAGATAAATCCACTTTTGGGGAACCCTGCATCACCACACCCAGATCCAGACAAACCGATAAACCGGACCCTTTCATGACTGGATTGCCCCAGCCCAGGCCCCAGTAAAGGGCTGTTTTATTGAAAGTAATGTTTCCAGCCAGTTCCTCCACTTCCTCATATGTGTAACGTCCGTCTCCGATTTCGGTGTACATCTTGGACGATGTCAATACACCGACGGCGTTCAGCTCATTATTATTGAAAAGAATTCCTCCGGTGACATGGAATATACCCTCAAAAGGAAGCCAGTCCACCAGCGCATTCACCGAGCTCAACTTGAGCTCGATGTCATACTCCATGTCTGTTTCCACTCCGTTATAATCATAAGTCAAATAATTCAGCCCGACCCGTCCGTTAAAATACTTTGAAAAGCTTTTCGTCACTTCCAAACCTGCTCCGAGTGTGGACAGCTTCACTCCAGCCGAGACTCCTTCAGCTCTGATTTCAGGGCAACTCACCGACAACGCTAATAATAAAAAAATTGGGCTTACAAATTTCATGATTCAATTCCTCATGTTATCGCGGTTAATATTTGTAACAACATACACAACTCGGCATGATAAAGCAAAAGTTTATTTTAATTTATGAATTTGATTTTCTGAGCCGATCAATCATAGCCCCGGTGTTCATCGGGTATTTTCGACAGGGTGAAGATGGAGTAGTTTTTCTGGATTTCCAGGTTAGCCTGCTTCAATGGGTTAACGGGTATCACGACAGTAGGGACAGAAGGGTCCTCGAAATCAACAGATAGATAAGGGGCTTGATCTTTTGTGCCCGAAGACAGCATGTCAAAAGCATCCTTGAAATTCCTGATTTTTTTTCCATTTATACTTGAAAGAATTTTGTCTTTCAGATGAAAATATCCCTGATTGAGAGGATGAGGCAGTACTCGGGTCAGAAGCACCATCCGCTCCCGGTCCTTAAAAACATGAAAACTGTTTTTTACTAGGAAATCAAATATCAAGGGATCCAGATTGGTTTTCCATTCCTTGTCCTGGCCTATGGTGCGCAGATAATTCAAATTCAGCTCCTGAAATAAAAATCCACCCTCCAGGATGTATGCAGGTTCCCCTTCAGGGTGATAAGGAATCGGCAGATCCTGAGTATGAAAAGAAAGCATCACCACATCGATCGTCTGCTTTTGACCGTCTCTCCACAAAGTGACTTTTACTTTATCTTGTGTTTTGCTTCTGCTAAAGAGATAAGTGAATGAAAGTTTGCCCCATTTGTCATCCTCGACCATTCCTTGCGGGTCTATATCTTTTCCGTCCCAATTCAGGAGCACGTCCCCTTCCTTCAGTTCCGTAGAACCTGTGCCGAAATCAAAGACTTCGGATAGATAGACACCCCGCTTTTCCTGATCGGGTATTTTTAAAAATCGGCGGCTGTCAGGTTGATCCCAGGCAGAAAAGGTGAAGCCGGCTTTGGGAATAGATTGTGCCGGTTTTTCTTTCATCCGTTTGAGAAAAGAATCAAGAATTAAAGCAGGAATGAGAAAATTGATCTGGTTTTTAGAGGGGTAAACCAGACCCAGGACTCGATTGTTTTCAGCACAGACCATTTGTCCTGTTTCAATCTGGGATGAAGATGAGGAGAGCCTGAAAAATAAAAATGAGGCCCCAGACAAGGGATTGTAATAGACTTCAGGACTTTCGATTTTCCCTTCAACAGGAAGGAGTTGTCTGCCTTCCGTGAGACGTACAAAAAAAAGTTTTTCTCCGGTTTGAATGTCCTTGGTAAAGGACACGGGTTTTAAAGGCTGATCGAGAGCTGCAGGATCAATGGATAAAATCGCCAGATTCAAATCCCAGTCTATTTGCGCGGCTTTTGCCTCAATGAAGGTGCTTTGAAATGAAGTTTGAACCTGGATCAGTGTATGATATTGAATGAGGGAAGCCAGCGTCAGGATTTCGTATGGCCCCACGGCGATTCCCTGTCCTGTCTGCGTCTCAGAACTGTAATTTTGCCAGGGTCGCCTGTAGTCCGGGATCAATGAGTCGGTTTTGATGAAAACAACGGAATTTTTGAAGGGTTCTCTAGATGCCGCTCCGCATATTCTCAGGCATGAAAACAAGACAAAAAAAATACAATAGACCCAATATTTGCTCATTGGCTTTTCTCCTGATCCATGGCCATGGGAACGGCATATTTTTTCAATAAATGGGATTGTCTGGCAGAAGATTTTTCCGCGTTCAAAATGAGCGGGGTGGAATTTTCGAAGAATCGCAATACATGGAAGGATCCTTTTGATTTGGAAAAGGCGGTTTTCACATCATCGAGGCAGTGGATGGGGACATCATTGATGGTCTGGAGAATTTCATTTTGAAAGGGGGCTGCGTGCGCGTTGAAGAAATCCTTTAAGACCGCCGAAAGGACAACGTAATATTTTCTTTCAGGGTCCTGGTTGAAACGGGTCTGATAATAATAGAGCAGACGGAAAGGGTGGGGCATCTGGGTCCACCAGTCTTTTCCAAAAAAATGCATGTATTCGCCGTTCAATTTGACAAAGACCAATCCTGCACAAATGACATAGCCTCTATGAGTTTCATAAGTCATTCCCACGTCAAGCACGAATGGAATTTTTGTCAGCCGGACCGTTTGATTATTTTTTTCCCCGTTGCGATACCATTCCAGCGAAATAGACTCATTCATCTGGCTTCGTTCAATGATTTCATAAAAGGCAACTTGGAGTCCTTCCAGCGTGATGCTCCCGTCATCTAAGATTGGATATCCGTTAATGGAAGTGAGGATGTCATTTTTTATTAGGATTTGATGGCAGGGCCCCAGGGGGTGAACATCATTGATCAGAATTCCGGATTTTTCTTGCGGCAGTCTCAAAAATTGGCGCATGACAGGCGGAAGAGGCAAAAAATTGATCCCCAACTCAGGAACTCCATCAACATGGCCGTCCTGGATGTCTTGTAAAAAATGTTTGATCAGGGTGGAAGGAATCAGATAACCGATATTATCTCCTGTGCCTAGCCCCTGGAAGGCCATCCCCACGACAAGGTCGTTTTGAATGACCGGTCCGCCGCTGTTTCCCAGGTTCAACGCGGCGTCCGTTTGAATAACGAGATGTTCGTCAACCCCTGAATGGGAATAAATGATGCGGTCAATGCGGGAAACAATGCCGTTGGTAATGGAAAGTTTTTCACCGCCCAGAGGGAACCCGGCGGCTTTGACTATGGAATTCAGCTTAGGGATAGGTCCCAGACTCAAAGGAGTCAGATTGTCATAAAAGGTGGAAGAGGATACTTCCAATATGGCCAGATCCGAGACATGCGAAATCCACTTGATCACGGCAAGATACCGTTTTGCCTCGTTCTGCTTTTTGACTTCAATGTATTTAGCCTGGCTGACCACATGGGCATTCGTCAACAACAGATTGCCTTCCAGGACGAAACCGCTGCCGGAGGAAGCATTCAAAGGCGAAGAGAGCCACGGCAGGGCTGGATTGAAAACCTGCTCATGAGAAAAAATTTGAATTACGGCGTTCGGAATCGTAAAAGTGTCGGCCGGTGCCTGGCCCAGGAAAAAGACACAACAGAATATAAAAAGCAGAGATAAGAAATCTTCCCTATTAGGGCCATTGTGCCATTGTGCTTTTGTGTCTTTTACTTTAACCACGTTTGCCTCTGAAGCCTTTGGCTGTTTGCGTTTTTTTAGAAATCCTTCGTCATTCTAATTATTTTCCGTTTCCGTTTTCCATCGGAGCGTGCCGTCGGAGCGCTGAAATACTCCAAGGGAATTCTCCCATGTTTCTTCCTGGCTTTCTGTTTCATAAAGGGTTGCTGGCGAACAAAAACACCAGGGCATGAACGCACAATAACCCCTTTCTCTTGCTTTTGTCAAAGAAGAGAATAAATATTTTTTCTGGCTTTCTGGAGAGAGCCGTTCTCCAGGCAGACCAATCCAGTATTCTTCAATGATAACAGGCTTATCCTGAAAGGGAAGCACAGGGATAAGATGCGTGTGGATGGAGTGGAAATCCAGGTCTTTTATTGCATAAAAAGGGGTTTTTAAACCCGCTGTGATAAGCAGTTCTGGTCTTTTATCCCGGACGATCTGGACTTTTTCCTGCACCCAGTTTTTAAAATCAGACAGGTTTTCATCAGTCAAATGCGGCTCATTGATAAGATCAATGACGAGATTGGATTGAAAACGGGTGGCTTCAAGAAACCGGATGAGAAAACGGTTTTGATTTTCGATTTTTTCAGGATCCCTGAATCGTTCCGGGTCTTTTTCCCATCCTTGGGGATCGCCCATTTTTTTTCCGACAAGGCTGAAAAGATCCAGACAGACAATCAGCCCTTTTGATTGGGCCAAATCCAGAAGACATTGAACCAGAGTAAAAACATCAAAACGCGGCAGGGTTTCTTTTAAGTGATTATGACAGACGGTTTCATTGAAATCCTGTGCCCATTCAGGATGGATGAAATGAATTCTGACCATTTTTATATCCAGCTTTTTCATGGTTTCAAAATCCCTCTCCACTTCCGACAAATCCGGAGTCATCCAGAAGCGGTCATAACTGGAAGAAGGATAATAATTAACGCCTAGAAAAAAAGAATCACCGTCAAGGGTCATTTTATTTTCCTGGATCCGTGGATAGGGAACGTCCTTGTGTTCATCTGGAGAAGCCCGGTTGATCAAGCCGCATTGAAGATGTTGAAAAATGGTTCGGTCTTTCGGAGTGATGGTAAAGGAGATAAAACGTTTTTTAAGCGGTACAGACGGAAGAAGGATCTCAAGATTCGTCATTGTTTTAGGCGGAAATTCCCCGGTTTTTTCCATGATTTGATTTCCGTCTGATTCAATGACAAAATGCTCGGAAACCTTTTTTTCCGAGAGATTCCGCACAAGAAGATTAAGAGAAACGGATTCATCCGCAGAAGACACATAAAGAGCCGAGGGATAAAAATCAGCGAGGCTCAAAGGATATCGAAAATTGTTCACAATCATGGGGAACAGTTCTTCTTCTGTATTGGCTTGAAGGGAACCGGGATAAGCCGGAAACCCCCAGAAAAAGATACGGGAACAAAACAGTTTGCCGTAAGGATTTCGATGGAAGTAAGAAAAAGAAGCCGGTTTTCCTATCACAAATCCCGCTGAGTCTTCCGCCTCAATCAAAGGAAAAGAATGTCCGAGGGGGATCCGGAATGGAAATACATTGCCTGCAGAAGGAAAACAATTGAATTCCCTGCTGCCGGTTGAAACGGTCAGACCGTTAAAATAAAAAGATCCGGCTGGCTGAAGGTTTTTGGGGCTGGAATAAAATCGGATTGTTTCAGACGGGGAACAAACATACGGCTTCATTCCCATTTGACGCATGATATATTGATGAAGGTCATTGGCTCTTTTAGCCGGGGGCCAGGGATTGGAAAAAGGCGCGCTTCCGGTAAACCAAAAGGATCCGCCTCCTTGGTAAAACAAAATCAATTCTTGAAGACAATGTTCCGGATAAAAAGGCCCATACGGCAGAATCAGAGTTTCAACTCTGTGTTCCAGAAGGGCTTTTTTTAAATCACGGGCAGTTAATTTCACAAATGGAACCTTATTTTTGAGCAGTTCTTTTTCAAACCAGTCTTTTTGATCCTGCCAAAGAGCAACAGGAATTTGTTTCTCCTGCCATAGTCCAAAAGGAACAGGCTGTATAGAGGGGGGAACCTGTATGGCTTTTTTCAGATAATCCGGCTGGGTGAACTGATTTTTGTATAACCGGATTTCCATATCGTTTTTGGATTCAAAAATCAGCTGATATTGGTCTGAAACAGCGGCAAAATGCTTTTCAAGAAGATCCAAAAAGCCGGTGACAGCCGGTTCTTCCAAAGACCGATCTCTCTGGATAAGAACAAAATCACTTTGACGGAGAAACAGCGGCGTGTTTCGCAATGATTCATATGCAGGAACATTGATCCGGAGCATATTCAATTCATTCTGAATAACAGGCGGAATCCATGGATTATTCTGGTCCCCCAGAATAAATCCCCTGATATTATTTTGAAGGAAAATCGAGGAAAGCGTGGAAGGCCATTTTTCATCCGAGACAATACAGCTCATCCAGAAAGGAAAGGATTGGGGTTCGTGCTTTTTCAAGGCCTTGATGATAAGCAGGGAGAGGGAACCATGAGGCTCAAAAAAAGGATCTGCCTTGGTTCGTGCGCCGCCGGAGACGATTTGATTTGAGGCGTCAAACAGGGTGATTGTGCCGTCCCAGTTGAGAGACGATTTGATGGTTTGTGAAGAGGAGAGTTTGAACGTCAGACGGAAACCAGGCAGCATTTTTTCAGGCAGGGATTGGAACAGGCTTTGCATGAATAAGATAGGAATAAATAAACACAGGATTGCTGTAATAATCTTGAATGGCTTACCGGCAAGGCATGCTCCGCATAAACCTGCGAACAAAAAAACAAGGGGTATTTGATACCGGATTCCAGTTACATAAAAATCCCTTCCCAATGTGGGCCTCAACCACGCTAAAACGGCCATGACTCCAATAAGATAGAGCAGTGCGCTGTATTTTGTTAACGGTTTTATTTCATCAGATTTCCATGAAAAACAAAGCACTCCTAATGCCATCCAGGAAAAACCCCCTGTCTGATTGATGAACCCAAGGATTTGCCAGAAAAGCATTTTGACATACATGGAAAAGCTGACCGCATGAAAAAGGTTCCAGCTGCCTGACACATCAGGGGAAAGAATCAGGGATCTGAATTTGGGGAGAGAAAAAGGCATACAAAGCATCAAAAAGAAAAGGATCATGAAAGCAGGCTTTTTTATTTCAGACGGCCTGATACAGAAATAAAGGATCAAGCTGATCCAGGGATAGATCAAAACAGAATGATTTGTAAACGCCATCAGAAAGAGGAAGAAGATAAACAGGTATAGCCGGAGAAAACGTTGAGGATGAAGAATCAAGGAACGTAAAACCAAAAGAGAGGCGAGAAAAAGCGTCCATGAAAAAACCTCTGGCAAAAGCACTTTGCCCGGATGAAAAACACTAGGGGAAACCGCCAGGAGAAGAGTGGCAATCCGCGCTGCTTTGGCTGAAAAAAAACTGCGGTTCAGGAAATAAAACAAAAGAAAAAAAGGCGGATAAAAAAGCATATCATTGAGGAGGATCAGGTTTTTAATATTCATGGGGGGCAGCAGATAGGCGGCCAGAGACAGAAGAAAACTCCACAACGGTGAGGCAAAGGCATATAAAGACTCCAAAATTTGACCGTTAAATCTGAATGATTCCCTCCAGGAATCTGACACATATCTTATTTGCTGGAAGTAACGTACACTGTCATGGGAAGGCATGGCGATATTGGTCTGATGCCACAAGAACAGGGCTCCGAGACAGACAAAGACCGCGGCAAATGGGAAAAGAGGAAATGGACGGGGAAACGAGTTGTGATGGAATTTTGTCAACAAGGCGAGAAATTTCCTATTCATGAACTAGTGATATACATTAAACCACAATAAATTAATCCGGTAAACCACAGGCACAGTCTTTGGACTGGCTAAGTTTGACAATTCCGGAAGTATTTAAAAGAATTAATTCACCATGGAGGATACGGAGAGCACGGAGTTTGTCATCATGCCTTAAAGGCATGATGACTATCCGATGACAAATTTCAAATCTCAAATTCCAGGCATCCGCCTGTTCGCCTTCCTTTCGCTATTGACCATGTTTCCATTCTCAATTCTTAATTCTAAATTTTCAATTCCTTCCCCCCTCCATGGTGAAAAAATAATTATTATATTAAAACAAACCGCGATGAAGGGGTTCACATTTCAACCCGCCGGCTTTCCGGATTAATTATCAAGGATAGTAGTAAGAATTGCTGTGAATGGAAAATAAAATTGATCATGGCAACCGACTATTGGTGACGGATGTCTTTGGTGGGGCGTTGAAGGATTAGGTCAAAACAATTCAGGCCATGATATCCAGGAGGGCTTTGACAGCCGTGGCCATCTTTTCAGCTTCCATTTCCTGTTCCATGTTGATTTTAGCCAGTTTTTCCAGTTGTTCAGTCTGGACCCGCACTGCCTGAGCGTAAACGTCTATAATAGAATTGGATGATATACCGGAAATATCCATGGTAGCCTCCCCTGTACTTATCGGCATATTTCCTGAAAGACTTTATTATAAATCGAGCAGAGCCGATACATTTTCCCTGAGGGGGGTACGGTCTTTCAGAAATGTATTTTTGTAATAAAGGAGTTCCCTGATGGATTCATGGATATCTGCCACGGCCTTATGGGTACCTCCTTTTTTGGGGGGATCAAAATGTTCCGGATACCACCTGGCAATCAATTCTTTAAGTGTGCTCACGTCAATATTACGGTAATGGAGCCAGTTTTCCACTTTGGGCATGTATTTTCTTAAAAAACGGCGGTCCTGGCCGATGGTGTTGCCGCAGAGAGGGGCCTCTCTTTCCTTGCAATGAAGCTGAATGAACTTCAAAGTGGTTTCTTCCGCTTCTTCGAGAGTGGTTGTTGAAGTTTTGACTCTTTTGATCAGCCCGGATGCTTCGTGATGGATTTTATTCCAGTCGTCCATGGTTTCAAGGATGGTATTGGTCTGATGGATCACCAGGTTGGGTCCTTCGGCAACCAGTTGAAGATGATTGTCCGTGATCACCGACGCAATCTCCAGGATCACCGAGTGTTCCGGGTCCAGACCGCTCATCTCCAAATCCATCCACACCAGGAGGCTGGTATGGTTCACGGATTCGATTTTTTTTGCCGGTTTAATGGAATTTGGTATGGTCATAAAAAAATGATTGTCTTAATTTTATATGGGTATGGAAAAAACTTTATGAATTCGCTGGCCGCAAACTACTTTGCTTGCTGCAGGGAACTTAAATAATAGTTTTTTCAATGCTTTTCCCAAACGGTTTTATCGGTCGATCCGGTTTTTTGTATCAAAGACCGGATCGTAACTAAGTCTTATCGAATAAGGAATGGGTTTAGTTAAGCTAGAGAGTTAAAACATTTTAAGCAAGGAAAATAATGAAGGTACCATGATAAAAAATGTGAAAAAAACACAGGATGATTTCATTCAATTGAAGAAATGGGCGGAACTGGCAAAAAGCCATGTTGAAAAATTTTCCGATGCAGGGTGGTTGATAGACCTCTTAACATGGCTTGAAAAAAATCCGGAAATGAACAGTCCCTCTTATTCCTCTTCTGAAAAGGAAAATGCCCTTGAGCCTATTCATCTGTCTAAAGAGGGAACCAGTGAATTCGTATTCAAGGCGCTGATTGAAGATGAAATTGAATATTATCTGTCCTCCCTCATGAATTCACAGGACAAAAATCTGGACAGGGAATCCTTAAAAGTCATTTACGAAAAATGGAAGGATAGGGATTAGATCTTTCATAATTATTTTCGTATCATTCCTGCCATTCGCGGATTAAGGACTAAATATATTCATGACTCATCATCAAAAAATCGAACTGCTAGCACCTGCCGGTAACTTGGACTCTTTTTACGCTGCCATTCAAGCCGGAGCGGATGCGGTTTACCTGGGCACACAGGATTTCAATGCCAGATTGAGAGCCAAAAATTTTACCGTCAAAACTCTTTCCTATCTGATCCCGTATGCCCATGCCAGGTCTGTTAAAATATACGCGGCGCTGAATATCCTCAATAAACAGAACGAACTGGAAAGGATACTGCATCTGCTCTACCAGTTTTCCCAGATAAAAATGGATGCCGTGATTATTCAGGATTTGGGGCTATTGAGAATCATCAAAAATCATTTTCCTGCCCTTCCTGTTCATGCCAGCACACAGATGCTGATGCATAATTCTTTGAGTCTGAAACAATGTAAAAAAATGGGAATTAAAAGAGTGATCTTGTCCAGGGAATTGACGCTCAAGGAGATAGCAGCCATACGAGAAAAAACAGATCTGGAATTGGAAGTCTTTGCGCACGGAGCGCTTTGCTATTCCATCTCCGGAGCCTGCCTGGCGAGCAGTTATCTCGGGGGAAAGAGCGGAAACAGGGGGTTGTGCACGCAGGTATGCCGCCGGAGTTTCATGAAAGGTCATGAGAGCGGATATTATTTTTCTCCCAAGGATTTTTGTACCATTGAAATGGTTCCGCAATATATCTCAATGAGGATCACGAGCCTGAAAATCGAAGGCAGAATGAAAAATGCGGAATATGTCTATCAGATTGTATCAGCATACCGGAAAGCTCTCAACACTCCTTCACTCACTTCCTCTTTAAGAAAAGAATTGGAGCATGATCTGGGCAGCAGAGAAAAAACCTCTTTTTTTCTCAAGGGTCAGAGCAAAGAAGCCATCATTGTCTCTGACAGGCCCTTGGGCATAGGATGGTACCTTGGCCAGGTAACAGATGCAAATGAGGAAGAAATCGGGATTCTGTTTTCTTCTTTATCCACGGTCATTCATTCCGGGGACTGGATCCGGATTCATCCTCAGGACGGATCAGAGGGCAGACCTTATCAGGTCATTCATGTTTCCATGGGTCAGAATAACCCATGCCGCATCCGGGTCAAAGACACTTCCATGATTGGCATGGGTGATCACGTTTACCTTACCGGAAAAAAATCGATTTTTCATAAATTTAAAAAGAAGAATAGGACTCGGATTCAACCTGTTTTTTACAAACCGGTTTATCCCTGGGTGAAAAAAGTTCTTAGGAAGGAGGATTCATTCCGGCTCGATTCCAATGAAGAACTGATAATACAAATCAGCCATTGTGGATGGCTGGGCCTCTTAACCCAGATTCCATTTCAAGGCATGATACTGGATTTTGAGAAGGACCTTTTGCATGAATTTCTGGAAAACAGGATTGGGACCCTCTCTATGTCGCTGAGATCTAAATGTAAAATCTCCCTGCCTCCTTTTATTCCTGAAGAGGAAATTTCAGGATGGAAGAACTGTATTGAACTGGCAAGGAAAAATGGAATCAGGAAATGGGTATGCAATCAGATCGGCCAGCGTTCCTTGTTTGATGGAGAAGTATTTGAGCTGACAGCCGGCTCTTTCATCCCGGTCATGAATGACCAGGCCCAAAGAATGCTTAAGGAAAACGGGTTCACTTGTTTTTTTTATTCTTTCGAAGATGATTTTCTCAATTTGAAAAAAATATCGCATCCCAGCGGCCTCTTTTCGGTTTTTACCCGAGTGAGGCTTTTTGTTTCCCGGATAAGGCCTGCCTTGAATTGCGGGATCACGATCAGGGACAATAATCAGAATTTGTTTCAGGTTCATGAAAAACACGGATTGTATTATCTTGTTTCTGAAACGCCTCTTTGTCTGACCCATCAAAAAGAGAAGGTAGCCAAAATCGGGATTAAAAAATTTGTTCTGGATTTGAGTTTTTTTCAGCCTGATGAAAAATTTCTTTCTGATGTAATAGGGGCGTACCAGGCAGGAACCCGGCTACATCCTTCAACGATGTTTAATTTCAAAACAGGACTGGCCTGATTTTTAATTTTCCCTTTACAAATTTTTCAGGAGTCATTAAATGTTTGCGGTTCTTCGCAAACACAAAAAAATATTTCAACAGATTAAAGTCGACAAGATCACACCTGGAGGGAGTTAGATGACGACAAATAAGAGATTAAAAAACTGGGTTCAGGAAATGGCTGATTTATGCAAACCGGATCAGATCCACTGGTGCGACGGCTCACAGGAGGAATATGATTCCTTGTGCGAACTGATGATCAAAAACGGAACCTTTACCAGACTCAATCTCCAGAAAAATCCGGGAAGCTACCTTTGTCTTTCTAATCCGGAAGATGTGGCGCGTGTGGAAGACCGTACCTTTATCTGCTCGGTAAAGAAAGAAGACGCTGGTCCTACCAATAACTGGAAAGATCCTAAAGAAATGAAGGAGATCCTGGAGAAGTTTTATAACGGTTCCATGAAAGGCAGAACCATGTATGTCATTCCTTTCAGCATGGGACCGTTGGGTTCCCCCATTTCTCAGATTGGCATCGAACTGACAGATTCTCTGTATGTGGTTTGCAATATGCGTATCATGACCAGGATGGGAAAAGCGGTCCTGGATGTTTTGGGGGACAATGATTTCGTGCCATGCCTTCATTCTGTCGGCATGCCGTTGGAAAAAGGACAGAAAGATGTCCCCTGGCCCTGCAACGCAGAAAACAAATACATTGTTCATTTTCCTGAAGAACGGATGATCTGGTCCTATGGCAGCGGGTATGGCGGAAACGCTCTTTTGGGGAAAAAATGTTTTGCCTTAAGGATCGCTTCCTGCATGGCGCGCGATGAGGGATGGCTCGCTGAACACATGCTGATCCTGGGGATAGAATCCCCCAAGGGAGATAAAACATATATTGCTGCGGCTTTTCCAAGCGCCTGCGGAAAAACAAACCTGGCCATGCTGATCCCCCCAACTCATTTCAAGGGATGGAAAATCTGGACTGTGGGCGATGATATCGCCTGGATCAAACCAGGTCAAGACGGCAGACTCTATGCCATCAATCCAGAGGCTGGCTATTTTGGCGTCGCTCCCGGTACTTCTATGGATTCTAACCCAAATGCGATGCATACGATCAGTAAAAATACTATTTTCACGAATGTGGCATTGACTCCGGATGGAGATGTCTGGTGGGAAGGAATGACAGAAAAGCCCCCTGAAAAACTGACAGACTGGAAAAGGCAGGAGTGGACACCCGGCTGCGGGAGACCTTCGTCTCATCCCAATGCCCGTTTCACGGTGCCTGCAAGGCAGTGCCCGTCTATTGATCCCTCCTGGGAAGACCCGAACGGAGTACCAATCAGCGCCTTTATTTTCGGGGGAAGAAGAGCCAGTCATGTTCCTTTGGTTTTTGAAGCCTTTGACTGGATTCACGGAGTTTATGTGGGGGGAACCATGGGATCAGAAACAACAGCCGCAGCAGCAGGAGCCACAGGTTTAGTCAGACGTGATCCCATGGCCATGCTGCCGTTTTGCGGATACCATATGGGGGATTATTTCACGCATTGGATCAGAATGAGAAAGAGAATAAAGAATCCTCCGCGTTTTTTTCATGTGAACTGGTTCAGAAAGAACAAGGACGGGAAATTTTTATGGCCCGGGTTTGGAGAAAACATCAGGGTTCTGAAATGGATTGTTGAACGGTGTCAGGGTCTCGGCGGTGCGGAAGAGACACCGTTAGGTCTGATGCCTCGATTCAAGGACTTGGACCTTACCGGGCTTAAAGACATGGATCAGGAAAAATTCGATGAATTACAGTCCATTGATCTCGCGGAATGGAAAAAAGAAGTCATTTCCCATACTGAGTTTTTTTCCAGGATCTATGATCGCCTGCCTAAAGAAATGGTGTTTCAGAAAGAACTATTGTTGTCCAGACTGGGATAATAAAGAGAAATCAGAATCCAGAATTCAGAAGTCAGGAGTTAGAAGGGAACGCTTTTAGGCATTTTTAAATCAGGCAAGAAATCAACAAATGGGTTGAGGTTGTTTTACTGACTTCTGGATTTCTATTTAGAATTATTGGACAAGATTATTCATATATGTTACGATAAAAAGAATAAAAAAGTTTAATTTTTGTTTACTTTCGGTAATTTAACTATTAATCTTTACCTAAAGTAATCATTATAAAAATATCCATGTTATTAAAAAGAATCACATTACTGGGTTTTAAGTCTTTTGCTGATAAAACCGATCTGGTTTTTACCAAAGGAGTTACCTCTATTGTTGGTCCTAACGGGGGCGGTAAAAGCAATATTGTGGATGCGATCCGCTGGGTTCTGGGTGAACAAAGTATCAAGACTCTTCGTGGTGCTAAAATGGAGGATGTCATCTTCAATGGCTGTGAATCCAGACAAGCAGCCGGTATGTGCGAAGTATCCATCACTTTTGACAATGAAGACGGAATCCTGCCCATAGATTTTAAAGAGGTGACTGTCACCAGGCGCCTTTTTAAATCCGGCGAGAGCCAGTATCTCATCAACAAGACCCAATGCCGTCTGAAGGATGTCCATGAATTATTCATCAACACCGGCATCGGTACCTCCTCATATTCCGTGATCGAACAGGGGGAAATGGATCGGATCATCAATTCCAGGCCGGTTGACAGAAGGGAAATTTTCGAGGAAGCTGCCGGTATCACTAAATATAAATCCAAAAAAAAGGAAGCGGAGAGAAAACTGAAATTCGCTGAGGATAATCTGCTTCGTTTGAAAGACATCATCGTTGAACTGGCCAAGCAGAAAGACAGCCTGTCCAGACAAGCCAGTAAAGCCAGACGGTATAAAAATTTGTCCCAGGAATTAAAAAACCTGGATTGCCAATACGCCAGACACAGGTATCAATTGCAGCTTTCTGAGATAGAATCAGTCAAAACCGCCCTTCGTAAGGCGGAAGAAAGTATTCTTAATGAAAAAGAAAATATCCGCAATCTGGAACAGGAACACAAAGAATATCAGGATAAACTGGCTCTTTTAGAATTCCATGGGAAAGAACTGGCTGAAAAGAAGCATGCCATTGAAAATAGTCTGAATCAACACAGGCAGTCCATTGAGCATAATGAGTCGCGTATGGCTGATATCCGCTCCAGAATTGAGGAGGACAACAGTGCAACGGTTGTCCATCAGGAAAAGAAAGATGAGCTTCATTCAGTTCTTCAACAAATCCAGCTTGAGAAAGAGCAGTTCATCCGTCTTTTTACGGAGAAGAAACAGGCTCTGGAGACTAGATCTGCTTCCATCAGCGGTATTTTTGTTCATCTGGAAGAAACGAAAGCCAGGATTGCTTCCAGCAAAGAACAAATCGAATCCATCAAGACCTTGTATGCCGAGGCCCAGAACAAACTGGTGGAAAATCAGACTCATGAAAAGAACCTTGAAGACCAGATGGAAAAATTGAATGAGGAAATAGAGGATATCAAGCTTTCCCTTTCATTTGAGGAAGAACAATTCGAGCGCATGAGGATATCCCTGGATTCGGCAAAATCCAGAAAGCTTGAATTATCCAAACGGATCGAGGAAAAGGAAAAGGAAATTCAGGAAAAAACCCAGGCTCTTTCTGACCTGGAAGCGGAAATGATACGTATTTCTTCAGAACTGACTGAAAAAGACTCCAGAAAAAGCGTTCTGGAGGATATGAAAAATTCATACGAAGGCTTTTTTGCCGGTGTTCGCGGCATCATGTTAAAAAAACAGGAGGACCCGGATTTAATGACCGGCGTGATCGGAGTGATTTCCGATGTGATCAAGGTTCAGCCTGAATATGAAGTCGCCGCGGAAGTCGCTCTGGGCACCCGTATTCAAAACATTCTTGTAGAAAAAGGTGAAGATGCCCAAAGAGCCATTGGATTTTTAAAAGATCACAAACTGGGACGTGCCACTTTTTTGCCGTTGGATATGGTCAAAATCAGGGAATCGAAAAAAGAGAAACCAACAGATCCTAGAATCCTTGGCTGCCTTCTGGATTTTATTCATTACGATTCTTTATATAAGGAAATCATGGAATCGTTGTTGAGTCATTTCCTGGTTGTCAGGGAATTGAAAGATGCCATGGATTTGATCCGGGAAGGGAAAAGCGGATTCAATTTCGTCACAATAGGCGGTGAATTGGTTGCTGGAACCGGCGCGATCACTGGCGGGGAAACCAAAGCTGCTGTCCGGGGATTTTTGAACAGGGAAAATGAAATCGTGGAATTGGATCAAGAGGTGAGGAATCTTAGGCAACTCCTTTTGGAAAAAAACGAACTCAGAAATGAACATAAGTGCAATATCCAGACAGAAAGGGAGAAAATCGAGGAATTAAAGATAAAGGCTGATTCAGCCTCTTCCGAACTGCATGATGTGGAGAGGGATTTTCAAAAAATCGTTTATACAAAGGAATCCTATCAAAAACGTCTGAATCAGCTTTACACCGAACTGGAACAGCTTTCCGGACATAAGAATTCACTGGTCCAGACCCGGGACGAGCTCAATCAGAAACTGATGAGCAGCAGCAACCAGGATCAGAATTTGAATCAGACCCTTCTTACTGAGGAATCGGAACTGGAACAGATTCTCTCTTCGCTGACTGAGCAAAAGGAGATCTCAGCAAGGGAAAAGGCCGAGATTGAAAGTCTGAATGAAAAAATCCTGTCATTGGATTCCCGGATCGCAGACGTAAGGAAGGAATTAGAAGAACGGGACCAGTGGCTCAAGAATTTCGAACTCAATCAGAATCAGGCCAGAGAACTGATGCAAGACCTTCAAAAAGAAATCCAGGATTCCCAAAGGGCCATTGAATTATACCTTTCTCAGCAATCCCAGTTGTTCATCCTCCAGAAACAATTTGAAGAGGAATTGACCGCTTTAAAGAATTCCATTGATTCTTTTGACGGCAATCGTCAGGCCTTGCAGGAAAAAATTGACGGTTTGAATGAAAGTAATACTGCCTGGAAGGTGCAAATCGCAGAAATGGAGGGGAAAATCCTTTCATTGAGGGAACTCATTTTTTCAAAATACCAGATTCGGATCGAGGAAATAGTCCAAGACAGCGCTTTAGAGTCTTTTTCATGGGACCAGGCATCTCAAAGAATCGAGGAACTGGAAACAAAAATCCGTCATTTGGGTCCGGTGAACCTGGCCGCCATTGAAGAACTGGAAGCCTTGCAGAAAAGGCTCACCTTCCTGACCGAGCAGGAACAGGATCTGGTTGCAGCCAAAACGCAATTGATCGAAGTCATCGAAAAGATCAACATTTGCGCCACAAAAATGTTCCAGGAAACTTTTGAAAAAATCAAGGTGTATTTCGGGGATATTTTCAAAGAGTTGTTCGGAGGCGGAAAATGCGAGATCACTATTTTAAATGAGCAGGGAATAGATTATCTGGAACAGGGAATCGATATTGTCGCCATGCCGCCTGAAAAACGGCCTCAAACCATCTCCCTTCTTTCAGGCGGAGAAAAAGCCCTGACGGCTGTGGCTCTTTTATTTGCCCTTTTTAAAGTCAAGCCATCGCCTTTCTGCGTGGTGGATGAGTTGGATGCCCCTTTAGATGAAGCGAACGTGATCCGATTTACCAGGCTGTTGAAATCTTTTACGGAAAATACCCAGTTCATCGTGATTACCCATAATAAAATCACGATCCAGATGGCTGATCTTCTATATGGAGTAACCCAGGAGGTGAAGGGAATTTCAAGGCTGATCTCCATGAAATTCGTGGATGAAGAACTGGAAGCCTTTCTCGCAGATATGCCTCATTCGGAAGAAGCGGTTTCAAGAATCAA
>JAFGBW010000124.1 GCA_016932965.1 Candidatus Auribacterota bacterium
GAATCTCTTCCCTCCCCCAAGGGGCTTTATTCCCGACTGAAAATACTAAAAAAAATAAACAGGATGAATGGGATGCATTCCCTGATAGGGGAAACAGGATATTTTTTTTCAGCTTACTGCAGACAATATGATGTTCCGCAAAATTTAAAACAATATTTTGAGTCTTTGAGATCCACTTTACAGGCAAAGATTCAAAAACTCCGGAACATTTCTGTCATCACCCTGATACTCATGATGAGGAGATTAAATAAAATGGATCCGCAAATGGGGATCCCTCTGGCTCTGTTACAAAAAATCAGTCTGGGGGAACCGCTGACAAAAATAAACCTGAATTCATTTGAAAAGCATTACGCCGTCATGGCAAAAGATCTTCCTGCGTGCAGGGCATTCCTTCTTCCGGGCAGCAACCCCTTGTGCGTGCAATACGATTTTGCCAGGGTGAAAGTCAGGGAATATGAAAGAAAAACCGTATTCTCGCATCCGCTGACACGCTCGTTCATCAACCGTCTGTCCGATTATTTGTTCTGCAGAGTGATGCAGAGCCGCTGCAAATAGTGTCTGTCGTATGATGACCTATCGTCATTTTTACGGGGAAAAAGGCAGTAAATATAATACCGGCAGAGCTGGTAGCTGTAAAATGGGAACCGCTTCATCGCGGTTTATTTTAATATAAAAAACTTTATTTTTTCACCACGAAGAGCACGAAGAAAATGAAAAAAAATTTTGAGTCATGAGTTAACAAATAAAATTTCATTTAAACTCAAAACTCATAACTCATTTTTACTCTTTGTGTTCTTCGTGGCTGATAAAAACTTATTTTGTTTTTTACTCAAAATCAGGGTAAAAAGGGACAAGCTCTAAATATAATCAAATTGAATTACTCACCACCTGTATCCCACCTGCACTGTCCACCCGCGTCTTTTGATCGGGGCATTCGGCACCCAGCCCGGATCATTATCCGAGGGCGCATCAAATGCTTTTTTATCGAACAAATTTGTGATCCTGAAAGAAATCCACCATTCATCGCTGAATACGGATGTGGTGTTCATGTGGAAATCCACCAGATTGTAACCATCCAATTTTTCCGATGTCCATGTAGTGATCTCACTCAGATACAAATCATGGATGTACAGATTGAGTTTATCTCCCCAGCAAAGATAATAAATGCCTGCTTTGACATGATCCGGTGAGGACAAAGGCAGCCGGTGAATCCTGGAAACAGATCCGTCCTCATCCACCTCTTCATAATAACCGCTCACGTGTCCGTAGGAGCCAAACAGTTTTATCCTGTCCGTGGGAGTCCAGTTGATGTTCAATTCCCCGCCCTTGGTCTGCTGTTTTCCCACATTCATGTAAGTGGTGGTATAACCGGGGGGTAAATTGGGAGACGGCCCTGAAGCGATGAGGTCTTCAACCTGATTCAGGTAGACGGCGGCGGTCAGTTTGATCTGATCGTTCAAACGATGGATCCAGTTGATTTCATAGCTGTCCAGATTTTCAGGTTTAATCTCCGTGGTTCCCTTGACGTTTCCTGTATCGCCCACGATCTGATCGATCCGCACAAGCAGATCCGGCGTTTTGTATCCGCCCCCGTATAAAAATTTCCAGGTCGTGTTTTCACTGAAAAGCCACATGAAGGAAAACCTCGGAACATAAACATCATCGTAGGAATTACAGTGTTCATACATGAAGCCTGCGACGGTTTTTATTTTATCGCTCCAGTCTGTTTCATTCTGGACGGTCAGATTCAAAAAACTCAGGTCAAGATAATCATCGCCGGAAATATCCGGTTTTGTCGGCACAGGAAGACGCTCCGACCCTTGAGGGATCAGGGCATGCACATCTTCATAGGATATTCCGGCGTAGAATTTATTTTTATCCCCTATCCTGATTTGAAATTTTTGTTCATAGCACCGGCTGTCTGTACGGGTGATATACCATCGGTACAGCGCATCCATGTAATCCAGCCGTCCCTCATTGTCCCAATCCTGATATTGAAAAATGGAAATGGACGACCACGTTTGTGTTTTATATTCATAAAGCAGCCGCGCATTTAAATTCGTATCCGTGCACCTGGAATCCGTGGGTTGGGTGTAAAATAACGGCGTCAGATACGTTCCTGTCATGGGCCAGACGGCTTTGTTCCAGTCCAGGTCAAATTGAAAGCCTGAATCGTGTCTGATCTTGGTATAAAGATCCGTGTGATCCCAAAATAAAAACCAGTCATCAGAGACCCCTTCCCTGAAAAAAACAGGCTCTCCCTCGAATTCCTTCCCCTCCCGGTTTTCCCTGGCATAATATTGGGGATAATCCTTGGTCAGATCCTGGCCTTCCCGGCTGTAATTTTTAAAAGCGGAAAAATACAGGTCCCATTCATTGATTTTTTTGCCGTAAAGAAAGGTGCCCTGAATCCGGTCCCATTTTCCGTAAACCAAATCCACAAGACCCCCATCCTGTATTTTTCCTGACCTGGTGATGATATTGATGACGCCTGAAAAAGTATTTCTTCCATAAAGGGATGCATAAGGACCTATGATGAACTCCACCCTCTCGATTCCCTCAATCGGCAAACGCTGATCCAGACCATAACCGGATCCGGCTTTTTCATCCAATTCCATGCCGTTTAAAAGGATTTTTAATCTCTCCTGATAAAGAATGCCCCGGATCACGGGATGACCGTTTTTATCATTGCCGACCATGTTCTGCCAGGTGAGGCCGGGCAAATCCGGCAAGAGATCATAAATACTCCTGTAGCCGCGGGAAATCATTTCATCACCGGTGATGACAAAAACATCCGCCGGAGCTTCCTTCACCGGTTCCTCCCTGCCTGACGCCACCACCACATCCGCAATATCCTCACATAAAAGATATTCGAACCTGGGAGATTCAAACCCGCCGGATCTCGTTTCCTGAGCAGAAGAAAAGCAAAAAGGAAACAGGCTCAGCAAAAGAACAGATACAAATAAACGATGTTTCATGGTGCTCCTTACTTATATCATGACCGCTTTTGGATAAAATGCCGCAGCATAATTCCCCCGTTATCGCCCCTATGATGCAATAACAGTTACAATCTGACAATAAAAAGTGTCTGATTCTATTCCAATGCGGATCGGTTTTTGTTAAAATACCCGAACATGAGAATCCTTGTCCTGACTCACTATTATCCTCCTGAAATCGGCGCGCCCCAGGCGCGGCTGTCGGAGATGGCTCTGTCCTGGAAGAACCAGGGGCATGCGATAACAGTTCTGACTGGTTTCCCGAACCATCCGACAGGCATCATTCCGGAAAAATACAAAGGTAAGTTTTTTGCCGCAGAGACGGAAAACGGCATGACTGTCTGGCGTCACTGGCTGTATGCCACGCCGAATGAGGGTTTCATCAGACGAACCCTCAATCATCTTTCCTTCATGTTCACGAGTGTTTTATTCAGCCTTTTCCGCGGAGAAAAACCCGATGCCATTTTAGTCAGCTCACCGACCCTTTTTTCCGTGATCAGCGCGTACGTGATGTCTGTCTTCAGACAGACTCCTTTTATTTTCGAAGTGCGTGATTTATGGCCGGGTATTTTTATCGAGCTGGGTATATTAAAAAATAGATTTCTGATCGCTGTGCTGGAATGTCTGGAGCTTTTTCTTTACAAAAAGGCAGCCCACGTTGTAACCGTCACCGAAGGTTTCAAAAAAAATCTGGTCAGCCGCGGGATTTCCGAAAACAAAATTTCCGTTATCACCAATGGAGCGGATCTCAATAAATTTTTTCCTGTTCCTGAAAAGCCGGCCGAGAGGAAAGAATGGGGCATCCCGGAAAATGTTTTTTTAGCATCTTATATCGGAGCTCATGGAATGTCTCACGGCCTTGCCAGCATCTTGGATGCCGCAAACATGCTTCAGTTAAAAAAGGAACCGATCCATTTTCTTTTTGTGGGGGAAGGTTCGGAAAAGGAAAAATGCATCAACAAGGCTGAAAAATTAAAACTCAAAAACGTCACTTTCCTTGGCGGCCAGCCCAAGGAAAAAATCCCCTCCTTTTATCAACTCTCAGATCTTTGTCTTGTTTCCCTGCGTTCCATACCGGGATTCAAATCCTTCATCCCCTCCAAAATGTTTGAAATGATGGCCTGTGGAAAGCCTGTTTTAGGAGCCGTGGAAGGCGAAGCCGCTGACATACTCACCCGCTCCAAGGGCGCCATTGTGGTCCCTCCTGAAAACAGCGGCGCCATTGCCGAACACATTGTAACATTAAAAGACAATCCCCTGAAACTTTCTGAAATGGGAAAAAACGCATCTCACTTCGTGATAGAGCATTACAACAGGGAAAAACTGGCTTTGAAATATCTGGATGTGTTTAAAACTGTTTCCCGGAAAAGCCCTTTATAAGCATCCGTCAGCAAGGCTGGAAATGAGAATCAACCGGATCAAGGGCATAATTCGACGACTTTATCGGCCATCTCTTTCAAAGACCTGCGGTGAGTGAAAAGAACAACGGTTTTATCTTTTTCGGCGAAAAGAGACTGCATGAGAGTCAGGGCCATGGACTCTTCCAGATGCGCATCCGCTTCATCGAGGAATAAGACACAGGAGTTGTTTGCCAGGCCTCTGGCCAGGACCACTCTGCGTGCCTCTCCCGCAGACAGGATGCTTTTTTCCCCTTGGATGAGAGAGTCTCCCGGGTTTTTTCCGGCATGAGACCAAGCATTTTCAAGCCCTGCTTTTCGGATGATGCCGGCGAGATTCTCGGAAACAATCGTTTTCCCCAGCAGAATATTTTCCTTAAAATCCAGATTATACAGATCATTTTCCTGGGGGACCATGGACAAAAGCGACCGCCATTCGTTTTGGGAAAAATGAGCAAAGCTTTCACCGTTTAACAGGATCTCTCCGCTCGAAGGGCTCAAAAGTCCCAGCATGAGATTAAAAATCGTGGTCTTCCCGCAGCCGCTGGGTCCGAAAAAAATGACTTTTTCCCCGAAGTGAATTTCAAACGAAAGGCCGGAAATGACCGGACGGTCCGAATAAGAGAACCCCACATTTTTAAAGCAAAATGATTGAAAAGACCGGACGGATTTTTCTGACTGGACAAATTCCTCAACAGGAGACATGATTTTTTCAATCCTGGCAAGGGATTGGTCCAGAAATGACAGTTCATGATGAAGCGAGAGGAGCTGGATGAGAGAGCCCTGCAGTTTGGCCAGCAGGATGGCCAGAAAGGCCGCCTCCCCCCCTGAGATCGCATGAGTCATGATTTTTTTTGCCAGGAAATAAGCCACCCCCAGTTTCACGAGGATTGAAAAAAGATTGTTCCATGCCCATTCGATTTTTTTCATCCAGAACAGCGATTTTTCTACTGTTGTCCTTTGTTCCTGAAGAAGACGGTATTGTTTTTGAAAATACGGTTCAGCCTGGAACAGATGGATCACCTTTTTTTTGGACAGCGTATCAAAAATAAAAGTAGAAACACGGGAGTGAATCATCCGGAGCTTAAGCGTTTTGGAGGCGGAAATTTTTGAAAACAAATAAGTCCCGAACCAGTGGATGAGGGATGCAAGCAAAAACAGACAGAAAAGAAGAGGACTCCTGTCTATCAATAAAACGGATGTGCCCAGTATCACCAAGGACGCGCGGATGGATTGATCCTGTACTTTTAAAATGGAATTCAACAGGGCCGGCGCATCTGATTCCAGAACCAGTGAGTATTCAGAAGGGGACTGTTTGTCTTCGATTTTAAAATGAGACAGCATGCGGTTGAGACACCGGCTGCGAAAAATATTCGGGACCGTGAACTGCAGCCTGGAAATAAAGCAGGAGCTGACCACCCCGGTTGAAGCCTGGAGCAGGTATAGGATGCCTGCGATCCCTAAAATCGGGAAGAGTTTAGCCAGATTGCCGGAAGGCAGGAGAGAATCCAGGGAGAACCAGGCAAGAAAAGGGAGAACAAATTCAAGCGCTCCTGCGATGACTGATAAAAGCGATAAAACCATCAGATGGGATTGAACCAGAGGGATATTTTCCCGAGAGAACAACTGATTCACCCTTTGGAAAAGGAGAATGATTTTATGTTTTTTCATGCTTTCTTGTCGGCTCAAAGCCTCTTGATATGAACCATTCAAAATGTCCTGATCGTTGTTCATATCTTATTATTCCATTTTAATACTCATACAACTGTTAAACTTGATGAGCCCTCCGGCAGAGCCTGAGGTTTGCCTCTCTCATTTTTCAGTTCAGACGGAACAGGATAAACTGGGAATTTTCCGTCACAACCGGGAAAGGCTTGTTTTCAAGATACTGCCGGAGTCCAACTGAAACCTGGAACCAATAACGGGGGAGCAAAAGATACTTCGCTCCTTTTTTAATGAGGGACTCGAATTCTTCGACAGGCATCTGGTTCAATTCATGGGGAAGGAATTCCCAGCCGTGACGGTCAATGAAACAGAGAAAACTGGGGCGGTGAATACGGGCCTCCATTTCTTCAAGCCATTTTCTTTCATACACCCGGGGCATATCCACGACAATAAAAAGAGAGTCTCTTTCCGTCTGTTTCTGGACTTCCGGAGCGAATAGGTACGCCTGTTCAGTATAGGGATCGTAATCATAGTGCTTTGAAACATAAAAAAACCCGGTAAAAAAAATCATGAGATAAACCAGGAGTGTGAAAATGGAAGCGGTTTTCCGGGAATCAGCGCTGATTTTGGCTTCAAAAAACAGAACGCTTTGCGCGATGAAAATCCCTGCCACAGGAACGAGAAACAGCTGGTAGTATTCCAGAACCCGGTTTCCCTCTCCGACAAGCATATAATAGAGCATGAAGGAGATCAGCCAGGAGTAAAGAAAGTATTTCTTTGAACAGAACCCTTTCAAAACGGCTCCTAAAATGACTCCGAGAAGAAAAAATGTTCCCCCGACAGGAGAGGCGATGACACCGAAGATTCTGATCACAAAAGTGCTCCAAAAATTTTCAGAAAACACGAGATCCCAGGCCCCCCATTTGTCATACCCTGCTTTACCGATGATGCCGAAACTGATGCCTGTC
>JAFGBW010000125.1 GCA_016932965.1 Candidatus Auribacterota bacterium
ATCGACATTGGCAAACTGCAGATTCGACCTGAGAGAACGGAATGCCTCTGCCGTACCGCTTTTCAGAGCCATTTGTGTCAGTAACGGGCCTTCTTTTAAATGTTTATCTCTGGAAACCGATGCCTTTTTGGAACGGATCAATGGCAAGTCTCTTGGCTTTAGCCCTCCATAAGCAGGGATTTCACCGACAACCGTGAGACCGAATTCCTCTGCAATGTCGGATTTTGTATAAATGGCATTGTCCGTATATTCTTTAATCAAGGCCAATCCAAAACCCAGACCCGCACCGAGTATCAGCCCCAATAGCAGATTCCTGGGAATATTGACCGGAACGGGATGTTGTGGAAAAACAGGTTCATCCACAATACGGATGCCTCCAGTGCCTGTAGCCGCCTTGATTTTTGCTTCTTCGCCTTTCTGTAAAAGAAAGTTATACAAATTTTCAGCAACCGTCTGCGAACGCATCAATCCGATCAGTTCAATGCTTTGATCCATAATATTGGGATGTTTTTCCTTGAACTGATCGATGAGTTTTTTATAGTACTGTTCCTGATTCTCCAGGGTGAACAAATTCACTTCTTCAGTAACAAGACGTTCCTGCCAGTTTTTCAATTCGACAATATCCGACTCGCTCATGGTTCCATCGGTTTTTGAGGATTCCCGCATCTTTTTTGCGACCATATCCCGTTTTTTCCGGGCAATCTGATCATCGATCACAGTAACACTGGGATGATGTTCACCATAGGTTTGGATGGCCTTTTGCCTTTGATTTTCCAGATCGGTCAGTTCATTCCGGAAAGCGACATAATCATTCGATTCACCACTCAACTCAGAACCTGTGTCAATATTTCTTCCTGATGAAATCCGGCGCCTGTATGCGGCAATATTGGCAGCTGCCAATTGGCGTTCAGTCTGAACTTGTGTGAGTTTATTTTCCATCTCAAGCAGCTCATTCAGAATACCGCCTTCTTCGTCCAGAATCGTAATTTTTGTTTCTCTCCGGAATTCCTGAAGCGCTGTTTCAGCTTCTTCAAGTTTGGCTTTGGAAATCGCGGTCTGCTGATCGATAAAATTAACCGCATTTTGAAGTTCCTCTCTGTCAATTTCCTGACACCGATCTTTTAAAATATTCGTTGTCAATACAGCCATACGATACGCAACATAGGGATTATTGGCTCTGGTTTTCAATGAAATAAAATCAGTATATTCGGAACTCGCCAGAGAAACGCCTTTTTGAAAAATGCTGAAAAATTCTTTTGAATCAAAATCCTTTGGAATATCTACTGGCAGATCTTTAAAAAAAACATCATGTACACGATTCCGATATAACCGGCTTTTCATAATGGCCTGATAATATCCCAAGGGTCGTGTCTGTTCCGCAAGCATCATGCCTTTTTCCGTAAAACTGAGATTTTGGGTTTCCAGCATAAAAATAGAAGCCGATTCATAAACCGGGGGCGCCATCAGCATATATAACCCTGTGGCCAACAGCACGCCTACTGTAGAAGAAATGATAATCCATCTGCGGCGTAATATTAACCGTATATAATCCTGTAATGTTAACTCTTTTTTCATTAATTTTTTGCCTTTAACAAATTTTTATATCGCGGACTACAGACCGCTGACAGTAAAAGAATAATGCTGAATGATGACTATTGAAGAGTAAATGGGTAGAAGAGTGAAAGCGTAGAAGCGTAAAAAAAGACTGCTATCATAATTTATATTACAATTTTTTTTACTCATCAACCCATCTACTCATCTATTCATCAACGCAGTTACTTTGTTTTTTTTGCCCTTCTCGCATATAATCGATCATCACCCTCTCCCTCAGGGAGAGGGACGGGGTGAGGGAGTGACAAATTCCGAAGTATAACTTTTTTTCGATATCTGCGACTATTGTTCATGTTCACCCTCACCTAAATCCTCTCCCAGAGGGAGAGGACTTTCTTCAATCACTTATGATTTCCATAGCCTATTACCTATAGCCCTTCCTCAATCATAGACCATGAACCACTGATACTGGTTACATATTTCTGGTTGCTCGTTTCTCTCGTATCTTTTTTCTTTGTTCTTTGTTCTTTTTTCTTTGGTCTTTGGTCTTTGGTCTTGTTTCTTGTATCTTGTATCTTGCTTTGATTCATTCCCCCTGAAACCCCATCTCAGCCATATGCTGCAATTTACAGGGATATCCTCCCTGACGGTATCCGCATTCATCCCAGTACAGGCAGTTGATGGAGCAAATCACCCGATTCCCGTATTCCGAAGGTTCTTCAAATTTTTTCCGCATGGACATTTTGTCCCAGAATGCATGAAAACGGTCCCGGTGCAATAACTTCGTAATAATAATATTGGCCAGGTCTCTTGATGATTCGGCCTTTGCATCTTTGGCAATAAATGGCGTGCCTGCCTCAAGCGCACACTGAACCGTGGTGTCATAATGAATGATTCCCAGCAAATCGGTATTGATGGAAAGCAATTCCTGTAAGGCTTTCTGCAGTGCCTCTGTTTCCGTCACCTGGGCATCTTCGTTGACCTTGTTAAGGATGATACCGATTTGAATCTTGTTCAGGCAGGTACGCATCTGTTCCGCGGCCTCCGGGCGAAACTGCTGAATAGTTGCGATGATATCGGACACCCTGGTGGTTGACCGGAAAGTTTCATTCTTTGCCTGTTCATAGATATAAGCCTGCGCATCGGGAAATGTGCGCAGCGTATTGCTTAAATTTCGTATGATAACCTGCTTGATAAAATTAAAACTCTCTGCCAGACTCAATGGATCGGGATTCACAACCACGATGCCAAGATCGGCAGCCAGAAACAAATCCAGGACCTGAAAACTGGAACCGGCCCCCAGGTCGAGAATGACATATTCAGATTCCAGGGATCGGAGCTGCTTTAAAAATTTCTGACGATGAAAATACTTTTCATTGGCCATGCCATAGGATCCTGCAGCGCCGAAAATAAATCCCAACTGATCGTACTGATGATGCTCCACCACGATATCATTTAATGATGCAGCATTCCCGTTTTGAAAATCCTGATACGTATAGCCCGGTTTGCGTATTCCCACCACCTGATGCAG
>JAFGBW010000126.1 GCA_016932965.1 Candidatus Auribacterota bacterium
TAAACACTGTATCCTGAGCTGGGCGGAATGGCGTCTGAAAACCAGAAATCTTTTATTTCAGAGGTGGCAGGAGCCACACCGAAAATCCCTTTTAACATTTCCTGCTCCTCCGGTGTCAGCGGTTTGGGACTGATGGGTTTGATGATATCAGACGTATCGATGGGGTGTAATGTTGTTGTCTGGTCCGGATCAATGATGAGAGGTTTAAAAAATGGGGGATCCGAAACGGTGCTGTCTGCAGTCAGCGTGGATATCTTGGTGATATCCACATCAAATGTTTTTGGATCAATAATGAGAGATAGTGATAAACCAGGAACATCGCCGGATTCCGGGGGCGTCACTGGCTTAAAAAACGCTTCCAGAGAATACGGGTCCTTGGGTGAAGAGACAACCGTTACCTGATAATGATCGCCAAGCTGTTCCAATAATCTGCTGAGTAAGGCCCTCACATTTTCGTCTATCTTGACTTGGATGGCTTTCTCCAATTCCAGCCGAAGATTCTGGCGGTTGATATCAACCACATGCAACTGCGCATTATCTTGTTTTATGAGTTCCAACATTTTTTTATACTTTTCTTCTGCTTCATCTGCCTTCAGGGCATTCAGCTGATTTTGGTTGTTGGGTAGATCAGCCACTTCAGCGGACGCAAAAAATGACACTATCATTCCAAACAGCATTCCTTTCATCAGGATAAACCGTACTAAACGTGCAGGTTTCATGGTGATTTCCTCCTTTATTATTAATGGTTGATTATTTTCATTCATTTGTTTGTTGATAAAAGCATGGCTCATACCAAGTTAAAAAAATAATTGTATTTTATTCATTTGCAGATGGTTATGTGAAAATCTGTTTATTAGATTTCAGAAGGGCCACTGTGATATATCAGTGACAAACTGTAACTTTTCAGTGACTGATCATGAATCCAGTCAATCGCTACCATAGGTTGTAGACTCCTAAAGCTTGACAGATACGGAAGTCTCTTAAAAAGAATGATCATCACGGAGAGGAAAGGAATTGTGAATGGGAAGGGCGAAGAGAATTAAGACTCGAAGCCTTTTATGGAAAAGAGGGACGACAACGTCACCGAAGGCGAGGGCATGATGCCCGATGTCCTATTGAGAATTGAGAAAATTAAGATATATAGAATCAGAATTTTTAAAAAAGGGTAACGAAATATTATTCCGATTGTTGATATTTTTCGGGATTTTTTATTTTATATTCTCGATCCTCGATTCTGAAAGGACTATGCAGGTCAGTCTTATTATTGAAATTTAGTCATGATAACGGTCAGATCCTTGTCCTTATTTGTACAACTAATACGTTACCATCAAGTAACGGAGTGTCACATAATGGTGAAATGAGCCTTCATGAGGGTTATTTTCCTTATAAAGGGAAATGGATTCAAGATAATTATAATGGACTAATTTTGCAGTAAGTTAAGAAAAGAACCGGACGTTTGTCATAAGAGAATATAGGTTAAATAAATCATTTTTCTCCGGTGGTACGATTGTTGCTACATTTATAGATTGAAGGAGCAAGAGATCATGAAACATCCAAAAACAGGTTTTACTTTAATGGAGATGCTGGTGATCGTTTTTATCATCATTGTGATAGCCAGCCTTGGCACCATGGCCGTACGATCAGGATATAAAAAGACCGTCAGCCTGAAATGCATGAGCAACTTGAAAAACCTGTATACCATGTCGGTCATTTATTTTCAGGAACATTCCGCGTTAGAAGAAGATGAAGATTTATTGACCCTCCTGGGTAAGAACAATCCGGAATCCATCAGATGTCCCGCGATGAGTGATCCTGATAAATCCCATTACCTGGTATGGACACCGACCATGAAATTCATCAATAAAGAAAAAACTATATTCAGCAGGGAACCCCGCCTATTCATTATTGACCCCTATGAAAATGTCCATGGGAATTATTCTTTAGGCGTTTTAAACAACGGTAAATGCATCCAGATTTTTTCCGAGGATATCGGACAAAGAGAAAGAGATGGAATCAGCACTATTTCCACGACAAGCAGAGCAAAGGATGCAAGTTTAGATACCCAGAATCCATTAGGCGTACCGATGAAAGGCATAACAGAGGAGTCAAACATAGCGCTTGCAAGCAGGGATTCTTCTAATTCTGTAGCCATGAACGAGGGGAATTTTTCTTCCAGAAGCGAATGGATCCAGTTATTGAGAGTCAAATTCATTGATACCATTATCAGACGCGAAGAGGGACGATTAGACTGGAAAACAGATGGTGCTTATGAATTAGAAATAAGCTAGTATGACGTAATGATTCCATTTCATTCCGTTAATAAAATAATCATCCCCTTATTCATTCTTTCCCTGACCTATATTCTTGTTCAGTATCTTCCTGCCTGTAAAAATCTGGAATATAAATACAACGATCTTGATCAAAAGGCAGCTTATGCGATACGAAAAAAACCGGCTTTGGGGAAAGAAGCGGTTTTTGTCTTGATCGATCCCAAAACAGATACCGCTTTCAAATACCGGACTCCCTATCCCAGGAAGATCATTGCTGAAATCCTGATCAAGCTTAAAAGCTGTTTCCCGCGGCTGATCGTCATGGATTATGTATTCATGGGTACATCGGATGATAAGCAGGAGGATCAAAGGCTGGTTAAAGCCATAGAAAAGACGCAGCCCATCCTTTTTTCCTATGTTCAGTCTGACGGTTCGGTTTATCCCGTTCCGGATTTGTTTACCCATTACGCAAAAGGAACTGGTATCGTGTCATTGATACGCGATTCCGACGGCGTGCACCGTTCCATGAGACCCTTTTATTTTGATAAAGCATCCATGAAGCAATATTATTGCGCTTTGGCCCTCCTGGCACTGGAATATTTCAGACTTCCATTCTCAGTTCTGGATGTGGATCTGACCACGGATTCTCTTGTTGTAAAAGATCCCCGTTCCCCCTTGAAACCGGCCTATTACGGAAAAAAATGCAGAATGGAATTCAAGCATTATTACCGATTGAAAGACACACAGGCAGTCTCTTTTATTGATGTCTATGAGAACAGGGTCAGTCCGGAGTTTTTCAAAGATAAGGTCGTTTTTTTAGGAAGAGAATCCAATATCCACCATGACATTCACAGAAGTCCGCTGGGATTGGAACTGGGCTGTGTCATCGTATACAATATTTTTCTGACCTATATCAATAACGCATTCCCGGTCCCATTGAACCCAGTTTATCATTTTCTTTTGTCCGTTTTGCTGGTTCTTCTTTCCTTTTCCTTTCTCAACCGGACTTCCATCATGAAAAAATGGATCATCACGCTATCCATGCTTGTTTGGGTGTTCCTCATCCAGTATTTGTTTTTTTGTCTGAATATTTCCTGGAGGGGATTTGTTCCGTTCTCAGCCATTCTATTAATGGCAGTGGGAAGAGAGGCCTATTATCACATACTCATTTTCAGGGAAATCAATAAAATTAAAAACCTGTTGATCATCAATCCCCAGACTCATCTGACCCATTCCAGTTATTTTCTGGCGAGATTAAGAAGTCTTGCCTCAGAACATAAGATGTATGAAGAGACCTATTATACCGGGGTTATCGCGATAAATGGCCAGGAGACAGGTGCGGATTTATCCGCGGCGGGATTGAGAAATATTGCCGATATGCTGAATAAAAAGATCCGGTACCGGGAATTGCTCTCCTGGGATGCTGACCGGAAAAAATTGTATTTTATTCTGAAAGGCGAAAGGTCCGGAAAAATGGAAAAACGCCTGAAAAAATATTTTTTTGAACCGGTCCTGTCGTATTTGAAAAACAACCTGACGGCACAAGCCGCTGTCAGCATTGTCTTTCTTAAATCCGGTTCCATTTTTCCCCATTCCGTTTACGGCTTTCTGGATGCCATGGACAGCGAGGTGAAAAAATCTAAAGATACTCCCATTCATTACATGGATCATTTTCAGCCTACACGCCTGCATGATGAGGAAATGGAATACAACATGTTCAGCGACACAAAATATGTTCTGGAACAGATTCAGAACACACTCAGCCTGGATGAAAAACTGAAACTCAGCGAAAAGGAAATACGGATTTCCAACAAGCTGGCCGGTGTCGGAAAAATCGCCGCCCAAATTGCCCATGAGCTCAAAAATCCGCTGGGCAACATCCTCAA
>JAFGBW010000002.1 GCA_016932965.1 Candidatus Auribacterota bacterium
ACCATGGCTCCGCAGGCTCTGGTTGCTGAACATCCTTCAGTATAATATTTGAGATCAATGATTTTTTGCTGCTCAATCACCAGATAAAATTCCATGTAATCTCCGCATGGACCCTGCAGGTAGGCCGAACTTGTGGGATCATTCATTTGGCCGAAATAGTTCTTGTTATTCATCAGTTTCAATATCTCCGGAGGCAATTCCAACTCTTCCTCTTCTTTTTTATCAGCCATAGTCATAAAAAAATCCTTTCGAAAAAATTTTCAAGTGGACTGGCAAACATGCGCCTTGTAGGTTCCAAATGATGGAATCCGTTTGCCTGAAACAGGTAAACGGGTCTCATTGAGGTAATGCAATAGACGACCCATCTTGATGCTTTGTCCTTTTTTTTCGTCTGAAACAAGATATTGCCTGCCGGTTTCAAGGGCAGAAATCAGGTCAGGTGCATCTGAATAGGCGGCAATAAAATCCATTCCTTTCCTTGTTAAAATAAAAACAGGGATCCGTTTGGAAAGCTGCATGCGTGCAGATGGCCCGATTATCCGCCGAATGTCAGGAGAAGCGCATGCCCACACCAGGTCGGCGTGATCACGGATCATACTGATTTTATCATTACTGATGCCTGTCGTGCAGACCACGAGTGAAATGATTTTTACTCCGTGCTTTTCTTCCAAAAAAGCAAGTTCGGACAAGATATGGCTCATTTGACCGCTGACAGTTACGGCAATGGTTTTATATCCCAATCTGACCGCTTCCTTTACCCCGCGGACCTGGTCTATGAGGGCATGGTCTGAAATCAATATGCAACCGAGGGCCTTAAGTTTTTCAATGATCCCTTTGATGGGCGAGGTTAAACAAAGACTGTTCATCCGGCCGCCTATGCCTTGAACCACTTCCGGTCTGGATGTTATGACTGTACCCGCCCCTTCGCATAAAACCACAGATGCATCGATCGCATGCTTTTGCAGGGCAGACATTAGCATCTCGGAAGCCCCATATGGTACGGTCACCTGATTTGAGATAAGTGTTCTGAATCCGGTAAAAAAACCATACTTTCTTATTTTGAATTCTATGGTGTTTTTTATTGCCTGTCTGACTGCTTGTTTATCTGGGTTCCGCAAACGTCTGAAAAAAATGTGTAAATGCGCGGCCAAGGGACAATATGCAAGGGACGGATTGGTGACATGAATCACTCTGCCTTCTGAAATGCTCACATAGGATGAAAAATATCGTATGATATGGATATCCTTATCAAATTTTTCTCTCATGAGATTCATTCCTTCAGTTCATCCCAAATCTGGATGAAGGCTTTTTTTACACTACCATCGCAGTACTCCATAACGGTTTTTCCTGAAATCATGGATTCAACAACACTCTGATCAAATCCAATTCTGCCGATAATCGGAATCCCTTTATCCCTGCATAAAACATCAATCTGATTGGTTATGCCAGGATTGAGATCATATTTATTTATGACCAGTTTCACCCGTATTCTGAAAAATTCCGTAAGGGCGATGACTCTTGCGGCGTCATGGATGCCTGAAACGGTCGGTTCTGTCACGATCAGTACGCAATCAGTTCCGGTAAGAGAAGCGATCACCGGGCATCCGATTCCCGGCGGACCGTCAATAATCACGTAATCTGATTTCAGGCATTCAGCCTTTTCTCTGGCGATTTGTCTTATTTTTGAAACCAGTTTGCCGGAATTTTCTTCGGCGATACCCAATTTTGCATGAATGAAGACGCCATATTTTGTTTCAGAAACGAACCATTCACCGCTTATATTCTCTTTCATGTGGATTGCAGACACAGGACACGCCCTGCTGCAAAGCGAGCATCCCTCGCAAAAAAGGGAGTCAACAGAATAGGAGGGAGTTTTGATTGCTTCAAACCTGCAGACGGATACGCACCTGCCGCATTGATTGCACATTTCTTTATTGATCACCGCCGTTTTACCGCCTCTGAATTCATGCCGTTCTTTAATGAGAGGCTGGAGCAAAAGATGCAGGTTAGCGGCATCGACATCGCAGTCAACCATCACTTTATTTTCAGCCAGGGCAGCCAGTGCGCCTGCAACGACTGTTTTTCCTGTGCCGCCCTTGCCGCTGATGATGACGATTTGTTTCTTCATCAATGTGCTTCCGATGATCTCATTTTTGAGGACGCATCCTGTGAAGCCAATACGACCGGATACACGGTCGGCGCGCTGGTTAAAAACGGATGAGTCGCTATCTGCAGCGTTTCGAGTTCTATGATAGAAACCCGCTGTTGGATGGCCATACCTATCAAATTGATGATTTCGCCCGAGGAAATACCTCCTGCGACCTGGCCCCCCATGAGAATTCCCGATTGCCTTGAAAAAATCAGTTTAATTTTGATTTTTCCGGCTCCGGCCAGATTCGCAGGATGTTTGTCCACGCCTTCGGCATGACCTGTGACAATTTCAAAGCCTTCTTTTTTAGCCGTATTTTCCGTCAGGCCGGCTGATCCCAGGATCAATCCGTTCACATAAGTAGAATAAATGGCGATCGTTCCTTTGTTTTCTCTGACCAGTTTAAGCTGATAAAGATTGGCGCCGGCTATTCTTGCTTCAGCTGTCGCCGTGGAGGCAAGCATGACCGGTGTGTCCCGACGGGTATAAAAATCTTTTTTGCAGGCACAATCTCCTACTGCAAAAATATCGGAATCGGTGGTACGCATGTATTCATCGACCCATATTCCTTTTCCTTTTTCCATTTCCAATCCGGCTTCAAGGGCAAGACGGGTGTTCGGCGACGCGCCTATTCCCAATATGACACTGTCGGCTTTGATTTCTTTTCCGTTATCAAAACGGACACTTTCAACTTTACCGCTACCCAGAAATTCCTTGACACGTTCACCGGTAAAAATATGGACCCCTTTTGATCTGAGTTTTTCTTCTGCGATACTGGCGAATTCCTCATCAAAAGAATTGGCCAGAATAGTAGGAAAAATTTCCGCCAAATACACGTTGATCCCCTTGAGATTGGATATTTCATCGGCGAATTCAACTCCGATAAATCCTCCGCCCAAAATCAGAACATCTTTTGTCTGTCGTATGTTTTTTATGCAATCCTTGAGATAATCCATATCTTTGCAGACGGGATAAATCCCTTTTTTATCGATTCCCGGGATGGGCGGAATAACAGGTGACGATCCTACAGACAGAATCAGTTTTTCATAAATAAACCTGGTTCCGGATACGGTTTCCACCATTTTAACGTTTCTGTTTATTCGTGTCGCCTCATCCAATGCCACATCGATCTGGTTTTTTTCCAGAAGAGCCGTTCCCATCTTATTGTCATCGGGATTGGTCAAGCTGGAAAACATATATGGAATGCCGCAGGGGATGACCCCATTGGAAATATTTTTCATCACCAGGATTTTTTTATCCGGATAATATTTCCGGGCCGTGACGGCGCTCACCATGCCTGCAGGACCAGCTCCGATAACGAGAATATCAACTTTTTTTTCCATGGTTATTTCCTTTCATTAATTCTTTAATTTGAATGAACAATTGTCGGAAGCTGTTCTCATATTCAGGAAAAGCCTTAACAAGTGGGATCCCCTGCGAGCAGGCAGCAGCAATTTCTTTTTTAAAAGGGATGTGCATCAACACATGAATATTCTCCTTTATGCAATACATCTCGACCTCATCATTCCCCAAATCCGAACGGTTGATGATTACTCCAAACTGCACATTCATCTTGCGCAGCAATTCAACCGTTAAAATAAGATCATTCAGCCCGAATGGAGTCGGCTCTGTAACCAGAATGCAGAAATCAGTGCCTTTAACCGCGGAAATCACCGGGCATGATGTCCCGGGAGGAGCGTCAATGATAACTGATTTTGTCATGCTGATATGCTTTTTAACCTGGCGGATGACCGGAGGAGACATGGCTTCGCCTATGTTCAGCCGGCCGTGAATGAATTCCATGTCGTTTTTTTCCCCGATTTCAATCACTCCGATTTCCCGGTCCACTTCCTTGATGGCATTTGAGGGACACAGCAATGAGCATGCCCCACAGCCGTGACATAAATTCTGAAAGATCAAAACATGGCTGTTTTTAGTCTGGCTGGCTGGCAACACTGCAATGGCATTATATTCGCACACGTCTCGACATTTTCCGCAAAGTCTGCATTTTGTTTCGTCCACCACAGGCATAAGGAGGCAGGCTTTTTCTGTTCTGCTAATGCGGGGCTTTAAAAAAAGATGCGCATTGGGTTCCTCCACATCGCAGTCGAGAAACTGGACGTTATCAATTGAAAGAGCCAGGCTGACAGCCACTGTTGTTTTTCCTGTTCCGCCTTTTCCGCTGGCTATTGATATGATCATGATCGATTTTTCCTTATTTTCACAGCCGTGACTATTTTTTGAAAATCACTCTGGGATTCCCTGACATCAAAACCCCGATAGATAAGATAGTCACCCGCTTCTTCAATTCTGTCTTGTAAACATTCATGTTTTCTGCCTTCACTCTCATGAATATCATTGATTATTTTAAAACCTTTTTGATTGAAATCACTCAATACCGTTTTCCCCCCAGGTTTCAGTAACCGTACTATTTCATCCAGAATAGATAATGGCTTTTCAAGATGATGAAACACATTGATCAAAAAAATGACATCAAAAGATTTATTCTTAAAATCCAAATGGCCGGCGTCCGCCTTTTTAAAAATAACCGTTTTTTCCAAATTAAAAAATCGAAGATGCGCCTTTGCAAATTCCTGTTCTGTTTCAGATTGATCAACAGTAGTAAATTTAAAACCATGCCTGGCCAGGCAAAGACTGAAATAGCCTTTACCTGTTCCTATTTCCAGGATTTTTCCGGATACAGGAAGAGCTTGATTTAAAACGGTTTCTTTTTCTTTTTCTATGTCGTATCCGTATTTTTTATATAAGCAAACTCTTTCCGAATATTTCTTATGATATTCTGCTAGCCTCGAATTCATCGTCAAACCTTGTTCATTCCCTTGTCATTTTACCTCCGCATTTAGGGCAGACAATAGATGAACACGGCATGCCAGGCTGACGGCGAATTCTTTCTCCGCATGAAATACAAAAGCAATTTCCCATTATCGCTGTTGCCTGCTGATTTACTAAACCAGTACTTCCCGAGCATCTACCTCTGCCTCTGCCAGTTCTCGGCCCTAAACCTGCCGGACCTGTTCCATCACCTCTTGGCATATGAATTGCCTCCTGAAAACATTTAACTCTTCATATCAATGAATTGATTCATCCGTGACATGTAAGGCATATCATCCAGACTATCATTCGCGCTGGTTATATTTTTACTGATCCTTAATAATCGAATAAGATTGATAAGGCCGACTCTTCCGCAGCCCGCACATTTATTCCATTCTTCTTCAAGTCTTCTTCAAGAATCAAACACTGCGGGACATGCCTGACTTTGAATTTACCGTTGACTGGCTGCTCGTTTTGTATTCACCCATTTTATACTTCTCAATGACATCCTTCACAATACCTGATGCTCCGGTAACAACCTCTATTTCAGCGGCTTGTAATGTGTTAAAAGCATTCGGGCCGACATTTCCTGTAATAACTGCCTTCACCTGTTTTGAAGACATAAACTGGCCGGACTGTACACCCACACCTCCCATTGAATCAATATTCGCATTCTGAACAGCCTCAAACTCCTTGGATTCAGTATCGATAATAATAAAATACCTGCATCTGCCGAATCTAGGATCAACCATGGACTCCAGATTATCACCTTCTGATGTAACGCATATTTTCATATATTATAACTCCTTAATGAGCATGTTGTTCAGTGTGAGAATGATCACATACTTTTTTATCAAGTCCATAGCCTTTTCCCGCACCTGGCTTACAGAAACTTTCCCCTCCTTTTAATGTTTGATTCTTAAACTGTTCAATTACATCGTCGATTTTCCCGCTTACTCCCACAATTGTTTCAATTCCGTATTGGGCAAAAAAAGATGTCGCTCTCATCCCCATCCCACCTGAAATAATGCAGATCACACCCTTTTTGTGTAAAAATTCAGGTATTGCGCCAGGCTCATGACCAGGGTTTGCCACTTCCATTCTCTGGATTTCCCTGCCGTTTTCTACATCAACCAATGTAAAAACCGGACATCTGCCGAAATGGGCAGATACATTATTTCCGTCTGTAGATATAGCTATTCGCATAATGAATCCCTTCTGTTCTTAGCATCAAAGCAGTCAGAAAAATTATTCTTTAACTCAGATATTTAATGAAACCATTCCCCATTTGTTATCCAAACAGAGCTTTCTGATTGAATTCTCTGGTCTGTAAGGTTTCATCATGAAATTTATCCCGATTCTTCTTCTAAGGATGATGGCTATACACCTTAAGGCAAATTTAACGTGATATCAAAATTTAATTTCCTGTTAATATCCGGTTATGCCTTTTTGTCTTCTTCTGCCTTTTCTATGCTTTTGATGCGGTTTTGAATATCATCCAGCTGTTTTTTTAAAAGTTCCGCTTCATTTTTTAATAAATCAGTCTCTTGTTCCTGGGAAAGCTCGGATGCATAAGGATATCCTTTGCCGTAAGCGAGCGGGCTTAAAGGCATGTTTTGCCAATTTAGGAATCCGGCCTGGTTATACCAATTTTGCCTGCCTCTGCCACGACCGTATCCAAAAAATCCACGGCCTCTTCCGAAATATCCTCTTCCTGGAATTGGATTCATGTAGCCCGGCATGGCATAGCCTGCGCAAAAACCAGCTGCCCTGCCTGACATGGCGCCCAAACCGTTTGGTCCTGTTCTGTCTCCGCCTGGCATTTTATTGCCTCCTTTCTTTTATTGTTAATGAAAACCATTTTCATTATAATATAAAATAAAAAATAATAAAGTTATTTTTTCGGACTGCACGAAGCGCACATGCCGTAAAACTGAATCAGATGGTTCGTGATTTTGAATCCGTATTTTTTGGATAAACCTTTTTCAGTTTCATGCAGGAGTTTCACTTCCTCATTGATGAAGTCCGTATAATCCACAATTTTGTGGCACTCGGTACAAACCAGATGATGATGGTGATGCGCGCCCTTAGGACCTTCCGTAAGCTCATATCTGGCGCGGCCGTCACCGAAATCAAACCTGTAAACAAGAGCCATGTTGACCAAGATATCCAGTGTCCTGTAAATCGTGGTCAGCCCTACATTGGGACAGTTGGGACGGATGGCCATGTAGATGTCCTCCGCGCTCAAGTGTTTGTCCGAACCGGCAAGGAAATTCAGTATAGCTTCTCTTCCTTCCGTGATCCGGTAACCGCATCCTCTTAATTTGCTATGCCACCATGAGCCAAAATGATTTTGATGACGCATGATCCTCCTTAATGGAAATGATTTTCATTTATAATATCGAATGCCGGCTGTCAATGAAAAATAATAAAATCATGTCCCGTGTCAGGCGTTTCGGTGAAAGGAGGACTGAATTTTCCTGATCGTGTAATGCCAGACAGTAAAAATTTTATCTGCGGCGCCGGTGATGACCTGCACTGAAGATGATTCTGGGTTTGGCGAAATTTTCCATCGGAACTTCAGGATGATTGGAGATGGGAATAGCCATCCTGATCAGGGATTCAATTTTTTTTACTTCATTTCTCTGGTCCGGCATGGCAAAGGATATGGCGTGCCCTTCATGACCCGCCCTGCCGGTGCGTCCGATACGATGAACATAATTTTCGGCATCATCTGGAAGATCATAATTGACAACCAGTTCGATCCCGGCCACGTCTATACCGCGCGCGGCGATATCCGTTGCCACCAGCACGCGGAATATGCCTGATTTGAAACCCTCAAGTGCATGCCGTCTCTGTCCCAGTGTCTTATTGGAATGGATTTCCGCGACCTTATGACCAAAAGTCCGGATGGTACGGGTTATTTTCGCCGCGCCGTGTTTGGTGCGTGAAAAAATCAGAATAGATCCCTTGTACTCATTGAGAATTCTCTGAAGAAGCTGGTTTTTCAATTCTTTCTTCAGGATAAAAAGTTCCTGAGTCACCCGTTCAGCCGCTGTTCCGGAAGGGGCGATCTCAAGATGAATAGGAAGTTTCATGTGCGCGGAAGCTATTTTCATGACGGCCTCGGGCATGGTGGCGGAAAAAAGCAGGGTCTGCCTTTCCCTGGGCACCATCTTTAAAATCCGCTCTATGGCTCTGACAAAACCCATGTCAAGCATCCTGTCTGCTTCATCCAGGATGACGATCCTCACTCCCGACAAAGACAGGCTTCTTCTTTCCAGGTGATCCATGAGCCTGCCCGGAGTGGCGATAAAAATCCTGGGATTTTTTTTCAGTGAATCCATCTGGTGGGTCATGGATGCTCCGCCAATCAGGACAGACCGGTTGAGAGAAAAACGATCGGCAATCTCTTTCAGGCTGTTGTCAACCTGGATGGCCAGTTCCCGGGTGGGAACCAGGATGAGCGCCTGTCCCTTTTTCTGGGCCAGGCTTTGAACCATGGGAATGCCAAAAGCAAGGGTCTTGCCGGTTCCTGTCTGGGCGATTCCAATGATGTCGTCTCCGCGGGTAATCGGCGGAATGGCTTTATGCTGGATCGGAGTTGGAATTTTAAAATTCATCGTGTCCAGCATATCCAGGATGCCTGGAGCGATGCCGAGACTGTAAAAATCGCGTGGGGATTGGTTCACCTGTCCGCCTTTACTGGTAGTGGTTCATGACTTAAAATAGGATTTTCTCATCAAAATAATAACACGTATTGTCAGTTATAGATACCAATATCTCATCATCCCGTCCGTAATTTGAGTTTTTACCCTTCCTGAACCAATTCGGAAATATTTTTTTTCTTCCTGCAAAACACAGGGTCTGCAGTATCCGGCTTAACTGGATTCGTCAAAAATTTCCTGATAAACACGGGCAGGAAAAGGGGGATAATGCCCGGTAACGGCCATGTCAGATCTGTCGACAGGGAGCCGCATAACCACTTTAATAAGAGGCCAGCCATTCGGCAGAATTTCGGTCATGAGATCGTAGATTTCAAAGCCGCATTTTTCATGCGCCCTGACGACCGGTTCGTTTTTTTCACTGGCCGAAGTTTCAAGAATAATCCTGGATATGCCTTTCTGTCCGGCAAGATCCTTGAGATAGGGATTCCTTCTTTTAAAAAATCCCCTGGAACGATAGCCCGGATCTGTCGAGGCTTTGGAAATATACACCACCCAGTTCGCATGATCATAATCTTACCTCATTTTATTAAAAAACAATAAGGGGGGAAGATTGCCCCCCATTGTCCGGTAAAAAAGTTGAGTCGTGAGCTGAATAGGAAGAACAGAAAGGGGGGAAATATCAGTTACTGAATCTGACATTATACAGCCTGCCCAGTGGGGATTTGTTTTCAAACCAGTCCAGAATCTCCTTTGTCCTGTAGATGTTATAATGATCATCGTCCTGAAAAACATAAAACGACGTGTCAAAACCATGTTGATTCAATCTGGTATAAGATTGATAGGCTTCGTGCAGTGGAACAATCTTGTCTTTGGCTGCATGGACAATACAAAACCTGGGCTTGGCCCTGCATCTGCCGAAATCCACCGCATCCTGAATCCGGACCAGACTGCCCACAATCGGCGCTACGGCTGAAAAAAATTCATAATGGTTGATGCCCAGATAATAAGCGTAAATGCCCCCGGCGGAATTGCCGGTCAGTAAAACCCTTTTTGGGTCTATCCGGTATGACTTTAAAACCGATTTCAGCAATTTGATCAGAACTCGCGCCTCTTTTTCAGACCATCGGTTCCGGTCCCTTGCGTCAGGACAGAGAATAAAATATCCCCTTTTTTCAGCTTCTTCCTGCCAGTAAGGCAGATATTCCTGGGCGCTGCCGCTGGAATAATGCAGGCCGAAAATAAGCGGCCATGAATCGTTGCCTGATATGCGGTAACCGCCCGGGATGAACAGTAAATACTGGGTGTGATGTCTTTTTTCAAGCGGGAAATATTTGACGACAGACGGGGGGTCTGCCTTTTCAGAATAAACAGGGTGAGGAAGGAAAAAAAGCATGACCATCCAATAAATCACTCTCAGTTTTGACATTTTCCTATTCCTTTTTTGTATGATGAATTCAACTGACATGATTTTTCATGTTCTCTCATCCCACGTGTCCGGATCAAATTGTTAAGGGAAAAGTCTCTTCCAGCAAGCCTGATTTATGCGCGTGTCAGATGCGATCAATTACCTTGTAAAATATTCTTTCATGATCATTTCCCGGAAATAAATTGAAACGGCCTTTGACCAGGATGTCGTCCGGTGTGATGGTTTTAAAAACAGTCGGTTTTTCATCCGGCTCCGGTTCCCGCGACAGGGCGTATATTTCCAATTCCTCAGTTTGCTGAAGAAGCTGTTTGATCAGGTTGATTAAATCATCACAGCCTTGCTTCCTTTTTTTTAAATCCTTGAGTTCATCCGCCCAGCTGTATCCGATCTCTTTTTTTAGTTTGGTTGAACATTTTTTCCATTGAATTTGATAGGCTTTGATTTCTTTCAGTTCTTTTTTCATGTCCATTTCAAATCCGCATCCGCAGCCTGCGGGCGGATTCAAATAGTAAACATGTGGTTTAGAAAATAAACGGGTCCAATCCCTGCAGCTTTCCGGAAGTTTTTCGACGCAGAACCGGGGGTTTTCCTCCGACCATTTGGATGTAGGGATTTGAATGTCTGAACCTAATAATAATACCATGCACATGGCCTGTTTCACGCTTTCTGCATCCGACATCACCTTCACAAGAGGGCAAGAGCATTGTATTAAACCCTGCTCCGTGTGCCCACCTCAATAACGTTGGTTAGCATTATATTGAACCATGAAGGACATGAAGTACAGGAGGATTTTATAGAAGGTGATTTTTGATTACCTTTTTTAAAATAGGCACATTGTAATTCATCAGTAATCCTTGATGAATATTTGCCAGTTTCATGTGAGTCAGTATTTGAACTCCATGAATTTCTTTTGTTTCTTCTGCTTTTAATTCCATATTCACATTCTATAATCTTCATCCTCTTCTTGGTATTTTTTCATGCCAACAATCAGCTTCACAAGAAGGGGAATGTGAAATGGAGTTGTGAGTGGATTTTTGGATAAGTCATCCCGGATCCTTTCAAATCATCAATCAAAGACTTAAAAAATCCCGTATTCTTCATCATTTGAAACCCCGCCGCGTTTCCCATTCTCCTGTGAAAACGCTGGTTATTCTTTTATTTTCAAACAATGGAAATATTTTTACTCAAAAATCTTAAAACATGATTTTTAAAAATCCTATTTTCGTGTGTTCGTGATTATCATGGTTTATTAGATTTTTCTGTCCTGCAAATATATCATGGTCTTGACGAATCTGTTTTGAAAGAGTTGCTTTCATCTGCAGTTGTTTCGCGTATCCAAAAAAATCTATAGGGTTCTTTTTTTGGTGTAAAACCATTGGACCATCCGGGACCCCATTTCCTCGTCGACGTTTTCCATTTCCATGACGGATCTGCCTTTTAAGGAGGGAAGGACTTCTTTCAGCTTCCACTGATTGTTGTGTCTTCCGAATGTCCAGTATTCCTCATACGGTGTGACATATTCATCCCGGATCAGGATTTGACCATTATGTTTTACAATTTTCTGTGCATGAAAGCTGATCCGGGTGAAATACTCATCCTGTGTATTGTCAGAATAATTCCTGATTAAAATGAGCTCAACCTTGCGGACGCAGAAGTTGCGGAATTCAACGGTCCGTTTCATTTCTTTTCCCTTTTTGATTTCCTCCCTTAGGCTTTCAGCCAAATCCGGGAAAAGCTGAAGCGCAATCTCATCTGAGAGGTTTCCAGCTTCCCTAGCCATATAAACATTGATAAATATGTTTCTTGCCCTGGCCAGCATGAAGTCCCTGCCCCACAGTTTGTCGGTTTCATAGAGGAAATTCAGCATCCTTTCGATCTTGACCGCCTTGGTTTCTGTCTTTTTATCAAGCCATGGGCCGGTCTCGCCTGTTTTGTCAACCGCCTCTCCGTAAATCTCCTTTACCTGGTGGTCAGTGAATTGTTCAAAAAAGTTTTCATCTTTCAGGACATCGCTCTCCCTGGTCTGCTCGATATCGCGGAGCAGCCACTGATTTTCTTGGAAATGAAAGGTCCAGAATTCCTGAAAACGGGCGGGAGTTGTGTCCCCGCGTAAAAAACGCTCACTCCGGTCATCGATATAATAGTCCCTCATTTCCGCGGTAAACAGCACGGTGAATTCGCGCTGATTAGGTTTGTTCGTATAACGCACGTTGACGAAATCGATTTTGATAATTTTGATATTCTCCATCCTGTTGATTTCATGGTTTCGGAGCATCCCGCTGATTTGTTTCAAGTGCTGGCTGTATAAATCAGGCATCATTAATGATTTCATAGGCTCGTAATTTCTCGCCTGCCAGCAATTTTGAAGTTTTAAAAAGGTGCTTCTGGCCATTTCCTCAAGAAGCGGGACGGAAAAGGCCTGATCCTGCCTGGAAATGAATTCAATGAGTTTTTGCGTTTTGCCGGCCTTTTTTTCAATTTGGCTGCGGGAATAGCAGAAATCAAGGTTTTCATCCTGGTTGTTCTCACGTGATTTCAATATTTTGACCACGATGATGATGCCGAACCAGATGAAGATGATCAGGGGGCTGAACTCTCCGCCCGAACCCCCGCGCGACCTTGCCCCCGATCTTCCGCTGCGATGATAGGAAGACGAGCTGTGAAATCCGCCGCCCTTATTATGAACCAGGAAGCCATTGGCTATAAACGTATTCGGCGCGTCAACCGAAAGGTTGAAGACGGTTGTATTTTCCGTTTGAACATGAACTTGCTGTACTGGACAGGAAATGAATTCCCCGTTTATCCTCATCAGGACCCTGTCCTTGTTTGTCAATCTGCCTGCATTGCAGAAGAGGCTGTCCGATACGGCAACAGGATGATCCGGTGTGGCTTGGAGAAAACCGTTCTCTGTTTTGATGACAACCAGGGGATTTCTGAAGGCATAGATATCACGCACACCGGTTGAAACCGGTTTGCCGTTTTGTCCTTTTGTCAAAATAAAATCACCGGGTGCCAGGGTTTCAATGTTCCGTTTTCCAGCCGGGGTTTCAATTTTCGTTCCGCTGGGCAGGCAGCCTCCGCCCTTGTTATGCACAGCGATGCCGGCCGCGAAAAAGGTGTGGGGGCCGTCTGTCTGAATGTTATAAACCATAACCGGATCCCTGACCCGTTTGATCCCCACAATTTTTTGACCGGACAAACCGCGGCCGTCAAAGCAGAAAAGAATGTCCCCGGTTTTAAGAACTTCAAGCGTCTTAAACGTCCCTTCGCCCACATAAAACGGATGCTCTTTTGTGACATTTAAAACCACTTTGTCCGTGGTCACCACAATGTATTCCTCAACCCGGTGTTGAATGACATTCATGACTTTTGCGGAAACGAGCGTACCGTCACTCAAAAAAGCCTTCAGTTTATCTCCTGTCTTGATGTTGCTGATGGAAACAGCAGTCCCGTCATCACGAAGAATCCGGGTGTCCGGCAGGAAGCACCCTTTGTTATGAACCAGTAAATCGCCGGCAATAAAGGTTCCTTTCTCCACGATAAGGTTATAGGCCGGAGTTGAACCCATGAGAGGTTTGATTGAAATGACCGGAACAGCCGCTGATTTGTTTCCGTTCCAGCTCAAAACGGTTTCCCCTTTATTTAATTTCCCTGCAAACCTGTACGTTCCTTCTGCAATCTTAAACGGGTGTTCACTGGTCACGTGAACGATTCCGGAGCCAAACGCAAATTCGATATATTCTGCCGGATCGATCTGTGTACAGGAGAGTATTTTTACAGGCTGAAGTCCGGTATCCGCCAAGGTTTGGACCGTATCTCCCTCATGAAGGGATTCAATCGGAACATATCCTTTTGGCGTGAGAACAGGGGTGCCTTTCTCAAAGCATCCGCCTCCGCCGCGGCCTAATGCTGTAAAAGCATCAGCTAGAAAGAACAGGATCACCAGTATTTTTTTCATCAAGATACCAGAAAGAGCCCACAGAAGATGGAAACGGCCACGATGATACTGACCCCGATGGTCACGGCCGAGACCACCCGGCCGAAATATTCGGCAACAGCCACGTTGCCGCGGGCAATTTCTTTCTCCTCATCAAGATTCGGAGTCAGCTTGTTTATGATTTTCGGGAGATAGGAGGCGGATAGAAACACAAAGCACACTCCCAGAAAAGACCCGATAAACGCATAAAGCGCCGCCCAGCCTATCCGGCTGACATGATCAATGACCTGTTTTATTGCGGTTGATTCTTCCATGGCATTCCCCTTTGTTTGTTGGTTGATTTAAATGGGATTTTATTGATGGAGTGTCAGTTGTCAATCAATAAGCCATTATCATGAAGCCGGTTCAATACGCTTCAGCAGGACGGAGTTCCTGGATAGATCAAAGTACCGGTATTTTAACCGGCAGGATTAACTGACGAAACTCATCTGCTTCTCCAGCGGGAGCGATGAATAGGGGGAATTCCATCCGTATTTCATCCCGTGTATTCGACTGTGCTGGGTGCAAAATTTTTTTTGTTGTAAAATATAAGATCGTCTTTCCGGGAATGCTGAAACGTATTTTTTTCAGTCACTATTACCTTCTGGAGTATTGACAGAGAACAAAGGATACGATAAATCAAAATACAAGTTATCAGGGGAGAACCACATGAAATTACCGGAGGTTAAGGATGGAGTTAAAACGGCTGTATCCCATTGCTTTTTCCCTGATTGTGATTGTAAATAGCGGTAGTTATTCCCACGCCTGTTCCGACACTCCGTGTCCTGCCCCTGTTACAAACGTGATGCAAGGGGGGGCCTGTTTGATGTCTTCACCAGCACCGACCCGGACATCTTTTTTTCCGATTATGAGGCCCTGATCAGCACCTATACCGGACCCGTAAACCAAGTGAATCTTTTTTCATCAAGCGACGGGTATTTCAAACGCCTTACTCTGCCTGATGTGACCGCCATGCCCCATGTCTTGAATAAAGCCATTTATAAAAATTATGTCGCCAAATCTTTCGCCAGGGCACTGGCACTGAGGCATCCCAGTTCCTCAGAAAAAAATCTTGCTGTCACTGTTCTCAAAGAAGGTATTAACATCCCAGAGGAGGAAACCCTGCTCGTGGAGATCATTCAGGAATATTTTGATGAGATTAATGCAACCGGTGACGGTCCTTTTTACAGGAAAACGAGCTTGGGCCAGCGGATTGTTGTCCAGAGATATACCAGCGATTTTATCGTCTGAAAAGATTACCAGTACAGCGATCATCAGGCTAAACTGCTCCCCGTTGAAGAACTGCGCAAAGTCATGGGCAGGGATCTCATCACCATCGGAGTGGATATGGGAGGAACCAGTATCGAAACAATCCACGATGCCCTGGAATCGGAAAAATCCGATGTTTTTGATAAAGAAACCTGGAAATCCGCCGGCGAACTCCCTGCTTTTGTCAGAAATGAAATCGAAAGCCTGGAATCAAAAAAGGAAGCCTTCCGCCTTCTGAAAGAGAGGGACAACTCCTTTCTCCTCATCACGGAGAAGGGGTTTAAAATCATCGGCCACTATGTCCGTAAAGACGGGGAATGGATGAACCTCATTTACAAATACGGGGTGGACACCCTCATCCCATTTGGGAACCGCTGGATGCTTGACGAACATGGATTCATCGATTTCCTCGGGAGAAAGATTCCCTTTTTCGACAAACAGGGAAAACCCATCGGCAGAGATCTCGTTACAGACAACGGCGATGTCATGGTGGATGGTCGAATCCGGAAAACCATCCGGCATGGATTCATCTGCAAGCTGGTCCCCAAGGAAATCCGTCCCCTTATCTGCAGGGACACGGCTGAAACAGGTATCACGGCGCTCTACCGGATGAAGGAAATCATGGACAGGATGGGCCTCATGAGGCTGGCCGCCTCTGATGAAAATGTTTATGCGTTTTACAAGTTTTACAGGGACATGACGTTCACCCTGACCTATAAAAGGAAGGACGGAGTCTGCGACAGGGAAATGGCGGCCTATAACGCCGGAAGCCATAGTGTGCCCGTGGTGTTCTGCTTCCATGACTGGCTGAACACAGCCCTCACCATGGCCTCAAAAGGCAGAAGATCGGAAGTGACTGTCATGATTCCAGAATAGACCGGATTCTGGCCCGACAGCCCGGACCATTTTCCGGTGTGAGACGTGGCACCGGCTGAAACAGAACCCCTGCTTGATTTCAGAAACTGATTGGCGGTTGGCGATGAGTTTCCATATAATCATGTTCTTTATATCGGTGAGCACGAGATGTCCGAATCCGCTGTCATCATTCCCGAATCCGGCTTGGTGATGATCATGGAAACAGACCAACCCACCCTTGAACACGACAAAATGTCCAATCTGGTTTTTTTCGTTCCCCGCGAGGATGATCCGACTTAGGGACCCGATACGGATACAGTCGCCCTGGAACCTGGAACCCATGTCCTCCTGCGTGGATGTCGTCAATATGAATAGTAAATTCCGAAGACATTCGAACCTCAGCGTGTCCTACCCCGGAAAGGTTTTGAGAGCTTTTTCCTGACTGAAGGTTTTAACCGCCGGTGGGTATGCCGCCTATAAACTCAAACGGGATGCCGGAGTGTCAAGAATGGGAACGCGTAAGCGTCAGTGGGCCATGTGAGGCGCAGGAATTTTGTTGATCCCTCAGTCTGCATGCATCGGATCTGATACCGGAGACTGAACAATCAGTTAAGCTCATCTCCTGTTCAGGCGTCATCATCTGTCATTCCTCGGTGAAACCCGATGGCTTCCCTGTATCTTCCTCTTTGAACGGAATAAAAGGAATCTATTTTTTCCTTCAGAATCTGATCCGGTGTTTTTTCACCGGTCCAGCGCTTCAAGACCTCTGCCATTGTTTTATTATAATCCAATACATCGCCCAGGGCATCTTGAAAAACCATGCCCTTTTTTGCAATCAGATGAAACCACGGTACGCTGGAAGCAAAAACATCAATCATTTCATTTTCGAGCTGTGTTTTTAAATCAGGCCCCAATGCCATGTATTTCCCCGAGTCACTGGTTTGCGCAGCAATATATTCTCTGGCAAGTCCGGGTATTTCAGTCATTGCCAGAAGATCCCTGATGGCATCTTCTGTTTCAGGCCGGTCACCCTGTTCGGGTGACAGCATTTTCTGGATGACTGAATACAACTGGTCCGCATTTTTCACAACCCATTTGAATCGAACACCGCGTGTTGCTTTGGCCATCTTTTCAATACAACCCGCATGCAGCCGGGTCACTCTTTCAGAATGTCCCATCACAAATTCCATTACATGAGCATAGCTGAAATCCCCGAAAACATCCTCCCCTGTCAAAAATTCATAAATAATGAGCCCCAGGGAGAACACATCAACCTTGGTGGAAAAATTTTTGAGATAGACGGCGCGTGGATGTTCAGAGAGGCCCGGCATATAACATTCAGTAGGAGCATGGGAAGGGGAAAAGATGTATGAATCAATCTTCCCGATAAATCTCAGGACATCACTTGAAACCCCATGGTCAATCAGCGAGACCTTGCCGTTGTTGTTCATGAGAATGTTTCCAGGTTTCAGGTCCCTGTGCACGATCCCTCTTGCGTGGGCCGGTCTTAATCTGATCAGACATTCAAGCAGTAAATAGGAAAGATGATAGGGATTGGGCACCGTATCCGTATAGACTTGTTTCACCACGTCATCCAGAGGCATGCCTAAAAAAAGGGTGATGCAGATATTTCTGAACCGGGGTTCGAGCGATCTGTCTTCAGGCAGCCTGACAATATGAATATGCGGATCCAGTTTCAGGGCTGTTAAATTTTCCAGGGCGGTGGTATCTTGCTGTATGAAGGGTTTAGCAACATGGACCACAAAAAAATCAGTCTGCTGAAATTTCCGCGGAAGGTGCTGCCTGTCAAGGCTGCTTTTCTTTTTGAAAACCAATATGTCTTTCTGGCCTCCGGTCTGGATCATTCTCACATAACTAAAGGGGGTGGGTTGAAGAACCCCCTGAATCAAATTATGCCTGATCGTATCGTTCAATTGGGGTATGGGATTTTCCAATATCCTCATGATATCTCTGATGATCGATCCTGAAATGGCCAGGCGGCCTTCAATCGGAGACGGAGGCAGACTTACTCTCTGGGTTCCATCAACCGGGAGGATGAGCGTTTCCCCTTCATCAGCTGAAGAAAAGTCGGTGCCGAAATCTTCAACCGTGATGGTCTGAGGGGGATAATGAAAGGTGAATTCATGGGTGTCGGGGTTGTAGGAATAGCTGTATTGCCCCAGGATTTCCCGCATTTGACGGCCCTGAGCGGTTTTTTCAATGAACCGGATAAAACCGGAAATGACCGGAACAACTATGTCTCCGACGTCCTGTATCCCTCTTTCCTCCAAGGCCGGCCAGCCCAGTTCTTTCTGATATTCAGGGTACAGGGCGACGATCATCTGATACACATATTCAAGATCAACCGTAAAACTCGTTTGAGATAAAAAATCGTCCAGACCAACGATCCCGGCAGGGATCAGCATGCCTTCAGAGACATTCGTTCCCGGCCTTGGAATTCCCTTTTCGGTGATGAGGGAATCAATCCACAGGTATTTCGGGTTCCAGGGATCAAAATGTTTCATCTCGGAACAATTCTGTGTGACGGTTTTTTTCTGATAACTCATCGGAGCCAATGCCGGCAAATCCATTGAGAAAAAATACAGAACAACCAGCATGGACAGAAATAGCTGTATGGGTCCGTTGATGAGTCCGTGTTTCAGCATGTGGGATAATCCTTTTTTTTCCATTGTATAGGCTCTGCAGAACTAGGAAGCCTTTCCTAATATTTTTTGGGTTACCGGAAAACGACTTAACGCCGAGCCCTCCATGCCGCTGTATACGTTGTTCCAATCCAGTAAAAGGGTGTCACCCGAATAGACAAACCGAAGATGGAACCGTTCCTGTACGGCTTCCAGGAGAGCAGTTTCATCCGCGTAAGCCTCATGAAAAAATTCCGCCATGTCAGCACAGGTCGTATCCTGAAAAACAGCATGGGAAAATTCGGCATTCTCCTGGATGTGGGCCAGGTTCTTTTCCATGATGAGAAATTTCAGAATGTGAAGAGGCCTTCCTTTTTTTTCAAAAAACTCAAATATTTTTGAATTGAGATAAAGGAACCGCAGGAGGGAGTGCTCATCCAGGTCCCCCAGTCTTCTTAAAAAATGATAGGCCCAGCCGACAAAACTCATCTTTTTCCGGAGCATCTGTTCGAATGTGAGCGCGTATTCACGAGGGCCTGCCGAATCCAGCTCTTCCCTGATGAAAGCCGGTAATTCATAAGCTTCTAGTTGAGTCAATTGCGCCAATGGAATCGGGGTGGCCCCTTTGCCGCGGAATCCCTCCAGCCAGCGCACTTTTTCCCAATGCGCAAACAAAGACGCAATGTGCTCTTCATGGGAAAGCCAGTCCGCATTTTCCAGCATGCTGTTGGTCAGGATGCCCGCCTGGGTCCCGGAATGGTCCACGACATACATGAAAGAAGCCGGGCCGTAATAATCCGAAACCTCAAGACCCTTTTCAGTTAAATAATCACCGATTCTTGGAGGAACGGACTCGCCGTATTGGGTGGTATTGAAATCTTCATGCTGGGAAATAAGGGCCAGAATAAGGTTTTTTTGATCAGCAGTAATGACTTCTTTTTCAACCAGTACCTGCAGGGCCGGTTCGATGATTTCGGCTGATTTATAAGCATCCTTGCCGAGGTTGAGAACCGAGCTCGACTGGCGAAAAATATAGGCGAACCTCAAAGCCTCGCGTTGAGACGGATTCAGATGCCTGTAAAGCTGGAGCAGCTTCTGGAGACTCTCCCCCGTCAATCCGTCCTTTTCAACGCTTTTTGTGTTCAGATGGTCCTGAAGCGCATCCAGATCGTTTGTCCGTTCAGCCTCCTCAAACCAG
>JAFGBW010000127.1 GCA_016932965.1 Candidatus Auribacterota bacterium
AAAAGAAAGAAAAAAAGGAAGATGAACCGGGATTTTTCCGCTCGTGTGCAGAACATACGATTTTCTATTTTGAACCAGATAACCATAAGGCAGCGGTCTTGCCCGGCCTTGTTTATCATGAAAAAAAACTTCTTTTTCTGATAAGGAAAAATCCGGTTTTTCCTGCCTGACTTCCAATGTGTATTTTTTTATCAAAGAAGTGCGTTTTGCAGCCGATATAAAAGGAAAAACCTCTCTGCATGCCTGCGCACAGCCGTCAGGAACTTTCAACGATATATTGAAAAAAACCGGTTGAATCATCATGGTTTTTGTTTTTGTATGAAGGAAAACTTTTCTTTTTAAAAAGAAAAGTTCTTCTTCATGCTTTCTTAAAAAAAGAAAACAATGAGAAACGTTTGTATTTCTTGAAAAAAAAGATTCAAACGTTTCCAATATAGTTACGATATTATTTTATTAATTATCTTTGCTGGAAATGATTTTTTGTTTCAAAAAATCATTTCCAGCGTATCTATTTTCTTAAAAGGTGGGTCTAGGGCGGAAAACTTTTTTTGGTAAAAGAAGTTTTCCGCCCTAACAGGACTTTTAGACGATATGGATTATACTCATCACTCGACATTCATGATCTAGTTTTAGTCAGGCTTTTTATTTTTTCCCGGCAGAACGAAAGAAGTTCCGGCGGATGGTGGGGGTTTTCAAGGCGGATGAGTTTGGAAAAAGGCTCTGACAGGAGTTTATCGGTTTCCTCCTCAAAAAACAGCGGGGACACACCTTTGATTTTAGCCCCTTCAGGATAAAGCATGTAAACGTCATTTCTTTTATAGAATTGAAGGATGGTTTCAAGGGATCGGAGATAGCTGTACATGGTTTGAAAAGTGGGGATATGCGACTGATAAAAATTTTCAACGAACACGGTTTTTCTTGAAAACACATTTTCAATGGATGCCATTTCCAATGTGAAATAGGGGCCTGTGCGGGACTGCCATTTATTAAATTCAGGGGAAAAATTGGCGTAAGATTTAAGCCGGGGGAAGGAAAAATCCATGCCGGCCAGCAGAAGTGGTCCCTTGGCAAGCCGGAGCAGAATATCCATGCCGATGACCGAAACCGCCCCCCCGCCGTATGTTAAACCGAGAAAATCCAGGCGATGATTGAAAAAATCAGAGACCCAGCTTCCTTTCTGGACAGCCATGATTTTTAAACCTGTTACCTTCTGCACCACATCGGAGGCCGAAGTCGGCAGCATGATGATAGGGGTCATTTTGTTTTCGCAGGAAACAAAATTATCAGATGATTTCTGCTGCGGGTCCACGCTGATGATCAAATCCGGGCAAATGCCGTATTCGTGAAGCGGAATGACCGCGGTATCCACGCAGACAATCCACGCCCGCTGCTGGACCCGCCGTATCAGCGGGGCAGCCTGATCCAGGGTCGGACCTGCTCCTGCAAAAATCACCGGAGAATCTTTAAACGCCGGGGACAAAGATTCAATTCCAGGTGAAGAAAGGACTGTCTCCAGATTGTTTCTCAGATTGTTTTTCATTTCCTCATAAAACAGGGAATCCCCTTGTTTTTCCAGCTTGATGATTTCCAGGGAATTCCTGATCCAGCTGAATTCATCAGGGATGAGATCCAGACTCATTCCATGGATGATCACCTTTTTCTTTTCATCAGGAATGGAGTCCAATCCCCAGCAGATATAATGATCAAACGCCTGGGCCACCTCTTCCTGATACCTGCCGGTAATGATTTTAACTCTCGGGTCCTCAAGTTCTTTTGATAAATCCTGGCAGTAAAGGGCTGTTTTCAAAAGACTCTGATTGAGTTCGATGACGTATAAGAACCCTTCAGGTCCGATCTGATTGAGTATAGGCCTTAAATGATATCCCAGGCCGATGCCGTACAGGACCACAAAATCCCCTTCATTCAATCCCTGTTCCTCGATAAAACGCTCCGATTCCTTTAACGGGTCGTACCTGGAATGAATGAATTTTCCATGGATCTGGGAGGTCAGCATGCCGTTTTTGGCCGGAACCAGCTCAAACGGATTGAATTCTTTGTCGCTGAAGATTCCCAGCAAATCACTTTGATTTTTCAGCAAGGCCGTTTTATTGGTTTCATAAATCCGGATGGATAGATCATTGTTTTTCATTTGAATATGGTTCCCGGCTCATTTTCGGAAATATCAAGAATCATGAGTTGAAAATTGAGAAGAAAAATTAGAGAGATCAATACAATGAATCGACGGCACGAAAAGTATAATTTTTAATTAAACAATCTTTCTTTTTCCTATTCTTAATTCTCAATTCTTAATTCTCAATTGTACTGGATCCAGTTAATGTGCGATATAATAAAACTCAAATGCTATGCCTCAAGATTATATCAAAAAAGGGATACGATTACTTCTTTCTCAACAGTACGATCGAAGGGTGATTGATATGATAGGCCTTCTTTCGGACATCCTCGATCTGCGATGAGGAAAAACCCATGAAAGTAAAACGGATTTCATTCAGTCCTCTAATGAAAATCCTTCCCGTGTCATCGGATTCGGCAATGGAATGGTATAAGCGGCAAAGCCATTTGTTTTTGATATCCTCGTAATCCACCATGGGAACAGAATACAGCCGGTATTTGGGAGTGATCACAGCCAGACCGTTTGTATCATCATGAAGAGCCACCCAGCCTTCGGTGCTGCCCAGACAGCTCGTGGCGGAACAGATCTGGTTTTGAAAACGGGTGTGACTGATTTTTTTGCCTTTTAAAGCAAACGTTTCTATTTCTTTCCCCCCATTGACGGTCGAATAATGCAGTTTCTTTCCATCAAAAGCCTCAGGATTCAGCGTGACGATCCCGGTACGCAAAAAAAGAGGGGAAACATCCGGCAGAAAGAAACGGATGGTCAGATCCAATCTGGGATGGTTGAGATAGACATCATAACGTTTCAATATCCAGCCATCCAGAAAAGCGTGTCTGAAATAAAGAGGAATACGCAGGGTATAATGATTTGGATCGGGTCTGAAAGTGGTCGGAACCGTATCATGAAAAATTTGTCCCCTGGAATTGCAAAGCTGGGACCATCCTGAAAAGTAGTCGTTGCTGTA
>JAFGBW010000015.1 GCA_016932965.1 Candidatus Auribacterota bacterium
CTGGCCATTTTATAAAGCACAAGTCCAAAGGAATAAATGTCTGAATGGACGCCGGAGCTGTTGCTTTTAAGCTGCTCAGGAGCCATGTATGAGGCAGAACCCAAAGTAACATCAGACCGTGTAAGTCCGGTCATATCCTGATTTTTAGCGATTCCAAAATCAATGAGTTTCACAAAACGGTTGTTGTTCACGATAAAAATATTGGATGGTTTGATGTCGCGATGGATGATGCCCTTCTGGTGGCAGTAGTTTAAAGCGTCAGCCATCTGAAGTCCGTAATATTTGATCTCTTCGCTGTTCAGCTTTCTCTTAGAATTGATCAGTTCATCGAGTGTCACGCCTTCTAAAAACTCCATCACAAAAAAGGGATATTGGCCCATACCCACGTCATAAATTTTCAGAATATGAGGATGATCCAGGGAGGCGACGGACCGGGCCTCATTGATGAACCGTTGAACCAGGTTTTCATCATCACACAAAGTTGGGGAAATCATCTTGATGGCCACTTTTCTCTTTAGAAATTTGTCATGCGCCCCAAAAATGACTCCCATGCCTCCTTTGGAGACTTTCCAGATATTTTCATACCGGTCAGGAAGGGTCTGGATCATCATCTGGCTCACCGCATCGAGTTTAGTAGGGGCTACGTAATCCGGATGCGGTTTAGAAGGTTCCAGGATCATGTCCTGGATGGAAAAAGGCGTTCTCAGAGAAGAGGGCTCCTTGAAGACTTTTGTGCTTTGAGCCGATTCCAAAGGGGGTTTCTTTCTCAGCAGAAGATACGCGAGCAGTATGCTGACTATGATGACGGATGCCACCAGAATCCAATTTATCAGCTTTTGTTCTTTCAGGACAGACTCAGGAATTGATTTTTTAACGACATCAATCAATGGTGCGTGAGATTTAAACGGCTTGGAAGGAACCAGCTCATCTGGCATTGGGGAAGAAACAGACGCGGAAACCTCCGATGATTTATTATTGAAGTCAAAAAGGTTCTTGACCAATTCAGATTCTGAGAAATGAAGGTAAGGTCTGATAATATTCAATACAATGTCCGTATTGCGGATGCCTTCTCTAGGCTTGTCATGAAGAGGGGAGTCAATGTAGGCCATCAGGCGGACTTTTTCACTGGCAGTCAGCTTGTTCTGGCAGGAAGAAAGATAGAAATCAATGATGAAACTCCGTCGAACAGCGTAAGTTCGAAACGTGGTTCTGGTATTGAACTGCTGTATAACGGACCGGGTCAGCCGCGGCTGCATCTTTGGACGGATCATCTGCACATTTCTTCCCTGGTCAAACTGATTACGGTAAAAAATCAAGTTATAGAGGACCAGATCGAAATAATGAAAAAATTCCGTGTTCTTTTCCAACTTCAAGCGGCCTATCTTTCCAACAAGAAAGATTTTTCTCGCTTTTAACAGGTATTTTTCCCCTTCCAGTTTCTTTTCGCGGACATCCTTCAATAGGCTTTCAACCAGGGAGGAAAATACGTTCAGCCGTGGCTCATAATTGGGCTCTGCCGTTTCTTCCTTGTTCAATGAATTCCCTGTATCTTCATAAGAAATCAATGAAGCTGCGCCGCAAATGAAACAGAGAATCCCTGCCCATAACAAAACAAGGCTGAAATATCGACATGGATTTTTAGTGATCATTTTTTTTTCTTAGAGTTATTTTATAAAGAGGCTGCAAAAAAAACAACCCTTTTCCCAATATTATTGCTTTTCTTTTGAAAGAAAGGTTGATCATCATCAGGTAAATCCTGTACCATAATTAAGACACAATGCATTAGACATACACAGCATTTTTTCAGTGAGGAAAGTTGAGATACTATATTGACAATCGCTCCAAAAGGAAAGCATTCCTCTTTATTCTCATTCTCTCTCTCATATTGATACTCTTTCATCATTCAGGGAAAGATGTATTGATCAAGAGGCCATTTATCCGGTTTTTTTCCCCCGTTTTATCTTATGTTTCACTTTTCGTTCAGGAAGTGGAAGAAACGTTTTCCGCCTTGATCCATTTTTACAGTCTGAAAAAAGAGAATAAACGTCTAGAAAATACCATTGCCGAATTGAAAAGACAGTTAATGGAAAATCAGGAAATCCGGCTTGAAAACATAAGGCTGCATGGTTTATTCCACTTTAAATCCAAATTGAACTTTTCTGTCACGGCTGCGAGGATCGTCGGACAGGATCCATCAAATTGGTATAATGGCATCATTGTGGACAAGGGGAATCGTCACGGGATAGAGCCGGATCAGGTTGTACTTTCTTTAAATGGCGTAGTAGGCAAAGTAATGGAGGTCTATAAAAACAACGCCAAAATCATGCTGCTCTCGGATAAAAATTCCCAGATTGGCGGGTTGGTTCTCCGAACCAGGGACATCGGGGTCCTTCAGGGGAAAGGAGGACAGACCTGCGTGCTCGATTATCTTCCGCGGGCCTCTGATGTCAAACCGACGGATATGATCATCTCCTCCGGTTTGGACAACCGGTTCCCCAAAGGACTTTTGCTTGGAGAAGTGACGGCTGTTTACTCTGAAAAATCAGGGCTTTATAAATACGCTGAGGTAAAATCGTCCGTCGAATTTGATAAACTGGAGGAAGTGCTGATCATCATCAACAAAAACAAGGCGTCTGGAACAAGAAAATTCGAACACGGAGTAGCTTCCTGATGGACAAAATCCTGTTTTTTATCATTCTTATCTGCTCAGTCATTCTGCAGATATGCATTTTTGACCATGTGCGTCTTCTGGGTATCCATTATGAACTTCTTTTTTCTCTCACGGTTTTCATAGGGATTAAATATGACTGGAAAAAAGGTTATTTATGCGGGCTCTGGTGCGGCTTACTGAATGATGTTTTTTCCATCGGGCCTTTTGGATTTTCGGTTTTGACCTATGGTTTCACCGGCTTGTCCGTATCGTCGTTTCAGACTGTCATTTTCACTCAACAGCTGGGAACAAGGCTTTTCATTCTTTTCATCATGAGTATTCTGATCTCCTTTTTTAGCTTCATGATTCTGGATTTGTTTTATTACTCTGAAAAACAGGTCCTTTTTAAGCTGGATCTTCTTTCCGTAGCGATTGTCAATACGGTTTTTTCTATCCCCTTATATCGATTCCTGGACAATATCTCTTATGAAAAACGCCGCTACCATTAATCTCCGCAAGTTCAAAAACCGGTTAAAATTATTATATATTCTGGTATTCCTGACTTTTTTTATCCTGGGAAAACAATTGTGGTTTCTCCAAATTGAACAAGGGGCTTACTTTCAGGATCTGGCATTAAAAAACCGGATCCGCAGTGTTGTCATCGCTCCGCCTAGAGGAAGGATTTTTGACGCTAACGGCAGTATCTTAGTGGATAATCGGCCCCGTTTTGATCTGGTGTCAACC
>JAFGBW010000128.1 GCA_016932965.1 Candidatus Auribacterota bacterium
CTGGTCCCATAAAAAATATCCGGTTTCATGAAGTCCTGCTTTTTTTTATTCTTCTTTTCGCTTTTTTCTATTCGATAAAAGTGCGTACTACAACCCTGGACATCCCTTTTGACCGGGATGAAGGAGGCTATGCTTACGGGGCCCGGCTTTTATTGCAGGGGATATCTCCTTATGACCGGGTCAATAACATGCGGCTTCCCGGAATGGTCTGGATTTACGCGCTTTTTTTCAAGCTCGCCGGAACGGCTTCTGAAACCATTCGTTTTTTCGCCCTTATCCTGAATCTGTTCACGGCTGTTTTCATTTATCTGTGGGGATCAAGATGGATTCATCCTTTGACCGGGATCAGTTCCTGTATTGTTTTTTTACTGTTTTCACTTGTCCCGGAAATCCAGGGCTGCATGGCCAATTCCGAACAGTTCGTCATTTTTTTTGGAATGGCCGGAATTTTTTTTGTGAATGGTTTTGTTGAAAAGAATTCCAGGTTGTCCTGGCTGATCCCCGGCGGATTGTCGCTGGGCATGGCGTTCATCATAAAACCGTATGCCGCCTCTTTCATTCTGTTTTCTGTTTTTATTTTTGAAACCGGGATTTTTTCAATACGGAAGAAAATAAGCCGCGTCTGTCTGCTTCATGCTGTTTTTTTCGGCTGCATGGCGCTCCCTCTCTTCATCGTCTTTTTGGTGCTTCTGCATCATGGCTGCCTTGAAAGCACCTGGTTCTGGATTCACACCTATGCTGCCTATTACGTTTCTTATATACCGTTTTCTGTCGGGATGAATCTCTTGAAAACACAGCTGGTGAATATCTTTTGTGCTTCAAAATGGCTGCTCTTTTTTATCGGTCTGGGAATGGTTTCCCTGTTTTTCCTGCCCCGGGATGAGAAAAAAAAATCATGGATTATAGTCCTTTTTACGTTTTTTTCTTTTTTATCCGTATGCCCGGGTTTTTATTTCAGAGGTCATTATTTTATCCTGTTGACACCGTCTTTGTCTCTTCTGGCCGGACTGGGATATTTTTATCTGTTCCGGCTGTTGTCAAATTTCAACATGCCTTCGCAAGCCGTTTCAGTATTGACGGCCGTTATCTGTGGTATGATCGTCCTGGGGTCTCATCATGATCCATATCCCTGTTCCACTGAGAGGACATTTCTCGGTTCTTTCAGGGCCATGGGCGAGAAAATCAGATTTGTTTCGCAACCCGGGGACAAAATAGCCGTGTTGGGTTCTGAACCGCAAATTTTGTTTTACGCGGACAGAAGCAGCGCGACATCATATTTGTATATTTATCCCATGATGGAGCCCCAGCCTCATGCCCTCGACATGCAGAACGAGATGATCTCCCAGATTGAAGGTGAATCACCTGAATTTCTTCTGTTTGTCTTTTTCCAGTCTTCCCTAGGCGTGACGGAAGATTCCGAGAAAAAACTTTTTTACTGGTTTGAACAATATAAAAAACAATACACTATGACCGGATTGGTTGATTACCTCAGCCGGGACAAGATTGTTTTTCACTGGAAAAAAGGACTCAGTCATCCTTTGCCGGCCCCAAGAATCGGCTGGATCGGGATATATAGAAAAAAACGGCCGCATGAAAATCTTTGAATCGCCGGATGAATGAATATACGACAGCTGTAAGAAAGAATTGAGAATTGAAAGTTGAGTATATAAGGATATAGAACCGGGTCCATTATGAATGACAAGGATTCTTGATCCTCAGCTGGATCATACCTTCAATTTAACAATAGGCGGAAATGAAACAGGACAGTCATGAGGAACGCATATAATTCGGAGCTCATTGAATGCGCAGCCAGTCTGAGGATGCTCCTGGAAGAGAAGGCCAGGCAGGGTGAAAAGTGGATCATCAATCCTGATGAAGTGACGTCGCATGAAAAAAAGGACTTTTCATCAGATAGGGGCGGGAAAACAGCCCCCATTCCTTCTGTCAGCGGATCGTCTGCGAAAAGTGAAACAAAATGGCTCAGACAGGGAGGGCATGAAGTCGTTTTTCTCCGTCTTTGCCCTTCGAAGACAGAAGAGGACAATCATTCAGCATACAGCGATGAAGGCGCCTTGAAACTGGAGGAAGTGATTTCCGCGATGAAATCCAGGTTGAAACTCAAAACAGATGTGTATAAGACCTATCTGGTTCCGTTCCATAAGGCGTATCTATCCGAGGAGGAATTGCAGGAGGGACTGAACCGTTTTTATCAGGAGATGGAAGACATCAGACCCAGAGTGGTTGTGTGCTGGGGTGAAAGGATTTCTCAACTGCTCACTGGGAGTAAAGAGCCCGTGGAACATTTGAGAGAAACGTTTATAAAGGACAAAAGGGGTTTTGTGATCATGGCTTCGTGGGACCCCTATTTTCTTCTGAAGAAACCGGAATCCAAACGCCAGGTATGGGCAGACATTCAGAAGGTGATGGGATTCTTGAGAATTAAGAATTGAGAATTGAGAATTGAGAATTACAAAACGGGAAAAATGTTTATCTAAACGACAGAGGATGATGGATCTGTCGATTTATTTGATCAATCTATTTTTTATTAAGAGCAGCATGTTCATTTCAATTCTCAATTCTAAACCACCCCGCTCAAATTTTTATGGGTATATATCTCATGTCTGACCCCATTGTATCATTTGAGATGCATTCCAAATCACACGGCCCTTGTTTTATAGAGGCAGTGATCGGACATTATATCGACCGGAGTTTTGATTATGAGTTCCCGGCTCGGCTCGGGGAACCGGTTCTGGGAGGATTTATCAAGGTTCCCTTTCAAAACCGGATTCTGGATGCCTGCATCACGCAGATCAAAGAGGAACCTTCCATCCCGGAGGTAAAAATAAAGAAAGTAAGAGATACCCATGACGCTATCCCTCCTCTGTCTCAGGCTTTGTTTAAATTGGGGCAGTGGATGTCTGAATATTACGCGTGCCCGCTGGGTCTGGTTTTCAAATCTTTTATTCCTTCCGCGGTATTCAAATCTGTCCGCTGCCGGAAGGAACTGAGCTGTGCAACCGGAGGAAACCAGGAACCTTTTGTTTTAACGCCGGACCAGAACCATTGTGTTGAAACCGTGACTTCCTCCATAAACCGGTCGCTTCATGAGGTGTTTCTGTTATGGGGGGTGACGGGTTCAGGAAAAACAGAAGTCTATTTTCATTGTATCAGGGAAACGCTGCAACAGGGACGGAGTGCGTTAATGCTGGTGCCGGAAATCGCCTTGACCACTCAATTGATTGAACGGGTACATCAGCGCTTCAAGGAATCTGTCGCGGTCTTTCATTCACGCCTGACTGATGGGGAGAGGGCTTTGAACTGGCTTAAAGTGGCCCGTGGGGAAATCCGTTTTGTCCTGGGGGCCAGGTCCGCTGTTTTTGCCCCGTTGAAACGATTGGGACTTTTGATCGTGGATGAAGAGCATGAAAGGGCCTATAAACAGGAGGAGGCCCCGAAATACAATGCGAGAGACATGGCGGTCCTGCGCGGCCGGCTGGAAAATGCCGTTGTCATTCTCGGCTCCGCTACGCCTTCCATGGAATCCTATTTCAATTGTCAGATGAAAAAATACCGCCTGCTCAAGCTTCCAAAACGGATCAGCAAACATGAAATGCCCTCCGTCATAGCTGTGGATATGCAGAAGGAAAGAACCCGGCATAAAAAATTGTTTATTTTTTCTGATAAACTGGTGAATCTGATGGATGACCGGTTGAAGAAAAAGGAACAGATCATCCTGTTTCTCAACCGCAGGGGATTTTCGACATGCCTCGTATGCCCCCGCTGCGGCATGGTGCTGCGCTGCAGCCAGTGCAGCGTTTCGCTCACCTATCATAAGGAAGAAAACAATCTTCTTTGTCATCACTGCGAGCATAAGACTTCTGTTCCTTCCGTCTGCCCTGAATGCAAACTGTCAGGCATGCAGTATCTCGGTTTCGGAACGGAAAAGGTGGAGAAAAACATCCGCCTTTTGTTTCCGGACGCCCGTATCGCCAGGCTGGATTCGGACGCGCTCAAAAAAAAGGGGGCGCTGGAGAAAGTCTGGGACGATCTTAAAAGCGGTCAGGTGGATATCCTGATTGGGACCCAGATGATCGCCAAAGGTCTGGATGTGGCCAATGTCACCTTGGTGGGCGTGTTAGCTGCGGATCTGGCTTTGAATATTCCTGATTTCCGTTCAGGTGAATCCACCTTTCAGCTGATCACGCAGGTCGCGGGCCGGGCCGGCAGGGGGGATATCAAAGGGGAAGTCGTCATCCAGTCAGATGCCCTTTCACACCCTGTTTTAATTCATGCGTTGAATCAGGATTTTTCCTCCTTTTATGAATATGAAATCCGTTACAGGAAGGAACTGCAATATCCGCCGTTCGTGCATTTCATCCGGCTGGAGATCGCAGAAAATGATGAACAGGATGCATCCAGACTGGCGAAAATCCTTTTCAGCGGCCTGAAGAAGCAGCGGGATTTCAAGCCTGCCAGAATCTTTGAGCCCGTTCCCTGTCCCCTCAAAAAAATCCGGACCCGTTATCGCTGGCAGATCCTCGTTTCTACCGGAAAAGTCAAACCGATGCTTCAGTTGATCTGCGCGTACCTCAGACGCGAATTTGCCTCGAAAAACATCACCATTGACGTGGATCCCCAGTCATTTTTATGAACCTCAAAGTGAGCGCATTCCCCGTGGCTTGCCACGGGGTAAGCACGCGTGAAGAAAAGCATCGATCCTTAACTGAGGAAGATTCTCCGCAGTTTGCTGCGGGGAGATTCAGTTTGCACTTTGTATAGGGGCTTTCTATAAAATAGGTTCTCCGCAAGAATATAAAGATGGAAAATCACGAAAAGCACGAAAGACACGAAAAAAGATTTCTTTATTATAATTAATCCGGTAAACCACCGGCACAGCCTTTGGACTGGCAAAGTTTGACAGGTATGGAAGTATTTAAAATTTATTTCACCACTCCGTGTGGAGTGGTGAAATAAATCAATAGAAGATAATCAACGATTATGCCACTTTGAGTGGCTCACAACAGAGGCTTATAGCCGATAACAATTTCAAGCCACCGGCTTTGCCGGTGATATTTGACTTTTTTATAGCGAAGCTGAGAAAAACTTTCGTGTGATTCGTTTATTTTGCGGTTTAAAAAATAAATGGATAACCCGCGCTGCTGGCTCTTGGAAACTCCAATTATTACCTGAAATGGATTTAACCGATGATGCCTGATAAAGACAGTCCCTTTTCCTTGAGCGTCCTGGCAAAGGATGCCATTTCACCATAGGCGAACACTTTTTGAAGACGGGAATCCGTTGAATACGAGGAAATTTCAGAAGTGATGTGGCGGATGTTGGATTCATAGGCCTCCGGGATCATTTCTTTCACGATTTTCCGGGAATCCGGCAGGTAGCGACTGTTTGACTTGGTCAGAGGAATGAGAGTGGCAATCATGCGGGCTTCCTCCAGTTTGACCTTATCGTTTTCTTTTTTGAAGACATAATCCCTGAAATTAAAATAAGCGGAGTAATAACCCCTGCCTGATTCCGAATTATTTTTCGGCCTGTAGCCACCTGGAAAGGTGTGTTGTTTTACCCAGGATTGATTCGAGAAAACGATGCAGCCCAGGAAATGATCAGCCATTTTTAAATTAATGCAGGGAATGCTGCCTTCTTCCAGAGCCCCGTAGGTGGCGTCAGTGTCCCCTAAAGAGACCCCTGCCAGATCGTCCTGATCCATTGCCAGAAAGAGTGCCTTTGTTTCCGCATGGGAAAGGGGATTTTCATAGATCCATTTCCGGTTCAGGACGAAAATATTTTTTTGCGGATCATACAAAACCTCATTGATCTCATCCAGTCCCGCGGCTGTGCCTTCCAGGGTGATGCCTCCCGGGATGTCCTTGTATTTCCTGAAGAGCTGTGTGACGCTTCCCAGGGTCGGCCTTATGTAAACGGATGTGATATGGAAGGGACTGGCAGAAGACGGAACCGGTGTTTTAACCGCAGGCTCCTGCGGAAGCTGCGGTGTTTCAAGAGGGGCAGCCGGTTTGGGCAAAGGCTGTGGGAAATTATCCTTGATAAATAAATAATGGGTTTTCAGGGTTTTGGTGTCCTGGGGTAATGGTTCCTGAAAGATGGCGCTGTGAAGCCATGTTTCAGAGAACAGCATTAATATTCCTGAAAGAAAAACCGTATAAATGGATCGTTTCATGAGCATGTCCCTCCGTATAATGAATGGTAACATTTTCTTTAATTATACCTTTTTTATCTTAAAAAGTATAAGTTAAAAAATTGATTCAAAAAGGATGAAAGTGACTCCATGAAAATGAGGTATGCCGTCTTGCTTTATTGTCTGACGCTGGCTTTCAAAGTCCATGCCGCAGTCATGACCTGTACCGCTGAGGGGGCTTCCCCGGTTGTTTTTAGAGTTCCGGGGCCTTTCCGCATTCCGGAGAAAAAAATACGGTCGGAGTATTATCCTGTCGCATTGCAGATCATTTCGTCTTTCAAACAATATCTGGAAGAGGAGTCTGGGACGAATATTCCGGGCCCGGTATCTTTCGAATTCATTTTTTCTCCCCGGGATTTGGTTCCGTCGTTCGAACGCACACTGGTGCGGATTGCCACTGTGAAAAAGGATGAGTTTTCCAGGAAAAAAGTCCGCATCATGCGTCTGTCCCTAAACCGGTTCCGTGTCCGGTATATCCGGTTTCACACATCACCGAATGAGAATGGTCAAGTGTGCTATGACCTGTATCATCTGGAGGCGGATTCAAAGGGGAGAACGCTCAGGACCGTCATCATAAAGAGTTTTCTGGACAGGAGAATGCCCTGCAAGGAGCCTTTTTATTGTTTTTCAGAAGGCAGGGAGATCCAGTATAAAGGGTTCACTATGAACGGAGAGCCGACCGCCTACCGGAAAAAACAATTTACCGTGAACCGGAACGGTTACAAGCAATGGACCCGGATCAAGGAATGCAGGAACAGGATGTTCCATCCGAACGGGCTGTTGTCCGGAGAAACCATCCATGATTCGCAATATACCTACCGGGAAGAAGTCGGGTGTCTCATCTATAATCTCATGCTCGATAAACTGGGAAGGATTCATTCCTATGAGTATGCTTTTCTCACCACGAAGAAAAGACCTGCCCCCCAATCTTGGTTCTATCATGCCCTGATCCAGGAAACATCTCCTTTCAGGGATAAAAGAATCGTCAGACAATACCTTTTTTCAAAAGGAAAAAGATGTTTTCAGTCCGGCAATTGCCGGGAGGCTTCATTCGACGAAATGCTCAGGCTTCGTTATTTCAAAGATTCTGAATTCCTGATCCTTCCAGGAAAAGACGGTTTGAGTGAAGCGGACCGGAAGGAAGTCAATGACTGTTTCATCTTCAATACGGCCTTCAATGAAAACGGCCGTGTTTTGACCAGACGGGTCCTGAATACTATTTTGACCGTTTCCGGTCAAAACGGCTCGGAAACCCTTTTAAATATTTTATCCTCTTACAGGGAAATCCGTTTTTTTGAGGAAAAAGGCACCCTGAAAAAAGTGATGGTTTCCTTCTATGACGCGGGAAGGGAACGGATCCTTACCTGTGTCAGGCAGGTGATCATCAAAATCATGCAAACCATGAAGAATGACGGACCTTCCAGAATCAGGTTTTTCATTCTGTCTCCAGATAATGCGGAGGAACCATACGAGCAGGAAATCGTACAGGATTGCGGTTATATCATCGATGAAGCGGTTTTCGGGGACCTTTTTATACCCAGAAAGAAAAACAGGGATTATGATATCCACGTTCAGACCGTCACTCCGGAAGGAGAAATAACCGAGTGGGTCCTGTGTCATTATGAAATGATGAATGGAAACAAGATTTATCGGGAGAGAAGATGATTGAAGTTCCCTGCGGCAATCTGCGGGTTAACCCCGCTGCAAGCAAAGGGGGATGAGGCCGGCGGATTCTTCTAACCTGTTTCCGGAACACGAATGTCACGATTTCATGGATGTAGAATGGTAGGAGTTTTGTTGTTCCTGGATCTGGTTTGACTTGCTGACGATTTTTCTGAGTTTTGAAATGAAGGCCATGCTGATAACAGCTCCCAATAGGGCCATGAACATGTCTTTTTGTGAGTCCCACAGGTCTCCCTGCATGCCGAGATAGGCGTTGCCCAGATCAGGCGGAACAAAGTAGGCGACAC
>JAFGBW010000129.1 GCA_016932965.1 Candidatus Auribacterota bacterium
AGAGAAGTTTTCCCCTGCATTCCTGATGAAGAACGTGCTTCCTTGATAAAAAATTATAGATTGGAAATCATGCAGGGAGCCAGGGATATTCACCTGTCCGGAAAGGACAGTTATTTTCATGATAAAAAAGGCAGGGTAAAACCGCTGTCTTATGGGTATCTGATTCAAAATAAAGAATCGTATGTTCTGCACACGAGCGGAAAAATCCCGGTTCATCTTCCTTTTTTTCTTTCTTTTTTATTGATGGAGATCATCAAACAGTTCGGCCATGGGCATGACCTGTTTCTTCTTCACAGCGCCTGCGTGTACAGAGGGGAAACCGCCTGGCTGATTCCCGGAAAACAGGGACAGGGAAAAACGACTCTCAGCAAGAAACTGCCTGGCGTTTCGATCCTGAATGATGATTTGACTTTAACGGTTTATCATGAGGAAAAGAACGAATTTTTCGCCTTTAAAATTCCTTCTCCCCAGGATTTGGATTCCCCGCATCCATTTTTATGGTACGGACCCAAGAAAATAAGAAAAATATTATTCCCGGAAAAAGAAAAGCCGTTCGGAATAAAAGAGTTAAGTCCGGATGAGACCCGCGCTTTCTGCGCCGATGATGAAATTGTCTCTCATGGGTACTGTGAAAAAAACCGGGACAAAAAAATGAAAAAGATCTACAGCCTCATCCGGAAAATGTCCGAATGCATCCCTGCCTGCCGTATTCGCTACGACAGCGGAAAAGACCTCCGCTGGCTGAACGAGGCATTAATCTAAAAAGAATCCTTTTTCTTATGATTTCACCATGAAGGATATCTTTTGGACTCAATGGAAATAAAATGATAGAATAACACCTCGAACTTAAGGATATGATTGAAATATGGAAATCAAACCGGGCAGTATTTTTTTAGACTACGAGGTGCTGGAGGAGATCGGCAGGGGAGGATTCGGGGCTGTTTTCAAGGGTAAAAAGATCCATTCAGAACCGCCTTTCTTTGTCGCCATCAAAGTCCTGCACCAGATTCATGCCGGACATGAAAAAAATGTACGGCGTTTTCACAGGGAAGCCAGACTCGCCAGGAAATTGTCCCATCCCAATGTGGTAGCCATCTTAGATGACGGTGTGATCGAAGACATTCATTATATCATCATGGAATTTGCCGAGGGAAAAAACCTCCTTTTGTGGATGATCGAGGGAGATTCGGAAACATCCGTCTATGAATCAAATACCCTCAGCATGACCCGGAGTGATCTGGCCGAGCCTTCCGCGTCAAATCAGGACATCCAGGATGCGCAAACAGTGGTTCTGGATAAAGCCTTTGTTCCAGGGACGTTTCCGGCAGGTTCGGCTGAAACAGCGATCCCCCTCATGAAGCAATGCGCCGATGTTTTGAAATCCGCTGAAGAGGCCGGATTGGTCCACCGGGACATCAAGCCTGAAAACATCCTTGTCCGAAAGAGTCAGGACGGAACTCTTCAGGTAAAAATCCTGGATTTCGGGCTGGCCAAAAATTTCGTGGATGAATCGGTCCAGCTTTCTTCAGCCGGACAGGCTATAGGGACTCCGGCTTACATGAGTCCGGAACAATTCAAAGGGGATTCTCTGGATATCCGCTCGGACCTGTATTCTTTAGGAGCCACTTTCTATACCTTTGTCACAGGCCAGAAACCTTTTAAAGGTCCGGGACTCCGGGAATTCATGCACCAGGTTATCATGGAAAATCCTATGCCTGCCAGTCAGGCGAATCCATCTGTCAGTGAAAATTTCTCGCGCATCCTTTTACGGCTGATGCACAAAGATCCTTCAAAACGATATCAGCACCCGAATGAATTGCTTCAGGATCTCAACCGTTCTGCTTCAGTTCAGGATACGGCCAAACAAAAGACCTGGGGATGGACTGGACTGAAGTCAATATTCCAGAAAGAATAAGATTATTTTTTTACAACAAGCGGTTTTTCGCCTTTTAAAAGAACCAGACCCTGTTCCCCGATGCCGAATACGTAAAAATCCTGAAACAGTTCTCCTTCTTTTATTTTTCTTGTGATCCTGGATGACCGGTTATGCGACGGATAGGAAATCTCAGCCACCCAGAGTTTCCCCTCCTGATAGGTATTGATGACCGAGAGAGGTCCTTCACCGGATGAATGCACCTCTTTTTCAGGAAAAAGATCGTCGTGCGTTCCCTTTTTCTGGTCCTCCCCTGTAGAAAAAAGAACATAGGCCAGTTCGTTCTCCCCCTTGAAAAGAGGGTTGTTTTTCAGCTCATAAACAATGGCCGATCCAAAACCATCTTTCAGATCATGGATCTGAATGGCCGAGGAAGAAAAAAGCTGCTGTATTTCACCGGGAAAAGATTGATGCTCCATGAAATACCGCAGCACGGCATTTTGGAGTTTATTCAACCTTTTTTGTGTCACAGTATGACCATACTTTTTTTTGTATTCTTTAACCCGGGTCATGATCCGCATGTCATCGGTTGAATTTTCCGTCTTTTCCAGGTAAAGGAACCCGTCTTCAATCTGACCCAGCGGTTCCAGAAGAATTTCCGCCATATTCAGCCAGGCTGACGGCAGATGGGAAGAACGCGGAAACTGTTTCTGGAAGTCCTGCAAAAGGCGCAATGCTTCTTTGTCTTTTTTCTTCTGCCTCAAGTGTTCAACCTCAGAGCTCAAGGCCGACCATATCTTTTCTTCATTCAGGGCGTACTGTGCGGCTGAGAGAAAAAGCGTCCAATGAGATAATAAAAAAACAGCCGCTATTTTTATCAATACAAGAATGAACGGTTCATTTTTTTTCATTTGTTTAGTCATTTTTTTACCACGAAGGATACGAAGAGTACGAAAAAAAATCCTTTACCCCCTCAATACTTCAATAATGATTTGTTCTCAAGATGTTTTTATTGATCTATTATTTTTCATTAAAACAATATTCTTCTTCGTGTCCTTCGTAGAATGTTATCATTAATTCTGTTTTATAGTGAAGGGCTCCCTAAGCTAATGATCCAGTTATCAATGCAGCATTAATATATTCATGGGTTTCTTATATAAGTTCAAAGAGCGCATATTTTCCTGAAGTAAACAAAAATCGGGTTTTTGAAGTGTCCTGAAGCAGGTCCGCCAGGGAATCCGGATAAAGGATCCCCCAGTTTTTTCTGTAAAATAAAATATGAGACATTTTCATTGACTGTAAAACAGCCTGTAACTCCTGCGAAGTTTTAGCCTGGGAAAGCAGTGCATTGATCTGAGAGGCTTCAAAAAAACTGTCCGCAATAAAATCCCTATTACAAAAGAATCCCTGATTGGTGTTCAAAAACAAAATCCTTGCATCATCCGGAATGCGCTTATTGATATAATAAAAAACCGCAGGTTCCATTTCCGTTATTTTTTCTTTGTTCTGACAGAGTTCGTTTATTCTGGATACAACGGATTCCCCAATAGGAATAAAAGAGACCATCATATATATGACGGCGGCCAGAAGAGCCCCTCTCAAGAAGAAATCGCGATAAACAAGATTGTTTACCTTTGCAAATAATTCCATAACAGACAAAGACCCTGCAACAGCCAAAAAGGGCAAAATGGGGATCAAAAAACGCATTTGCTGGGAGGAGATGCTCCAAAGCAGAAAATAGATTCCTGATACGGTCATACACCTTTTGATCAATGGATTGCGGAAAGAGAAAACAATTGAAAGAGGAACAAGCGCAATCCAAAAAGGGGAAATATTTCCGTCAAAACGGCTGTATCCGTATCCCCCGGACAGGATGACTCTCACTGGTAACAGCAGATAATCCATCCATTTCCGTCCCATTCCGATGGATTGCTGCCAGTTTATCCACTCTCTGGACAGGGAATCACTCCATTCAGGCCCGCCAAAAAATGAATAAAAAAATGGATACAAGGGATTGCCTGTCTGACAGAAGCTTTTTATCAGCCAGGGCATGACTAAAATCAGGCCGGGAAAAATCAATAGCCAGATATCCGATATTTTCCTTTTATTGTTTATTGGATTCATGAGAAGCAGAAAAACAAAGCATAAAAGACTAAAAATGCCGGAAAATTTTGTGCCTGCAGCCAGTCCCAGACAGAGACCGGAATAAATCAGATAAGTTTTTCTCTGGCCGGGATTTTCAAAAGCCAGGTTCAGACACACAAAAGCAGAGAAAAAAAAGAACGCCATGCCCAGGTCCGCATAGGCGGTTTTCATTTCAAACAGGACGATTTCATTGGCGAGAAAAAAAATAGCCGCCAGACAGCCGGCGACCCTGCTGTCGGATCTGGAACGGGAAAAGGTTATAATGAGAATCAGTGTCAGGATGCCAAAACTGAAATGGATGAGTCTTGCAAGAATAAAATCTTTGATCAGCAGTGCGAGTGTGAAGAGCATTTCCATGCTCTGCGGCCAGTTTGAATACACATTAAAAGGGACTCGGAAAAAGCCTTTTTGATCCAGGTAAAGCCGCGGCAGGGTCAAATGGTATGCCCCTTCATCCCAGAAAATATGAGGGGTAAAAGTGCCCATCAAAAGACTAAATGCAATGACGGTTAAAAAAACATGAAAAAGGGCTTCTAATATCCCGGGATTATTCATTCGAGAAAAAGGGATGAAATTCGTTTTCGAGATAACCCCTAAAAGAAAAACCAGAGAGATCATCCCATAAACAGGGATCGCGAAAAGCATTTTTAAAGAAGCCAGAATGAAGATGAAATAGATCCAGAAAACGGTTCCGGAGACAAAGGGGATAAGAAAGGAATTTTCAGCAAGAGTACCGGTTGAAAGAAAAGGGGTTTTCAGTAAAACCCTTCCTGTGATGAAAAAAGAATAAAGGACACTGACTAATATAAATATTTCAGCAAACACTATCGGCATGATCCGAAACTATAGCAGAGGATCAATAATTTTCAATATCTCGTTTGGTCCGACCGTTCCAAAAAATGGCGACGGATAGATTCCCCTAAACGAATTTTTAGGAATCTCCGCTCAAAAGAATGCTTCGCAGCTGTTTGTTCGGCCATTCCCCGGCTGCAGGCAGACAGGATGAAGTTTGCGCCCTGTGAATTCATTTTGACACTTTTCTTGCCAAGAATTATATTCCACTAGCTCATCACAAGACTACAGAAACAAAAATAATGCACAATGATACAAAAGACTCCGTTGGACTGGTCCGGACCCAGACGATTCAGCTAAAAGAAAAAATCTCTCTGGATTGCGGCACCACTTTTGGACCCATCACTGTTGCTTATGAAACATACGGCAGGATGAATGAAGCGAAATCAAATGTCATTTTGGTTTTGCACGCCCTTTCCGGAAGCGCCCATGCCGCAGGATACTGGACTCCGGAAGACAAAAAGCCCGGCTGGTGGGACATGATGATCGGGCCCGGAAAAGCCCTGGACACCAATTTGTACTGCGTGATCTGTTCCAATGTATTGGGTGGCTGCTACGGAACCACAGGTCCTTCTTCCATCAATCCCAACACCCAGCAGCCTTATGCCATGAGCTTTCCTGTGATCTCCATCAGCGACATGGTGACCGTGCAGAAACAATTGATGGATCAATTGGAAATCCCCGGGCTTTTGGCTATTATTGGCGGTTCCATGGGCGGAATGCAGGTGTTGGAGTGGGCCGTTAATTATCCGGGTTATGTGAAAGGGGCCATCCCGATCGCCTCCACCGCCCGTTTGAGCGCCCAGAGTATCGCTTTTAATGAAGTTGGCAGAAGGGCCATCATGGCTGATCCCAAGTGGAACAACGGAAATTATGATCCTAAAGATCCGCCTGCCAGGGGACTGGAAATTGCCCGGATGGTGGGGCATATCACTTACTTAAGCGACGAAAGCATGCAGAAAAAATTCGGCAGGCGCCTGAAAGACACCCTCCAGTATTCCTATGATTTCGACCCTGAATTCGAAGTGGAAAGTTATCTGCGTTATCAGGGAAAAAGTTTCGTAAAACGCTTTGATGCCAATGCGTACCTGTATATCACCAAGGCGATGGATTATTTTGACATTGCCATGCGAACCAATGGATCACTCGAAGAACTGTTTAAAAACGTGACCTCGAGCTTCCTGGTCATGGCTTTCTCCTCAGACTGGCTTTTCCCTTCCTATCAATCGAAAGCGATTGCTAAAGCATTGCGCACCGTGAACAAGGAAGTCACTTACGTGGAAATCAAGTCTTCGCTGGGTCATGATGCATTTTTACTGGAACACCAGACTATCACTCATGTCATCAAGTATTATTTGAAACACCTTTCAGACGGCAATAAGAAATGAAACACAATACCCGAATGAGAAGCGATTGGGAATCCATTGAAAAATTCATCCAGCCCTCTTCTACCGTACTGGATCTGGGTTGCGGAGACGGCTCTCTTCTGGAACTACTCAGGAAAAATAAAAATGTTCAGGTCCGCGGCGTGGATATAGATCAGAATAATATCCTATCCTGTATCCAAAAAGAGATTCCGGTTTTTCAAAGCAATCTGGACGAGGGACTGTCCGATTACGGGGATAAAACTTTTGATTATGTCATTCTCTCTTTGACGCTCCAGGTGGTTTATGAGCCCCGGATGCTTTTAAAGGAAATCATGCGGGTGGGGAAAAAAGGGATCGTGAGCATCCCGAATTTCGGATACTGGATCAGCCGGATCCAGCTGCTGATCAAGGGGACCTCCCCGGTAACGGAGCATCTGCCTTACGAATGGTATAATACTCCCAATATCCGCACCACCACCGTGGCCGATTTCATTAACCTGTGCGGGGAAATGAACATCAGGATTGAGGCCACAGCCCATACCTGTCTTAAAGGGAAAAAAGTCCCCTCCTGTTTCGCAACTCTCTTACCGAATTTGTTTTCCGAAGTCTCGGTGTTTCTGTTAAGTTAAATTTATTAAAAGGGATCATATTTTGCGGGAAAAACTTTTTGATAAAAAAATTTTTCCCGCACCCTTTTAAAAAAAATTGATAGATGCATTCATGGGAACAAAATGTTCCCATGAATGCAAAACAATCCCCATGATTAATAAAAAGGAACCCTTTTTTGTTTAATTATTTAAAAGAAAAAACTTCCCGTAATCCATGGTTTTATATCCCCTCGCAATATTTTGCTGAAGGGATACCCTTTGTTCTGGTGAATCAGCTTTCAGTTGCCATGTATAAATCACTGGATGCAACGAACGAGTTCATCGGCATGACGAGCTTCTTATATCTTCCCTGGTCTTTAAAGTTTCTCTGGAGCCCTGCCGTGGACGCCACGAGTACAAAAAGGCAATGGGTCCTCACCCTGCATTTGATATTGAGTCTTTTCTTTGTCTTCCTTGGATGCGGACTGGGATTCCCTTCTTTTTTAACTATCAGTTTAGTTCTTTTCACTTTGATCGCATTTTGTTCAGCCACTCATGATATTGTGATTGACGGTTATTATCTCCATGCCCTGAACAAAAAAGAACAGGCTTTTTTCTCAGGAATCAGGAATACTTTTTATCGTTTTGCCATGATTTTTGCCGGGGGGATTCTGATCACATTGGCAGGCAGAATCAAAGAAATGACCGGCCATGTGATTCAGGGCTGGTCCGCCGCCTTTTATATCGCGTCTTTTATTTTTCTTGTGTTGTTCTTCTATCACCGTTTTATTCTCCCTTATCCTGTGACCGATTCCCCGGTCCATGCCACAAAATCCAGACTTCCGTACAAACAAATCTTCAGGGAATATTTCGGACAAAGACAGATCGGAGTGATCCTTTCCTTTATTCTCCTCTTCCGTTTCGGAGAAGGATTACTTTTGAAAATGGTTCAGCCTTTTTTTCTGGATAAAACTGCGGCCGGTGGAATGAACCTGGGATTGGAAGAAGTCGGAATCATGTACGGCACGATAGGAATAAGCGCCCTGATCATTGGAGGCATTCTCGGCGGATGGCTGATAAAAAAATACGGTCTGAAAAAAATGATCTGGCCGTTCACGTTATGCATGCATCTGCCGAATCTGCTTTTTGTGTATCTGGCCGTCTGCCATCCGTTGCTTGAATGGAATTTTTCCCTGAATTGGGCGGCTCGCCTGTTTGATTCGGGAACATGGATGGTGAAGACCCATCCGGTTCTATTAGGCGTGGTCATGACCGAGCAGTTCGGTTACGGCCTGGGATTCACCGGATTCATGGTCTATCTTTTATATCTTGCCAGGGGGGAATTCAAAACATCCCATTATGCGATCTCCACGGGCCTCATGGCCGTGGGAATCATGGTGCCGGGCTTTTTAAGCGGCCTGATTCAAGCCAAGCTGGGTTATACCTGGCTTTTCATTATAAGCTGCATCACCACTATTCCGGGCATGGTCTGCATCTTTTTTTTGCCGTTTGATGAAGATAAACTCCATCAAAATTAAGCGGAATGGATTGAATGCAGGATAAAACATTTATCCCGCGGACAAATTCAGACGCGTTTTTTGAAAACAAAAAACACAAAGACGGCTGACAAAACACCGGTGAGATGGACAGATGGAACCAGGAAATGGGGTTCGTTCTCCATTGCGGCAAAAGATTGTCCGTGCGCCAGTTCCAATCCGATTATCGTGAGCGTTCCAAGCAAAATCATCACGTACAACCATCGCCAGGATGATTCTTCCTTAAAACTGTGAAGACATAAAAAAACAACAGTTGCCATTGTGACACCTGAAAGACCGCTGTAATACTGCACATTGTGATAAAAGAAGAAAACGACTGCAGAAATGAAAGTGGCGGAAACAAAATAAAGACTGATAAAAAAAGGGAATTTCTTTTTTTCAATGATGGTGCCGGCAATCACAAAAGGGATCACTCCGGTGAAAAACTGACGTAACGTGAAATGATCAAGATGACAGGTCCACAGCCTCCATATCTGTCCGACAAAAAGAGTGGTCCGGTTATAGACGGCATAATCATTATAGCCCATCCATTTAACGACAGAGACAATCACACTGGCAACCGTTATCAAGACCGTGAAATTGGGAAAAATTTTCCTTTCAGGAGGTCTTCTGTCTTTTAGTTTTGGGATATCCATATTTTATTTATCTCATTTTTTATGATAAAACGCGATAGAAAAAGAAACCACGCGCCAAGACGCTGAGTATTTTTTCCTGCTTAAATCGTAATAAATCCTGTAAATCCAGTTGATGTCTAAAAAATTCCTTCCCGCTCCTTTGCGCCTTAGCGGGAGTTATCTTAATTCTAGATTCTCAATTCAATCTCTCTCTGCGCGAGTCATGTATCAAATCATATTCATCACATCCATAGTAACACTATTTTTTATACTAACGATCTTGCTTAATCCCAGCAGGTATTGTAAAAGAAAGCGTTAAAAAAATTCCAACTGCGAGGAGTTATGGCAAAAGATTTATTGAAAGACATTGTCGCCTTGTGTAAACGGAGAGGCTTCATTTTTCCGGGGTCTGAAATATACGGCGGACTGGCCAATACATGGGATTACGGTCCCATGGGAGCGGAACTTAAAAATAATGTAAAAAGAGAATGGTGGAAATATTTCATCCAAGCCAGGCCGGATATGGTGGGGCTGGATTCTTCCATTTTAATGCACCCGAAAACCTGGATCGCTTCAGGCCATGTGGAGGGATTTTCAGACCCATTGGTTGAATGTCTTGCCTGTAAAAAACGATTCCGGGGAGATCAGCTCCTGGAGGAACAGGTAAAGATATCCGCTGTCGGAATGGGGCTGCCGGAAATCGGCAAAACTATCAAGGAAAAGGGGGTAAAATGCCCCGAATGCGGCCATGATAAACTGGCTGAACCGAAAAAGTTCAATCTCATGTTTTCCACTCAGATGGGGGCGGTGGAGGGTGAAAGCCTGACCGTATATCTTCGCCCTGAAACAGCCCAGGGGATTTTCGTCAATTTCAACAATGTTCTCAATTCTACCCGGATCAAACTTCCTTTCGGCATCGGACAGACCGGCAAATCATTCAGGAATGAAATCACTCCGAAACAGTTTATTTTCAGAACCCGTGAGTTCGAGCAGATGGAGATTGAATATTTCGTCAAACCCGGAACAGAGGATGCCTCTTTCCAGGAATGGGTCGAGTACTCGAAAAACTGGTTTTTCCAACTGGGAATCCAGCCGAAGAATCTGGCCATGCGCGAGCATGATCCCAAGGAACTGGCCTTTTATTCCAAAAGAACCGTGGATCTGGAATACCGCTTTCCATGGGGATTTGGAGAACTGGTCGGAATCGCGTCCAGGACCGATTATGATTTAAAGCAGCATAACCTCTATGCCGAGGAAAAACTCGAATACCAGGACCAGATCACAAACGAAAAATTCATTCCTTATGTGATTGAGCCTTCCTTTGGCGTGGACCGGGCTGTTTTGACTTTTCTGTTAGAGGCTTACCAGGAGGAAAAACTCGAGGAACGGACCCGAACGGTTTTAAAATTACACCCGCGTCTTGCTCCGGTAAAAATCGGCATTTTCGCACTCAAACGGAACGCGCCGGAACTGATTGAAATTTCCAGCTCCCTGTTTAGGGATTTTTGTCCCTTATGGAATGTGCAGCTCGACAACAGCGGCAATATCGGAAAAGCTTACAGCCGTCAGGATGAAATAGGCACCCCTTTTTGCGTCACCGTGGATTTTCAAACTCTCAGCGACAAAACGGTGACCGTACGCAGCCGGGATTCCATGCAGCAGGAAAGAATCTCTTTAGATCAGATCAAAAACTATTTCCGGGAAAACCTGGATTGACCATCATCCGAATCAACAGATTCCGCGGATCACAAAGCAGTTTTCGATATCCGTTCCTTCATCCCAGTCCTTCTTTCTCTTTTTGATCCATAACCGGCCTTTTCTCTGCTTGTTCCAGCCTGCAGCATAGAGATTGCCCTCCAAATCGCAAAAAAGAGTATACAGGGCAAGGCAATCTTTTAATTCCACGGCGTTCCAGAATCCGCCGGAATTTTCCCAGATCACCTTGTTTTCATTGCCTGCCCCCCCGAAATAGACCGTTCCATCTTTGGCCGTTATGGAAGTGTAGATCCCCACTGAAAATTTCAAGGGGTTGCCTGCTGTCCAGGCTTCTCCTTTGAATTCCCATTCTCCTCCGGATAAATCATTCTTCTTGCCGCCCGCAAAAATACTGTTTCCTGAAATAGTCAGGGTATTGATTTCCTTTGCCTGATTCAAATTAGTGCCGTGATTCCATTCTCCCTGGTTTTTGATCCAGACTTTGCCGTGCGTTCCCATTAGACCGCCTGCAAAAATACGGTCCTTGTCATCCACAGCCAGACTGTAAATAACAGAGGAATTCATGAGGATTTGAGGTTGTCCCCAGTCACTGTCGCCTTTTTTTTCCCAGAAAGCGCCGCCTAGATTCACATGCGTTCCGGCGCAGTAAAGCGCATCCTCTTTTTCAGAGTAAGCCAGGGCGTAAATCATCCTCGATTCAGGAGGACGAGTCAATGTCGTCTCCCCTTTTTCTCTGTTTTTCATCCAGACCGCTCCCTCATCGTCTTTGCATCCGCCAAAACAGAAATCCGTTCTATTCTGAAGACAGCAGAACACTTCAGCCTGATTGGAAATGATTTCACCCTTCCCGGCTTTTCCTTTTTTGTTCAATATCCAGTAAGCTGCGTCCAGCGGCATTTGCCTGCCTGTCAGCATGACTTCTGAAAACGCCATGGTTCCATAAAGAAAACATCCTGCCAGAAATATTATTTTTTTCATGTTTTGCTTTTTCATTACATCCTCTCCGGTATACTGATTCCCAATAAATTTAATCCGTTATTGATCACCTGTTGAAAGCATCGGCACACTATTAATTTCTGAACGGTCATCTCAACATTCTCGGAAATGACCTTATTCCCGCTGGAATAATATTCTTGGAAAAATCCGGCCGTTTCTTCAAGAAAATTAGCTACTTTGTGGACTTCAAAATGGACGGCAGCTTCTCCCACCACCTCCGGAAACCGGCATATCATTTTAAGAAGAAATTTTTCAGCATCCCCGATACAAGACGCGTCAAAGGATACATCCGTTCGGCCGTAAAGCGGATTTTTCTCAAGGGCTTTTTTCAACATGCTGGATATCCTGGCAGAGGCATACTGAACATAAAAGACCGGATTATCCGGTGTCTGTTTTTTGGCCAGCTCCAGATCAAAATCTAAAGGACTGTCCATTTTTCGGCGGACAAAAAAATAACGGGCAGCGTCCGTTCCCACTTCCTCCAGCAATTCACGCAGCGTCACATATACTCCGCTTCTCTTTCCCATTTTCAACTGCTCTTGTCCGCGATAGAGTGTGACAAGCTGAATGATTAAAAATTGGATTTGATCGGGTTGATAACCCAAAGCCTCCACTGCCGCTTTCATCCTTGGAATATAACCATGATGATCCGGCCCAACTAAATTAACCAGCAAATCAACCCCTCTTTGCAGCTTATCCAGATGATAAGCTATATCAGAGGTCAAATAAGTGTATTCCCCGTCGGTTTTTATGAGAACCCTGTCCTTGTCATCTTTCCAGCGGGAAGAGGCAAACCATAAGGCGCCATCCTGTTCATAGCTGTGTCCTTTTTCTTTTAAATCATTCAAGCAAGTCTGGATCTTGTCAGAAGAAAGAAGACTTTTCTCGCTGAAAAAACGATCAAATTGAACCCTGAAATCAGCCAGGTCCTTGATAATCTGCTGAAGCATTTTTTCAGCGGCTTCATGTTTAAAAAATTCCGCTCCCTCTTCGGCTAAGAGATTCTCCTTTTGCCTGCCGTATTTTTCAGCCATTTCATCTGCGATGATTTTGATGTAATCTCCCTGATAACCGTCTTCCGGGAAGGTGACATCCTTGCCGAATTTCTCCAGATACCGGCAAAAAACCGATTTCCCTAACAGCGTGACCTGGTTACCCCTGTCATTATTGTAATACTCCCTGTGAACCTTGGCCCCTGAGGCAGAAAGGACCCGGGCCAGGCAGTCACCGACCGCAGCCTGTCTCGCATGAGCTATCGTCAAAGGACCTGTTGGATTGGCACTGACAAACTCCATTAAAATGCTTTTCCCGGCCAGGAAATGATTTTGTCCAAAATGCTCCTTCTGTTCCCGTATGGTGGAAACAATGCGTCCAACCATGTTGTCCGAGTAGGTAAAATTGATGAATCCCGGGCCTTCCACCCTGATAGAGGAAAAAATCTCCTGAATATCCGCGTCTGCCTCCAATACTTCAACGAAGACGGAAGCAAGCTCTCTCGGTTTTTTTTTCAGTTCTTTACTGAGTTTCATGGCCAGGTTCAGGCTCAGGTCCCCGAATTCCTTAGGAGGGAAAGAAAATTCTACATGCCGTGCTTCAATAGGAACACCGTCGCATTTCTTCAAGGTCCGTGATATCAGGGATTGAAGTCCTTCCAGAAGGGTTTTCATATCTCATCCTCGTCATCAAACGCTGTCCTGATTCTTCTTTTTCTGATTTGATCTTTTTTCTCCCCCCATAAGCTTTCCAGATCATAAAGATCCCTCAAATCATTGAGAAATGCATGAACAATGACATCTCCATAATCCATCACCACCCATTCACATTCAGGCATGCCGTCTATATGAAAAGGCTTTCTGGAAAATTGTTCCCTGATTTGTTTCTCGATCTCATTGACAACGCTTTTTATCTGGCGCTCATTTTTACAGCTTAAGATAATAAAATAATCTGCAATGCCGTCTTTGAGTCTGATCTTGACAATATCGGCGGCCTGCTTTTCTTCTGCGGCAGACATGATTTTCCCTATAAACGGAAGGATTGAAGAGCCAGGAGTTTTCTCTCTTTTTATCCTCCCGGGTTTAATTTTCACTTTTGATTTTTGCATCCTTGCCCCTGATCGAGGTTTTTTATTCCATTCAGCCATTCATGATGGACATTTTAAAAAATAAAATTAAAACATGATAACGTATTTTATTGAAACAATCCGCTTAAATAGAAATGCCTAACAGAATGAACCGTGTTTGTAAAGTTTCTGTTCCCTGAATCAATAAAAAACCTTCATGAGCGTCAGACCTTGAGGAGGAAGATTTCTGGCTGCGGACCCTCTGGCTCTGTCTTTAAGAATAGCAGGAATATCAAGGGATTTCCCGCGCCCGATCTCCAAAAGGGTTCCGCAAATCCCCCTGACCATCTTATATAAAAAACTCACTCCGGTCACATCAATGACGAGTAAAGGATAACGTTCTGTAATCGCGATGGTGTCAATCGTTCTGATCTTATTTTCATCCTTTCTGCCTGCGTTTGACGCAAAAGAAGTGAAATCATGGGTCCCCTCAATCTGTCTGGCAGCCGTAATCATGGATTCCAGATCGATTTTTTTATCACCTAACCAGTAGATGGTTTCACTCTCAAAAACCGGTTTTTCCTTTGAAATCCATATGCGATATTGATAATGCTTCCCTTGGGCGTTTTTTCTGGCATGAAAATCCAAAGGCACTTCCTGAACCTTTTTAATATAGATATCCACAGGCAGCCTTTTGTTCAGGGCATGATGGATCACCTCTGTTTCCTTCTGGGATGTGGTATGAAAATTCCCTGTCTGGCCCAAGGCATGCACGCCTGCGTCGGTGCGGGAAGCGCCGAATAAAACAACACCATGATTCAGCAGAACTGACAGATGTTTTTGAATTTCTCCCTGAACAGTGATCTTGTCTTTCTGGATCTGCCAGCCGTGATAATGCGTCCCTTTATACGCTATGACCAGTTTGATGTTTCTTGTTTCCATGATGAAGTCCCAAGTTACTATAAATCATTGTTGCTTATGGAGCAGAATCAAGTAAAAAGATCAATTATTTTTAACAACGAAATACTCAGAACACACGAAAATTCATATCCAGATATAAAATTCTCTTGCAAGTCCCTGTAAAAATAACACAATTAAGCTATTATCGGACATGGGATAAGAAGCAAGTATACGAAAATAAGTTTTGATAATTTTGTGAATATTTTTATTATATAGCCTCATTCCTGGATATTGAATGCTCAATATTTGAGGGAGGTATTCACAAAGTGATAACACGAGGAATACTGAAAAAATGGAAAAAGGAAGAAACAAGTAGAAAATCAAAAAAAGGAACACGCCATGCCAACAAAAAAGAAATCGGCACGTAAAGCAAATCCCGCATTCATGAAGCCACTTCAACCCAGTTCAGCTCTGTCCGCCATAGTAGGATCCAAGCCTATACCCAGAACTGAAATCGTCAAAAAAATGTGGGACTATATTAAGAAAAACAAGCTTCAGGACGCAAAAAATAAAAGAATGATCAATGCCGATGACAAATTAAAGGGTATTTTTGACGGCAAGAAACAGGTTTCCATGTTTGATATGACTAAAATGGTGAATAAGCATTTAAAATAATATTCACCGCAAATCAATCCTATCCCCCTTCTTTGAAGACAAAGAAGGGGGATTTTTTATTCAATCGGCTTGACCGGCAAAGGTTCACCGTTTAAGGCTTTCTGAACCAGAGCTTTGATATCCCCCGGGAAATCACCGGTTAAGATCCACCGGCAGAAAGCCTTTTGCTCTTCAGCCAGTCTCTTTAATGGAGTGCCTTTTGTCTTGGCAAAATTGCAGATGATTTCGCCGTTTTCCCCCCAGATGAAATGGTAGCTGCTGCCGACCCAGGAAGGATCAACCGGATAACAGTATAACCCTAACGCTTTGGGCTCATTCGGAAGATCAGGAAACTGCTTGATTTGGGCGGAGAGCACCTCATAGGTGGCATTGATATCCAGGAGGGCATTATGTGCTCCGGCTAATTCTTTTCCGCAGAAATGTTTGTAAGCATGTTTAAGGGTTTTAGGATCCAATTTTTTCCAAATGGAAAAGGGATCCAAAAGAATCGTGTTTCTGAGATTGGGAGGAATTCTATCGCAGCGCAGCAGCTCGTTAGAAAGGATTTTCATATCGAAAATGATATTATACCCGAAAATGACGGCATGGGATATTTTCTCGAGCACTAGGTCCGCAATATCAGGGAAAACAGGAGAAGAGACAACATCGGCATCATGGATCCCGTGAATATAGGAAGCGCTGGCCGGAATGGGAATCCGTGGATTGATCCTTTCTATATAATCCGGAAGCCTTTTTCCATATTCAAAGGTGATCAGGGCAATTTCAACGATCCGGTCATTGAAACTGCTGCCGGTGGTTTCCAGATCTATGCCTACCAGACGGGGAATGGTTTCAAACATGACGAGGTTCTTTCAGAATGACTTGTTATATTTTGGACATTTTTGTTCAAATGCAGTATTATGCACAAGGTAATTACAAAACCTTGATGATTTTGCAATGGAAATGATTCAACTGTTTTGGAGATATCCATGCAGACTAAAAAAACGATGAAAAAAAGGGCCTTTACTCTTATTGAGATATTGGTGGTGATGGTTATTTTGGTTATTTTGGCAGGCCTTGCTCTGACTTCGTACAAGTCCGCAAAGCAAAAAGCTCAAAATGCCCAGTGTATTTCAAATATAAAGAGTCTCCATGAGGCCATGATGGTGTACCTGTCGGAGCGGTCAGCGGTCAATGAGAAGAATCCGCCTGTTATAACCGATCTTTTTTTAAAACAATATCTGGGAACAACACGCAATAAAATCCGATGTCCGATGCTGCCGGAAGGATCTTTTGGATATGCTGTCAACAGCAATCTGCTAAATGGTTCAAATGAACTGAAGGCCCTGATCGAACATATTCCTAATACCATGATATTGCTTTATGAAGTGGCCCAGGACGGAAACACCGTCCCTGCTTCCAGACATAATGGAAAGAGCTACGCGGTCAATGTGCTGGGAGAAATTCTTCTGGGTTTTGATCCCACTTCCGAGGACTATATAGCAACCGGTTTATGATTTATTTTACGTCTTGACGAAATCATCCTTGATTTTCTAATGTTTATGATTTAAAACCCCTGGCTGGTGTAGCTCAATGGTAGAGCAATTGATTTGTAATCAATAGGTTGCGGGTTCGAATCCCATCACCAGCTTTTTTATATATGGGTATACCGGGAAGATACCAAAGCGGCTAACTGGGACAGACTGTAAATCTGTTGCGCATCGCGCTTCGATGGTTCGAATCCATCTCTTCCCATTGATGATTTGAAAATCGAAATGATGAAGCGGGTATTGCTTAATGGTAAAGCTCTAGCCTTCCAAGCTAGCCATGAGGGTTCGATTCCCTCTACCCGCTTTTCCTATTCCGATATAAAGTCATTTTTCTGACCGTCTGCCAAACACCATTGATTTTTTATAACAATAAATCATCAAACAATATTTTCGCAGGAAAGGAGAACAGAAACCGTTTCTTTGCGTCAAATAAAGGGACATCCATATTTAAATAGATTGCTTTATTCCGGGAAACTGGCTTCCACGGTAGTGGTGATTCCGCCCCGGGGAGTGAAACGGCCCGTGACTTTCATGGATCGGGGACGGCAGATGACAGACAAATCATTCAATATTTCATTGACGGCCCTTTCATAGAAGATCCCCTCATTGCGATAGGATTGCATGTAAAATTTAACGGACTTTAATTCCAGGCAAAGGCAATCCGGGATATAGATGATAGTGATGGTCCCGAAATCCGGCTGACCGGTTTTTGGACAGACGGAAGTAAACTCAGGCACTTCAATGGTGATATGATAGGCCCGGTCCGGAAAAGGATTTTCGAAAGTCTCTAACACTTCTTTTTTCATTGATAATAAAGCATTTGACTTTATCCCTGATTTTGTCAATTGAATTTACGTTTTTTTAGAAGGTACAGAAGCGATCTTACCAGGAAGACCATGAAGATAGCCGTGATGCTTTTACTGCATGAAGACTCTAGAAACACTGGATTTATCATCTCAAATTCCAGCGCGTTCCGCCTGTTTTCTCCATGTCCTTCATGCTCCTCATGGTGTGAACAATTTTGATATGATTTTTTTAAGTGGGATTGCGGCTAAACGGCGTTAAATTATTGATAGTCCAAAAAATGAAAAATAACGATCCATCAATCCAAACATTACTAAAAAGCGGCAAAAAATACGCCTTTTTGTTGCAGAGTCCGGAAGGAAAACTTTTTGTTGTCGCAGCTGTTGGCTTCATAACCGTTCTTATCGCAAACCTATTTTTGTTTTTTTTCAGTCCTTCCCTTGCAGGAATCCTTTTGATCGCTTTTTTTGTGAATTTTTTCGGTAGCCGTCTGGCCAGCATATTGGTCTGTCTTGAGGGGGGGCTTTCCCCTCTATTCATCATCGGATATCATGCGGTTCTGGAGAGCATTGGAGTCGGACTGGTTTTCCCTTTGTTTGTGTTTTTTCTTCGAAAAGAAATTGAAATAAAATGGCTTAATACAAGTATGCAAAAAATTCAGAACGCGGTTCATAAATACGGCTTCTGGCTCAAGAAAGGCCGCGGCCTGGGGTTATTTCTGTTTGTCCTGCTACCGGTTCAGGTTGCCGGGCCTGTTTCCGGAGCCATCGTAGGATATTTTTTACGGTATAAACTGCAGGAAAACCTTTCCATCATATTGAGTTCCACATTCACCTCAGTCATGCTGTATGTTTGGGGCGGAAAAGAAGTGATCATAAGACTTAAAGCCTGGTCCAGCCAGGCGTCATTGATCATCCTGATTGTCATTCTTGTTTTAATCGGGCTTCATCTTAGCAGCCTTCTTAAATGGATACGATCCAAATGAAATTCAAGGTGTTAAATCAGTCCTCGCGTTCCAAAGCCAGGACAGGCGAATTAACTCTACCTCACGGCAAAGTCAAAACACCGGTCTTCATGCCTGTTGGAACGCGGGGAACCGTCAAAGCTCTTTCCAGCGAAGACCTGGAACGCATAGGATGTGAGATCATTCTGGCCAACACCTATCATCTGATGCTGCGTCCGGGAGCGGATGTACTGAAGGAAACAGGAGGTCTCCATCATTTCATGAACTGGAGCCGTTGCATCCTTACCGATTCCGGAGGGTTTCAAATATTCAGTCTGGAATCCCTGCGCAAAATCGGAGATGAAGGCGTCTGGTTTCAATCCCATATAGACGGTTCACGGATTTTTATGGGACCCAGACAATGCATGGAGATCCAGTCAGCCATCGGTTCCGATATTAAAATGGTTTTGGATGTATGCCCTCCATATCCTTGTGAAGAAAAAGTGCTTCACCAGGCCATCAGGCGGAGTACGCTCTGGGCCCTGGAGTGCAAAAAAAACAAACCCGATGACGGCAGCCTTCTTTTTGCCATTGTTCAGGGAGGAATCTCCAGGGAATTGAGGCAGCAGCATTTTGAACAGCTTCGTTCCGGGGATTTTGATGCTTATGCCGTGGGTGGATTGAGCGTCGGGGAACCCAAGAAGGAAATGCTCTCTGTCGGGGAATGGATGGGCCAGATTCTTCCCGAGGAGAAACCGCGTTATTTGATGGGGGTGGGCACCCCGGAAGACCTCTTGAGACAGATTTCCTTTGGAATGGATATGTTTGACTGCGTCATGCCAACCAGAAACGGCCGGAACGGAACCGCTTTCACCAGTAAAGGAAAAATAAATATTAGAAATGCCCGTTATATGAAGGACATCTCCCCCCTGGATGAGGATTGCAACTGCGTCGCCTGCCGGAATTATTCCAGGGCCTATTTGCGCCATCTTTTCAGCGTGAAGGAAATCCTGGGAGTTCATCTTTTATCTTTTCATAATATCTATTTCTACGTAAACTTGATGTCTCAAATCCGTTCGTCTATAGCTGGAGATACATTTGAGGAATTTATGAACTCCAGATTAAAACTTTGGAAAAAGGGAGAAGAGAACCATGGCTGAATATCTGAAAGTAGAAAAGGAACGAATCAAAATCAAAGTTCTAACAGTGTCCCATCTGCTGGTTGGCAGATTCATTAAAGATAAAGGGATTCGTTTTACCGATTACTTCAACAGAGATAAAGGCCAGGATTTCGTTGTGATCTCGGATGTCAAAGTATATGATCCGCACAGCAGGGATCTGATCGAGGAAATGGATTTCCTTGCGCTGAACATTCATTACATAGTCGCTGTCACGGAGATGAAGGACGAGTAAGCAACCATGAAATCGGTCACGGTTCTCGGATGCGGGGCAGTCGGACTTTTTTACGGGACCCGTCTTAAAAGGGGAGGCGCTGAAGTCAAATTTTTACTCCGTTCGGATTATGAAACCGTCAAAATAAACGGGGTCACGGTTCATTCTATAAACGGCGATTACCATGAAACCGTAACGGCATGCCGTCAGAGTGAAGAATGTTCCGGATCCGACTTGATCCTGGTCTCATTGAAGACCACAGCCAGGTCCTATCTGAAGGAAGTTCTCCCTAAGGTTTACGGCCCTTCTTCCATGGTCATGACGTTGCAAAACGGACTGGGCAATGAGGAATTGATTTCAACCATGGTTCCTAAAAACCGGATTATCGGGGCTGTGGCATTTGTCTGCTTGAACCGGACAGAACCCGGAGTGATTTCCCATACGGCGTTTGGTCACATCAAAGCCAATGCCTATGACCCTTCGATGAATGAGAACTATGTAACTGAAATCAAAAACCTTTTCATTCAGGCGGGAATTGATTTCCAGATTGCCCCGTCTCTGGGACTTTTAAAATGGGAGAAACTGATCTGGAATGTACCTTTTAACGGGCTTTCTGCTGCCCTGGGGGGAGTGGATACGCTATCCATTTTAAATCATCCGCCCAGCTACCGGATAGTAGAAAAACTGATGGAGGAAGTGATATCAATTGCCGGAGCCAACGGCATGGTTCTTTCTCCGCAGCTGATCCGGGAAAATATAGATAAGACGCTTCGGATGGGAGCATACAGGACTTCCATGTGTCTGGACAGATTGAATCTAAAGTCTATCGAGGCTGAAAGTATCGTGGGAGAACCCCTGAGACAGGGTGCAAATAAAGGGCTGTCCCTACCCTATATGGAATCATTGTATTCTGCGTTGAGTTTTTATAATACATTTGTTGCCTCAACAGATACTGCGGGTGTAAACAAACTAAAAAGAGACACTACTGGGATTCACTTTTAATGTAAACCTCTTCATCGCGGTGTGTTCTAATAAATAAACTGTGAAATATTTACATTTTTTATTTTTCACCACGTAGGACATGACTCAAGACAGGATGTCCGTAGTACAACAGCACGGAGGGCAAGACTTATTGTGCATTAAGTTTTAAATTTTGGGTTATACCGTCATTTTATCATTCCAATTTATAACTCAAAATGCACAACATAAAAATCTTATCCTAAATTATCTCCGTGCTCTCCGTGTCCTGCGTGGTGAAAATATTTCTTTTTAAAAATTTCCGGAATTGTCAAACTGTACTAGTCCACCCCCTGAGGCGGTGGTTTTCTGGATTAATCATGAAATGAGAAAAATGAAAAATTGGATTTCCATAAATAAAGACGAAAAACACATCAAAAAAGAAAGAGAAAAGGCCAGAGTTTTGCGCCAAAGCCGATGGTGGAAACAAAAACTCATGGAGGGGGTTTGTTATTATTGCGGAAAACAATTTTCTCCATCAGAATTGACCATGGATCACCGGCTGCCTTTGGCGCGAGGAGGGAAAAGCACTCAAGGCAACTGCGTCCCCTGCTGCAAAGAATGCAACAAGACAAAAAAATGCCTCACTCCGGCAGAACTCATTTTGAATCAAATCAGGCAGCCGTCATGAATGAAATTCAGATACAACACCGTAAAATCGGAAGAGAACATTCACCGTTTGTGATTGCTGGAATCGGGATCAATCATGAAGGCTCTTATGAAAAAGCCATTCAGCTTGTGAATGCGGCATATGAAGCTCATGCGGATTGCGTGACATTTCAGTGTCACATCACAAAAGCTGAAAGGATTCAGGTGAACTCAAAGACACGGACCGTTTCAAAAGAGCGGTTATGGGATATCATCAAAAGGAGTGAATTGTCCGAGCACGATGAAATCAAGATAAAGGAATATTGCGAACGGAAAGGGATCCTCTATCTTTCAGCGCCTTTTTCAAAAGAAGCAGCCGAACGATTGCATAAAATGAGAGTACCGGCTTTTAAAATCAGTTCCGGAGACTGTAATAATCTTCCCTTGATCGAGCATATTGCCAAATGGGGAAAACCCATCATCCTTTCAACAGGAATGAATGATATGGCCTCCATCATTAAATCGGTCTCCCTCATCCGAAAATACGGCTGTCCGCTCCTTGTCATGCATTGCACCTCTTGCTATCCAACTTCTCATGAAAAAGTCAGGCTCGATACGATATCGGAACTGGAAAAAAAATTGAAAGTTCCAGTGGGACTTTCTGATCATTCGAATGGTATTTATACCTGTCTGGGTGCCGTTGCCCTCGGAGCCTGTGCTCTGGAAAAACATTTCACCATTTCCCGGAGTTGGCCGGGTCTCAATCATTTTTTCTCCATCGAGCCGATGGAATTAACTGAAATGGTCAAAGGCTCGAGGGCTGTTTTTTCCGCCCGTGGGGGCGGAAAAATTATTTTTCCTGAAGAACAGATTGTGAAGGAAATGGCTTCTTCATCGGTCGTGACTATTCTTCCTGTAAAAAAAGGGGAGGAATTCACCTTGAAAAACATCTGGGTGAAACGACCGGGAACAGGCCAGATTCCAGCCTCTGACTTAAAAAAAGTACTGGGAAAAAAAGCGAAAAAGAAATTAGCCATGAATGTTTATATAAATGAGAGGGATATCGCATGAAGGAAAAGCCTTTTTCCTGTTTTGTGACCGGCGCTTGCGGTTTTATCGGACGCAGGTTGAGTTATAAATTGCTTCAGAGAGGTGCTCATGTAACCGGACTGGATACGGCCCTTTCTCATCCCCAATCACTAGACGATCAGCATTTTCATTTCATCTCCGGTAATTTGTCGGAAAAGGAAAAAGAAATCAAAAAGCATTTCCTTTCAGCCGAACGCAGTGGAAATGAAACGGTTTTCCATGCTGCTGCGATTTCGCATAACTCCGCCTGTATAAAGGACCCGGCACGCGCCGTGGAAGCCAACGTCATGCTGACCGAAAAAATACTGGAATTTTGCCGGAAAAATGGCGTGAAGAAACTCCTTTTCTTATCCACCGGACTCGCATACGGAGAAGAATTAAACCGTCCGGCAAAAGAAAGCGACCCTGTTTGTGCATTCAATTTTTATTGTTCTACCAAGCTGGCAGCGGAAAAACTGATCGAAGGCTATGCAGAGGCATTCGGTATGACCGGCATTGTTGTCAGGCTCAGTAATGCCTATGGTCCCGGCATGAATCCGGATACAGTCACCGGAACTATTTTAAAACAGATCGCTGATCGTGAATCCATCCATGTCAAGGATTGGATGCCGGTCAGGGATTTTATTTTTGCTGAGGATGTGGTTGAAGGCTTGATCCGTCTGAGTGTCTCAATCCGGGAAAGCGGATACCATCTTTTTAATTTATCCACAGGGACCGGCTCTTCCATCCGGACCCTTGGAGAACTGGCTTCGGGATTATCCGGACTTCCCCTTCAACAGCCGGACATCCAGAATAACCGTGCTAAAAAACCTCCTTCGCTTATTCTTGATAATCACCGTTTAATTGAAAAAACAGGCTGGGAACCGAAATATTCCCTGAAAGAAGGCATGAAAATAAGCGTTGAGGAATGCAGACGATTATCTGATTAAAACAAAAAGGAAGAATTGGAAATGTCAAAATACCCATGGCTGAATAGAGCCGCCGTGATAAAAATAAACCTGTTCTTTGCCGTTTTCTTACAGGAAGCGGCATGCGAAAACGCCGATTCCATGCTCATCTCCTCAGTGGAAAAAAACAGATATCAGGAAGTGAATCAGGCTCTTTCCAAAGGAGCGAATCCCAATCTGAAAAACATGGACTTTGATTCTCTTTTGCATATAGCCGTAACGCACGCTTACAACAAACTTGCCGCCCTGTTGATAGACAAAAAAGCGGATATCAATGCCCGGAATAAATATGGAGAATCTCCTCTTCATCTTGCTGTCAGACATGACCATACGGTCCTGATACAATTCCTTCTGGATAAAGGAGCGGATATCAATTTAGCAGACAAGGGAGGGGAAACCCCTTTATTTATTGCCATACGGCGAAGAAATGAAAATCTGATTCAGTATCTCATTTCCAAAGGAGCTGATGTCAATGCGAAAGATAAGAATAAAAAATCCCCGCTGCATCTGGCGGCAGAGATGGGGCGGCCTGGTCTTGTCTCTTTTTTAATTTCCAAAAGAGCCAACGTGAATGCGAGAAGTTTCCATTTGCAGACCCCGCTGCATCTGGCTGTCCTGAAAAAAGATTATGCTGTTGTCAAACTTTTGATCGACCAGAAAGCAGATATCCATGCAGAAGATTTCTTACAAAGAACACCCCTGCATCTGGCGGCAGAAGCAGGTGAAGCGGGGCTTATCTCTCTTCTGATTTCCAAGGGAGCCCGTGTGAACGCCACAAATGATCACCTGCAGACCCCGCTGCATCTGGCTGTCCTGAAAAAAGATTATGCTGTTGTCAAGCTTTTGATCGACCAGAAAGCAGATGTCCATGCAGAAGATTCATTGAAAAAGACCCCCCTTCAGCTGGCCAATGAGGATGCAAATAGCAAAACCATAGCAAAGCTTTTGATCCAGTCTGGAGCAGCAGAATAAAAAGATAAAGGGGGAAAAATAATTTTGAGTTGTGAATGTTGAGTTACAATGTCATTTCATATTTCCAATCTCTGCGTGTCCTTTTTGGTGAAATCAATTTAAATAGTTCCGTATCTGCCAAACTTCATGAGTTCTCCGCTGATGGTGGTGAGCGACCCTCTGGATTGATCAATAGTTTCCTATCGTTTGTTTGCCCCCTTTTTCGGTTATTAACCGCATAAATAAATCTTCTATCTTCAATTCATCTTATGCTATGTTCTCATTTCAATTAACAGGCTGAGCATTCATTTTTTAAAATGACCCGGACAATATAAACCATGCTGAACAACAGAAAAATCGTGGTCGTGCTTCCTGCATACAAGGCAGAAGCAACTTTGAAGCAAACTTATACAGAGATCGACCACTGTGTTGTTGACGAGGTGATCCTGGTGGATGACGCCAGCGATGACCGGACAGTGGAGATCGCCAAAGAACTGGGTTTGAAGGTCTTTGTTCATGAGAAAAACCAGGGTTATGGAGGCAATCAGAAAACCTGTTACCGGGAAGCCTTAAAACTGAACGCGGACATCGTGATCATGCTTCATCCGGATTATCAGTATACGCCGAAGTTATTGATCGCCATGGCTTCCATGCTGGCTTACGGCCAGTATGACATGGTCTTGGCTTCCAGAATCCTTGTCAAAGGCGCGTTGAAAGGCGGAATGCCTCTATATAAATACATTGCCAACCGCTTTCTGACGTATTTTGAAAACCTGTGCCTGGGTGTGAAATTATCCGAATATCACACAGGATACCGCGCTTACACTTCCCAACTGCTGAAAACCATCCCCTTTGAGAAAAACAGCAATGATTTCGTCTTCGACAACCAGTTGATTGTCCAGGCAGTGCATCGCCAGTTTCAAATCGGGGAGATTTCCTGCCCTGCCAAGTACTTTCAGGAGGCTTCCTCCATCAACTTCAGACGGTCCGTGAAATACGGCTTCGGCGTCCTCCTCTGCGCTATCGCCTTTCTTCTCCACCGTACCGGTATCAAAAAAATATCTTGGCTAAAATAAGAAGCCGTCATTGATCTTATTAACTGAACAGGGGTTATTAACATTTTCTCGCGCAGAGACGCTGAGGCGCAGAGAAAAATGGGTAATGCATTTTACATAGAGACATTAGTAGTTACACACGATGTATTGTCTTTGTTTTGAATTTTATTGCGATGGAACATTAATGGAATTATCAATCAGGTGTTGAACCTTATCGGTTCAAGCTTTGAGTTTTTTCCTGAGGAAACTGATTTATCCATATTCTCTGCGCGAGAACTAATAAGTTTTTTTCATCCTATTCCGCCTCAGAGCTTATTTTATATAAGCTTGAATTAACTTCTTAATTACTTCACAGATAAGGGAAAACTTTTTTTCAGCGAGCCATTCTTTATTGAATACGCTGGCTCCGAATGCGGCGGCTGAGGCACCGCAGGTGAAAAAATCCCTTATATTCTGAGGAGTGACCCCGCCGCAGGCCAAAAGTTTGACGTCCTGCAAAGGTGCTTTGATTTCCTTGAAATACTGGGGGCCGAAAGAATTGGAAGGAAAAATTTTCACCATGGTGGCGCCGCAGTTCCAGGCATCGTATATTTCTTTTGGCGTCAATGCTCCCGGAAAAACAGGTATATCATGCTTCACACAATCATTCACCACTTCCTTATCAAGCACAGGCATCACGATAAAAGTCGCCCCGGCATTGAGAGCCTGCTTCAAATCTTTCCTGTTCAGAACGGTTCCGGCTCCGATCATGAGCCGGCCACGGCTGTACCGGACCATCTCTTTGATCAATTCGGGCGCACCTTCCGTGTTTAGGGTGATTTCAACGCTTTTCAAGCCGGATGCGATGATGGAGTCCGCAAGAGGATGAATAACCTCTTTTTTGATCCCGCGAAGGATCCCTAAAAGCGGAAGCCGGTTAAATTCTTTTAGATTCATATCCATTCATGTCATGGTTTAGAACTCATTATTATACATTTTTTAAATCCTCTCCGTGTCCTCCGTGGTGAAAATTTGAATCTAAACAATTTCCTCCAATTGTCAAACTATGGTAGCCTAAAAGATGCACCAGCGATTAACCTGGAAAATGATCCGAAAATATCCTATCCACTCAATTCATGAAAGGGGCGGGACAGTTTCAGATAATTTTTTTGCTCGCAAAAATGAAGCAATTTTTCGATCTCCTTATTTTTTCTGGGAACAATGTCATACATCCCCCGGAAATAACTCAATTCCTTAAAATCAAAATAATCCTGGAAACGAAAAGGCAGTTCTTCGGAAGAAATGAGCCTGCCTTGTTTCAAAAGTCCCGCTCTCCGGAAGAAATCTTCGGTCTCCATTCCGCAGCCGATAAACCTTTCGTCAAAGCCCCCTGTCTTTTTCAAGGCTTCATGGGTCAGAAGAAGAACCGGCACGATGGGGACTGTGATATTCTCCTCGAATTGAACAGGGATGTTTTGTCCTTGTTTTGAAAGAGCAATGCCACAACAATTATTCTTCGGGGAAACCGATTTCACAAGCTGTGTTAACCAGCCTGAGAGGGCCGGCAGACAGCCTTCCTCTAAAAGGATGATATTTTGATGATTTTTAAAGTGGGCCAATAAAACATTTTTATGGAAAGCACCGCAGAGAGTAGAGCTAGTATAAACCGGAAACGGAAAATCTTTCCATTGATGAAGATGGCCTTTTTTATCTTTTGTGATATTGAAGATAGCTGGTTCATACGTTTCGTTCGTGTTTCTCCGGATGCTTTCTATGAGAATGGATACCTGTTCGCGGGTGTAATGAGAAACAATGATCCCTATGCCGGTTTTTCCATTGGATGTTCCTGAGAAAGTGATTTCAGGCCATGGAGGACAATAAGGGGGAAGAAGCTGGTTATTCAGACAGAAACCCCAGATATAAAGGACGAGTTGATTGATATATAGCAGCTCTTTGGAGCGTTCGGATTGAACCGTGCTGGGGACGTTCTGGAGCGTCATGTAAGTTTCCGCCTCTTTCAAATGCGCGAATACAAAATGATTCAAACCGGCATGATGAACGCGTTCCGTGAGATTGGAGTGTTCATGCCCGTAAAGAATGAAGCGGGTATCAAAACCACCCACTTCATGGAGTGCCTTTTTTGACAAGGCCATGAACACTCCATTGGCCCCGTAATTTTCCATGATCGTGAATTCATCGAATGCGTGAGCCTGCCAGTGATCCGGTGTATATCGTGCATTTTCTGGAATATAGCTCAGATGGTTTTCTCCTGTTTTTTCCATGGCGTTGATGAAAAGTTCTACCCATCCGGCCCTGAAAAAATGGATGTCGTCTTCGATGATGAAGGTATAATCGTGATGCCAGAATCGCGTTATAATACGGTTCTTGCTCCAGGAAATGCCGGCATTAGGAGCGGTGGTGAATTCAATGCCTGCCGTTTTTAAAAATTCAACAGTTCCATCCGTGCTGCCGTCATCGGAGACAAACAGTTCCACCGGTGAAGAAGAAGGGGGAAAAACCGATAAATCATGCAGAATGGCCTGTAAATGAGGCAAACGATTGAAAGTGGCAATGCCGATTCCGATTTTCATAGGGTATTTTCCAGGATAGTCTTCATGGGATAATGGGTTTTAAATTGTTCATGACTTTTTTTTCTCAACATATTCATTGTATCCGGATTGCTGAGATAAAAAAGACTTTTTTCAGCCAGTTTATCCGCAGAAATAAAAGGGATTTCCACTTCCGGATAAGGATAAAACTCTGAAGGTTCTGAAAGAATAAAACACCGGTTGTTCAGCAAATAGGAAATCCTCACCTGTTCGAATTGATCCGTTCCCTCATTATGGATATTCCAGATGATTTTGGACCGAGAAATGAAAGCATCCCTTTCTTTTCCGTAACAACCGAAAAGCAAATGGGTTCGAATATTTGGAAGATGATTCAGCGCATCTAAAATGCGGTTTCGTCTTTCATCCCTGCTTCCATAAAATAATATGTCGATGTCTTTTTGAGTTCTATCAGCAATCTGTTCAAGAGCACTGTGATATCCTATAGGAACGTATCGGGCATGAATGTCCAATCCTTTTAAAAAATCAATGTTCTCCGGAGAATAGTCCCATACTGCATAGGCGTGCCGTAACACGGCTTCCATATTCTTGAAATAATCCGGTGAATTTTTCGTTTGATCCCGCAGTCTGGTCAACTGTTCCAGCTGATATGGAATGTAGGAATAGTTCATCAGCGAGGAATCCATTTTCACCAAATGCCAGGCCAGGATGATATTGATTTTGTTTTCCTCCAGTTGGTTTAATTTTAATGAACAGGAAACGCCGAGGGTATCAAACGTACTTTTAAGAAGAACTGCCAGTTCAAACAAACCCAATGAATGAGGGTAGTCCTTGGGCATCCATAAACAGACGTGATAGGATTTTTTCATGTCAGGCAGCAGTTTAATCTGAATAAGCCATAAGGGGAAAGTTTTTCTTTTTTGGAAAATATACCAGTTGCAAAAATAATGTCAGTTTTTTAGAATTATTCTTATAAAAGAAATGGCGGATTTATCCATGATTCTTTGATGTAATCAAGATACCTGCTTTTTTTACAGGAGGAAAACCACGATGAAAAACATGAAAAAATACAGATCATTCGCTATCAGATGCCTCGTTTTTTTGAGTTTATTATCCGTTGGACTTTCAGTCCCGGTATCGGACGCTTTGAAAGGGATGGAAGACGCTTTTGTTCAAATCAGTGAAACCGTTGGGCCGGCTGTTGTAACGATTGGCGTGGTGCAGATATTGAACCGCGGTTATGGCCAGGGACCAAGGGGAGAATATTATTCCTTTGAAGATTTTTTATATGATTATTTCAAAAATGCACCCGGAGGAAGACAGGAATTCAAACAGAAAGGGCTGGGTTCCGGATTCATCATAAACCAGGAAGGCTATATCCTGACCAACGACCATGTTGTAGGCGATGCGGATGAAATTGAAGTGACCCTGCCGGACGGAAGGACATTCAAAGCCGCATTCATTGGAAGCGACCCCAGAAACGATATTGCCCTGATTAAAATCAACGGAGATAATCTGCCTTATGTTAAACTGGGTGATTCCGAACAGGTCAAACCCGGTCAATGGTCCATTGCTTTGGGGAATCCATTCGGCAATATTGTGAACAATCCCAAACCCACTGTCACGGCCGGAATTGTTTCAGCCATCCACCGGACACTCCATGTCTATGAAGAAGGAAGAATGTACGGGGATTTGATTCAGACCGATGCCGCGATCAATCAGGGAAACTCCGGAGGACCTCTGGTTAACCTGGCCGGAGAAGTCATCGGAATCAATACGCTCATATTCAGCCCTTCAGGCGGAAATGTGGGGATTGGATTTGCCATCCCCATCAACCGAGGAAAAATGATTTTAAATGACCTGATCAGCGGTAAAGAAATCAAGCACGGCTGGCTGGGATTATGGCTGCAGGATATGGACAGGGACATGTTGAAACAATTCGGCATGGCGGAAGATAAAAGCGGAGCTTTGGTATTCAAAGTGGAGGAAGGGAGTCCTGCGGAAAAATCCGGATTTTTATCCGGGGATATCATTGTGGAAATTCAAGGGGAGCCCTGCAGGGATTCCAACGATGTGACGCGCATCATTTCAGGGACTAAACCCGGCCAGACCATTGAATGTAAAATTTTCAGAAAAAAACAGATCCAAACCATAAAAGCGGCCATTGGAGAAAGAAAAGAGCCTGAATCCTCCAGAAGAAAGTCGCCTGTTGCTGCACAAGACCAGAAAGTATTTGAATGGCGGGGTCTCCGGGTTGAAAACATCACGGACGATATCGCTGAAAAATTAAACCTTCCTTCTAGGGAAGGAGTGGTGGTCAGCGGCGTTGCCTTTGGGTCCAGTGCTCACCGGGCCAAAATCCGTCCAGGGGATGTCATTTATTCCATCGCCCAGGAACCCGTTGACACCGTGGAAGATTTTTATTCCGTGGCGAAAAAGTATTCCAAAGGGGATGTTCTGATCCAGACTTCGAAAGGTTACATGGTCTTGTTTGAAAAATGAGCGGTCTCCTCATAAACGGTTAGGATAGTATCATTCTCCGGGGATCGGAAGAAAACAAAAAATAAATTTTTTCGCTCAGAGGCGCAGGGAAAAGGATATGATCATTATTGATACAACGCAGGAACCTGTTTTTCTGAAAATTCATCAATAATATGCAATGACTCTCAAATATTGTATTAGATATTAAATGATTTTTTGTTATATTATCTCTGCATTTCTGCGCCTCTGAGCGAGAACCAACCATATCTAACAAACTATAATTATTTAAGATGCCCTGGATTGGAAAAAGCACCATGAATAATTTTGCAACAGTCATTTTAGCTGCGGGTAAAAGCAAAAGGATGAAAACATCACTCCCCAAGGTCCTGCACAAGGCCATGGGAAAAACCCTCGTCAATCACGTACTGGATGCCTGCTTTTCATCAGAAAGTGGCCTGTTGATTTGTGTGGCTTCTGCTGAAAACAAAGATGCTCTGACCAAAGCCATGCCGCCGGAAACCTTGTTTTGCGTGCAGCAGGAACAGCTTGGTACAGCCGATGCCGTGAAAACAGCTCTGTCGCTGTTGCAGCAGGATATGATCAAAAATGTGCTGGTTGTCCCGGGAGATATGCCGCTCTTAAAAAAAGAAACCATACGGGAACTGATCCGCATTCATGAAAACGAAAAAAACCTCCTCACGGTTTTGACCGGCATTGTGAAAGAACCTTTCAGTTACGGCAGAATCATACGCGATTCAAAAGGGATCATTGCGATTGTTGAAGAAAAAGACCTCCGTCCAAAACAGAGACAGATCCATGAGGTCAATAGCGGAGTCTATGTGTTTGATGTGGAATTACTCACTCGTTGTCTTTCCAAAATAAATAAAAGTAATGCCCAAAAAGAGTTTTATCTCACCGATTCGGTTCAAATTGCTTTGAAAATAAATCCAGCAAAAAATAAAAAAGGAAAAAACGCCGTCACAAGAAAAGTCGATACGTTCATTACGAACTATGGTGAAGAATGCCTGGGAGTCAACTCAAGAAAAGACCTGGCTGTGGTGATAGACATTCTCCGGAAAAGAAAACTGCAAGACCTCATGGACAATGGCGTGACCATCGAGGACCCTTCAACTACCTTTATTGATTCCTGCGTGCAAATAGGAAAAGATACAATCATCAAGCCATTTACCATCATTTCCGGAAACGTGGCGGTCGGTGAAAAATGTGAAATCGGTCCCTATGCGCATGTTCATGAGAACATCCGGATCGCGGACCAGGTTTGCATCGGGAATTTTGTGGAAGTCAAACGAAGCGTGATCGGCAAGGGAAGTAAGGCCAAACATCTCACGTATTTGGGGGACACTACGCTGGGAGAAAAAGTCAATATCGGAGCCGGGACGATTACTGCCAACTATGACGGGCATAAAAAACATCCGACCGTAATCGGAGACGGAAGCCATATCGGTTCCAATACCGTGGTGGTCGCCCCGAATGTTCTTGGAAAGAACGTGACCACCGGGGGTGGCAGCGTGATTCCTGCAGGTAAAAGCATTCCGGACAATTCTCTTGTCTACGGCGTTCCGGCGAGAGTCATAAAACAGCTGACATGAAAATCTCTCTTGACATTAACGAAAAAATAGAGTGAATATACCCCTCTTTTAGAAGGAAAGTATTATGCTGCGTGATACAGATCTGATTTTATGCTGCGGTAACTCCAACAGAAAGCTGGCCCAGAGTATTGCGGACGCGATTTCGCTGCCGTTAGGCGATGTGGAAGTGACCCGCTTTTCCGAAGGGGAAATTCTGGCCAAGATCAACTGTGACGCCAGGAACCGCGATGTTTTTATCGTTCAGCCGACCTGTCCTAATCCCAATGAATCGCTCATGGAACTCTTGATCATGATTGACGCTTTTAAGCGTGCTTCCGCAGCCAGGATCACGGCGGTCCTTCCTTATTATGCTTATGCCAGACAGGACAGAAAAGACCAGGGCCGCGTGCCGATCACTGCCAAACTCGTTGCCAATCTCATCACCACGTCCGGTGCCAACCGGGTGCTTGCCATGGACCTTCATGCAACGCAAATCCAGGGATTTTTTGATATTCCCATGGACCATCTTTATTCCGCGCCCGTTGTGATCCGTTTTTTAAAAAATACAGGCATCCAGGACATGGTTGTCGTTTCTCCTGACGCAGGTTCTATCCGAATGGCCAGAGCATTCAGCGAGAAACTGGGAACCGATCTGGCTATCGTGGATAAAAGAAGGATAGACGGAGCGACCGCCAAGGCATTGACCGTCATCGGAAACGTGTCCGGAAAAAATGTCATGATTGTGGATGATATCATTGCTACCGGCGGATCACTGGTGGAAGCCGCCTCCATTTTAAAACGAAACGGCGCCAATCAGATATACGCGGCCGTGACACACGGCGTCTTGTCAGGACCGGCGGTAGAACGGATACAAAAATCGGAAATACAGGAAATGTTTGTGACAGACAGCATTTATCATGAAACTTACCCCTCCAAGATAAAAGTCTTGAGCGTGGCTGAACTCCTGGGAGACGCCATCATGCGCATCCACGAGGGTAAAAGTGTCAGCATGTTGTTCAATAGTTAGTCTGTCTGATTTACCATTAAGGGAGAGCACACAATGTCAGAGATTATATTGGATGTTGAATCCAGGGATGTGAACAAGGAACCAGTTAAACAGCTGAGAAGAAACGGGATATTGCCTGCTGTTGTGTACGGCCATGGAAAAGAAAATAAAGCTCTTAAGCTCAATCAGAAAGAATTCCTCCAGCAATTTCATGGCAAAATAGCCTCTAACATTTTTATTGATCTGAAAATCGACAATGAGAAGGCCCCTTCCAAGACCGTTTTAATAAAAGAGGTTCAGAGAGGCTGTGTCAGTCAGGAAGTGGAACATATTGATTTTCTGGAAATCAATCCGAATGAAAAAATCAGCCTCATGATTCCGGTGGTGTTGACAGGATCGCCTATTGGCTTGACGTTTGGGGGTATTCTTGAATTCGTGATGCGATCCTTGGAAGTGGAATGCCTGCCGGCGGATGTGCCCAAAGAAATAAAACTGGATATTTCGGGCTTAAATATTGGGGACTCCATCCATGCCGGAGCCATTCACCTGGGAGAGAAAATCAAAACACTTACCTCCTCTGAAACGACGGTAGTGGCTGTTCTGGCTGAAAAGAAAGAAAAAGAGGAAGTAAAGCCTGCTGCTGAGGCCGCGACACCGGCTGAAGGAGAAGCCGCCGCAGCCGCACCGGCAGAAGGAGCAGCCAAGGCACCCGTTAAAGGGGCAGCTAAATCCGAAGCCGCTGCTCCGGCTGAGAAGGCCGAAAAGAAAAAATAATTTAGAATTGAGAATAGGGGAAAAGAACAGGATCGAGATCAATAAAATAAATGCACGATGTGCTTTCATCTTTTCTTTCATTTTTAAATTTTTTTAATTCTTAAAGGTTTTTCCCATGACTCTTCTCATTGCTGGTTTAGGCAATCCTGGAACACTTTATTCACAAACCAGGCACAATATCGGGTACCTTGTCGTGGATTGCCTGGCTGAAAAACTGGGAACAGCTTTTCAGAAAAAAAATTCCCTGGAGAACTGGATTGCTGCCGGGAAAACAGAAAACACAGAACCAATCATCCTTATCAAGCCCGCAACTTTCATGAACGAAAGCGGCAGATCTGTTCAGAAGGCGCTTTCCTTCTATCAACTGCGTGACGAAAACCTGTGCGTGGTCATGGATGATCTGGATTTGCCTTTCGGGACATTGCGGATCAGACTGAAAGGAAGCCACGGCGGGCATAATGGGTTGAAATCCATTGAAAATAATCTGGGAAACAACCGCTGGACCAGGATACGCATGGGAATCGGAAATGCTCATTCTCGTGTTTTAAAATCTGTAAAGTCAAGATCCGGAATCAGGGACTTTGTGTTATCCGCCTTTCTTGAGGAAGAAAAACAAAAGCTTTCTTTTTTTTGCGAGCTGGGGGCAGAGGCTGTATTTGACTGGATAAGGAAACCTTGTTCCAAAACCATGAATTTAGCCCAGCTATAGGTGATTTTCACCCGGAGGCACTGAAAAGAATTTAGAACACATTGCAAATGACACATGTAATACTTGCCTTTAAATCAACTTGAACTTCAAACTCAAGGGTTGTGCAGATCATATATGAACGCTGTTTTATTTGACATGGATGGAACATTGATCGATTCCAAAAAAACCATCTCCAGGCATTTTATCACTGCCCTGGATGAAATGGGCGTGCCGCATTCCCTGGATTTGGAGTCATTGGGAGACCAGTTGGAAATTCCCTTCATAGAGCTGAATCATAGGCTGGGTTTAAATCTGGATAAGAAGAAAATCAATGAATTCATATCTTTATACAGAAAAAATTACCTCCTTGACCCGGTGAACGGAACTAAAATCTATGAAGGCGTGGAAGAAGTACTATGCTATATAAAAACCAGAAGAATAAAGATCGTTCTTGTGACAGGAAAAAGGAACGATGCCGCCAGGCTGATTCTGGAAAAACTGGGACTGACTGATTACTTTGACTGGATACAGGGCGAAGAAGAAGGATTGAAGGCAAAGCCTGAACCAGATATATTGAAACACGCGCTATATCATATCCATATACCTGCTCAGGATTGTATCATGGTGGGAGATACTCATGTAGACATCCTGGCCGGCAAATCTCTGGGAATGAAAACGGTAGCCGCCCTTTACGGCCTTGGAAAAAAGGCAACGCTGGAAAAAACCCATCCGGATTTCTGGATCAAAACAATTCGGGATTTAATCAAAATCATGGAGGATAAATCATGAAGGAAATGTTGTTCACAAGCATGATGTTTTTAGTAGGTTCTATGCTGCCCGTTAACGCCCAAACCCTGGCGATTGTCAAAACAACCCTCGGTGAGTTTACCATAAGGCTTTTTGCCGACAAAACACCCAAAACCGTTAAAAATTTTATCACGTTGAGTGAAAAAGGATTCTATAACGGCATTATTTTTCACCGGGTTATCAAGGGATTCATGAGTCAGACTGGGGATCCTACGGGGACAGGAACCGGAGGTCCGGGTTACACATTTGAAGATGAGTTCATTCCTGAACTGAAACATTCCAAATCCGGCATTGTTTCCATGGCGAACCGGGGCCCTGATACCAACGGCAGCCAGTTTTTCATCACGGCTGCACCTCAGCAGCATTTGAACGGAAGACACACGGTTTTCGGCGAAGTCATCCAGGGTATGGATGTGTGTGAAAAAATCAATTCCGTTAAAACCGACAGGCAGGACCGTCCCATTGATGAAGTCAAAATCATTTCCATTCAGATCATGAGCAAATGATTGCTTTGCATGGTGTAAGAAAGGGGGGCTAAATCCAAATCGGATTCGTTAGACTGAATTTGCCTGGAGTTAAACCCTTCTGCTTGCAGCGGGAAAAGGGCTGTACATACTGTTGCGAGGCATCCTTGATAAGCGAAGATTCCTAAAAACTTGCTTTTAGGAACTTCAATTCCGATCAATAAAATTCGATCCTGGAAGGGATTTTATAATGCGACATGTTCTTCTTGCACCAGTCAATGAAGGCTTTTTGATTCCGTTCATCGGATTGAACCAGCTCCACCCTGCCCTTTACCACATCCCCTTCGAATTCATGAGAAACTCCTGTGATCTCCGCGTTTTTTACCTGTTCATTCTTTTTAAAAAACCGTTCCACCTCAGCCGGATAGACCTTTTTTCCTCCCACATTCAGCATCCGTTTTTTTAAGCCGGTGAGATACAGGTATCCGTCTTCATCCAGCTTTCCCAAATCCCCTGTATGCAACCACCCCCTGTTGAGAACGCTTCTCGTGGTTTCTTCACAAAGATAGTACCCTTTCATCACATTATCGCCCTGAACACAGACTTCTCCTATTTGATCGGCCGGCAATTCAGAACCTTCCTGATCCATGATGACTACGCGGCAGCCCGGAAATGCCCTGCCGACTGATTCAGGCTTGATCTTGTCCCCCGGACGGTGCCATGTACAGATCGGAGAGGCTTCCGTCAATCCATATCCCTCATGTAATTCAATTCCTGTCTTTTCAAGAAAATGGTTAAACAATGAAACAGGCAGTTTATGCGCTCCGGAAACGCAGCTCTTTACGCTTTTCAATACCTGCTTTATTTCCGGATACTTCATCAAAAGATAATATATAACCGGAGTGGTATATAAATTAGTAACCGTATGTGTCTCCACTGCATCGGCAATGGTTTTAATCTTCGTCAGACTGCTGATATCCTGGATCACCATTTTTCCCCCTCCGGAGACAGGACCAAGCAATCCTGTCTGCAGTCCATACAAATGATGAAACGGAATGATCGCGCAGCTGATCGTGTCCGGTCCAATACAATCTGCTTCGACTACTGCAGCAGCATTTGAAGCCATGCCCTTTTTAGTCAGCATGGCTGCCTTGGTAAAACCATCATCAGCAGCTGTATAAACCATGGTGCAAACATCATCCAATTCATGGCCGGCATGACGGGGTTTTCCATAATAAAAGAGAATTTCCTTTTGATAATCCCATTCTTCCTGCTTGTTATCAGAATAAAAAAAAGCAGCCGGCGGAGCGTCTTTGAGTATTTCATCCAATTCTAGTCCCCCTGTCTCCGGATCAATCAAAACAACAATCCTGCCTGTTTTGATAATGGCAAAATACGCGATCAGGGTTTTAATGTGATTGTAACTGATGAGATGAATAAACGGGGAGGAAGATAGGCATTTCTTATCAAGGAAAGAAGCCAAAGCATCAATGGAAAAGGTCAGGATTTCGTTTGTATACGTCTTCCCGTTAAAAATAATGTCGTTGAAACGTGGGTTCTCAAAAAGCATAAAAAAACAAGAGCCATTCCTGAATTGACCCGAATTACCCCCTTTATGACTAATTTCCTCCCTTTTTAATTTCATTTTCCAGTGCAGCCAATAATTCTTCCAGGGTGCTGACTGTCATGACCAATGCGGGGATTTCAATCTTGAATGCCTGCTCCAGCCTGGCGATGATCGCCACCAGTTGCATGGAATCCAGATTGGTTTGCTCCCTGAAATCCTTCTTCGGATTGATGACAGATAAATCCTCTCCTGTCTCTTTTTTTACGATATCAAACACCTTTTTCCTGATGTCTTCTGCCATAGCTGTCCCTTTCCTGATGCTGTTATCTCCTCCCATAACAAGATCAAATTCACTGCCTCCTGATTTGGAGAAATTTCATAGTGCCGTTTTCAATCTCGTGAACCTTGCTTTGATTTTTATTCTGAACCAGTTGATACAGATTTTTTCTATTCCTGTAAACCATATACCATTCCATTCCGTATTCTATAAAACTCCGGTAATGAAACCCGTCCATAGACAGGTTAGAAATCATCATCTCTCCGGCGGATTTAATCTTCTGCCCAAGTTCCCTGATCACAAATTTAGCCACTCCATCGTCAAAATAATCAAACAAGCCAAATGCATAGATGAGATCATATCTGGCGCTGTTCTTTTCCGCGCCAATCAGCCTCAAATATTCTCCTAACGTCTGGTGGATAAATTTGATCTGCATGTTGCTCCCGTACCTGATCCTGCTTTCGTATAATTTTTCCTGGGAAAATTTCAGGGCATTGATTTCCTGGTCCAGTAAAGTCAAGGATATCCGGCTCGAAATTTCAGGCTCATTTTTTAAGAGATGTTCGATCTCCAAAGAAGGACCCGAAGCGATGCTGAATATCTCCACGGGATCACGCCGGCGGCTGCGGACAAATTCCGCTATGTGATGACTCAAGTATTGGGTCCTTTTTCTCGTGACCACCCCAGCGGCATTACTGGTTACAGATTTATTGAGAAGCTTGGAAAATAAAGTGTCCCCGTCAAAGCGGTTTTCATGAATGAGCTGCATGATGGCATAATCACCAGGATAACCTGAGGGCTTGAAATAACTACGATGAATGACCGGGGCAGACAAAAGAAGGGTCAACAGATGTTTCTGAAAATAAGATTTATACAGGGAATTTTCAGCAGGAGATAATTTCAGCTTTCTGACGATATGATCGATCTGAATGATTTTCGAATCCACAATGGGAAAATGGACTTCAAACAGCTCATTTAAGAGTTCCTCGGCGTCTTTCTCCCGGCTTTTAAATTTTGGGGATTCAAGATAACTTTTGCTGTCTTCCAGATAGGCCCTGAAATCCGCCACTGAACATTTGAATTCACTGTCAATATCCTGATATGAGTCATGCTGTTTGACGAGAGCCCTTGATTCCTCGGCAACCATGGCAACAGACTGGATTTTCTCGGCCATTTCCACATCGATGACCTGTTTCCTCGGTTCTATGACGGTCCGGTTCTTCCCGGTTTTATCCTGATAAATTTTGGTAACAGTCGCGGAACCTTCATATAGCAGATGGTCCCCCATGAAAATCTGAACAGGATTTAACAGCGACCCGCTTCTTAAAAGCACGATATCATTGGATTCATAATGAAAAGCAACGCTGTATTTTGAATAATCAATCAGCTCAAATTCATGAGTCCTACCATTCAACCCGAAACGGATAAAAGACTTGTTTTTAGTGTCCAGCAGGGAATAACGGACGGGCCTCAACTGAAAGGAATGTCCCATCACATCCCGGTAGCCGGCTTGCAATTCCAAGCCGATTTTATAGAATCTCTCGCCGTTTTCCCGGTAAAACGGGCTGTAATATCGGACAATTCCAAAATGCCTGGAACGCGTCTGATCTTCTGTGATTAGGAAAAATGAAAGGGGGGTGCCTATAAGAAAATAACCGTCTGAATAGGGAATAAAAAATGACAGACCGAATTCATCGAATTCATTGACTTTATAGACTGATTTCTTCTGATGGCCGAAGGAATGTTCGATTTCGATAAAAACCGAACTGCTTTCCAAAAGACAGGTTCGTATCCTTTTCCGTTTTTCTTCCCTATTGCTTGTTACAGTTGGCATTAGATATTGGAAGCCTCTTTGCCTTGCTGGTTGTCATCTAATATAATTTGATCTTGATAGCAAATCAAGAAAATTGCAGAAAAATTAAAAAATGGATTCAAACTCCAAACGGAGGATAAGACTCAAGGCCTTCTAGTGAGAGGAAGGGCAGCTTGCCTGCCTGAATCGAAGAAAAGTCCGCGACCAACGGGGATCATCCCGTTAGGGAAAAACAAAAAGGTGCAGCAAAGCCAGGGAGCGGAAGTCCGCCGTCCAATAACATAAAAGGAACAATAATAATGAACGTTAAATTTCAAATTTGAGCTTAGCTGAGATCACATTATTCCTGCTCGTGAATAAAACTCACAACCCAAATTGTCTTCTGATTCCCCTGCTCGATTGATGGGACTATTTCTTCCCGCCCTCTCCGACCACCACCTTCTTGACCACTTTCTTCTTGGTGGTTTTTTCAGCTTCAGACTGTTTTGATGCGTCCTGGGGAGTTTCGCCTTCTTTTATCTCTTTGGATTTATCCGGGGTCTTTTTTCTCTTTTCCTCTTTCAATACATAGTCCCC
>JAFGBW010000130.1 GCA_016932965.1 Candidatus Auribacterota bacterium
AGCGCGAATTCTTTTTGTTCATCGATGTGGTTCTGGATGGCCGCCATGATGGAATGATTGCCGGGAAGACGGGTCAGCGGATTGGTGTCCAGGGTACGGCTGGTTTGCGTTTCCCGGATACGGATCCGCAATAAAAGCTCCTGAGGATGGTCTTCAATGAAAAAAAAATCATCGGGTTTAAAGTCTGAAACAGATGCCAGAGGAATTTCCAGGGTTCTTGAAAGGATGAGGATGAGTGGTAAATGACAGTAAACAGGGTCGTCCTTCAGTTTTGAAATGATGGATTTCCAGTCCGTTGATTCAGCGGATAAAAGAATCATGTCAGGAGGTTCATAATAGATTTGTCCCAGGGCTTTGGAGGTATTTTCCTGGTGGTAGACGAAGTAACCCTCATCCGTGAGCATGGCGTGATGCGGATCAAATAAAGGGGATGGTTTGAGGATGCACAGAATGTGTTTTTGTTTGGAAGAAGGCGTCACTTTAAATCCAGGGGGCCCATGTCTTTCAAAGCCTCCATTTCCGGTTCGATTCGTTCCACCAGTTTTTCAAGATGATGCTCCTGCAGAGAGAGTTGTCCCGCCACACATTCAGGAATGTTCTCCAGTGGGATGCCTTTTACCAGGGACTCTCCCATGCCGTTTACAATCAGATTTGAGATGGTGATGATGGATGAGCGTAAGGGATATGAAACGGCTTTTTCCGGTTCGTGATGATAGCCGATGGGCAGCGACAGCTTGTCCGGCAGCTTCCATTGCTGGCAAAGCCATTTGCCCAGGGCGGCATGATCAAATCCCAGTAATTCATGCTCCGTTTTCCATAGCGGGGTCTTGGTTTGAGAGGCATGTTTTAAGACCTGATGATATTCATCCGGGGCTTCCAGGATGATGACCACTTTCCCGATATCATGGAGAAGCCCTGCGACCGTGATTTCCTCGATATCGGCAATGGAGAGCATTTCGCAGATTTTCCGGCAGGCCAAAGACACCAGGATCGAATGTCTCCATAAGGGATAGGCTTCCGGGGTCAGGTTGTCAAAGACAGATGTTGTGACAATGAGTCCCTTGATGGCATCTATCCCTAAAAGGATCAGCGCGTGCGTCACGGTGCTGATCCGGCCCGGAAAACCGTAGAAGGCGGAGTTCACCAGCCTCAGGAGCTTGCTGGTTAAGACCTGGTCTTTGCAGATTTCCTCGCCGAAAGAGGCGATGGATGTGCTGGTGTCTTCCGCCATCTTTGTGAATTTTTTCATCAATTGGGGAAGGGTGGGGAGATTGTGAAGCCTTTCCACTTTTTTTCTGAAGGCTTCCTTGTTGAGGATCAAATGCGAGGGGGGGGGCGGGGAGTTCATGGCTGGGGCGCTCCCTTTTTTGCTTCGATCTTCTGCAGAAGGATATTTTTCAATCCGATGAGGATCGATCCTTCCTGGATCCGGGCAAACCGTTCTTCAATCTCTTTTTTCATGAGGTCAGCCTCTTCCGGTGAGAGCTGTTCATTGGTTTCGATATAGACGGAACTGACGCCCATTTTTGACAAGCGCGCAATGAGTTTTTCGTTCAGCTCGGTTCCGGCGCTGCAAAGCGTTCTGCCCATCTCGTCTGTCAGTATCCGGGCCAATATCATTCCCGGACAGGCGTTAGAAAGGGGTATGCTTTTCAGGGACATGGCAGGCTCTATTATTCAGTTGTTATCGGCTCACTTCGGATAGATTTAAACGTATCTGTAAAAAGCACAGATGTTTTATTATGAGTTTGGATCCTTATAGGGATATTTCCATCATCTTTATTGAACCGAGTCAATAAAAATGCTTTCTGTCGTCCACCTGTTTTTCCTCCGTGTCCTTTATGGTGAAATCATTTCTTTTTATACGAAGCCGCATAGACAAGGATGGAAACCATACCCAGCGCCGAGATTCCGAGTATAAGAGAGAGATTCTCAAGAAGTCCGCCCAGAACAGCTCCGATGATATTGGAAGCAAGAACAGGAGACAGCTGTTTCAGTTTTCCGATAGAAGAGGCAAAGATGAGCGCAGCAAAGAAGAGCGGTAGAAGGAGAAGGGTCAGCATGCCAAGCGCGCCCGGAATTCCGTGTCCAAGAGCGATGTCAACCGGAACAAACGAGGTCATGAGAAGTGATAAAAACAGCAGGAAATAAAGGAACCCGTTTCTGAGCGGTCCTGTACGCAGGATCACCATGTTTGCTCCGAGGATTAGAAAAAAGATGCCCGCGATGGCCGCAGCAGAAACACGCCAGGTAGTCCCGAAGATAAGGGCAAGCTGGGCAATGGTTTTTGTCTCAACCAAAAGGAATCCGGCGCCAAGAAAGAAGAAGTGCCGGTCGAGCCCCCCCCCTTGATTGGAAAAAAACAACCTGACCATGGCGATTCCGGCGAGAAAGATCAGACAAGATGCCCAAAGAATGGTCGGAGGCAATGTTCGTTTTTCCAGATAGATGAAAGGCCAGTCATCACGACAAACAGGCCCGGGTTCCGGAAACTGCCGGGCCATTTCAGGCGGTAGTCCCACCCGGACATCCTCTTTCATCCCGCAGGTTTTAAGACCGTCACCGGCGAGAAAAGTATACCCCATTGGAGTCAGCCGCTTCATATACGGAGTTTGTCCCCAGGCTTCGCGCAGCATGGCCTCAAAACGCGGAATCATCCATTTGCGTTCGACATAGAAGCTCAAGGAAAGAATCCCGTCCGGTTTGAGCCGCTTGAGGGTTTGTTTGAAGCTTTCAACGGTGTAAACATAGTTATCAAGTCGGATGCTCCCTGATAATGATGAATAGAAACTCGAATGGGAGTCAAGAAGGCCGAAGACAATCAGATCGTAGCTCTTACCGGGACGCTTCAGGAATGCCCTGGCATCATCTGTAATGACCGTAACCCGCGGGTCATCATAAGGGTGCTCGGGATGGAGTTCACGGCCAAACCGGATGATCACGGGATCGATCTCAACCGCATCCACATGCTCTGCCCCTGAGCGCAGGGCCGCAGCAACATCATTTCCAGTACCGGCCCCGACAACGAGCACTTCTTTTGGCCGGATCCATTGATAAGGATAATTGTACTCCGAAATCCCGTTGCGGATGGACAACAGGTCACTGTATTTGGCCGCCGTAGCCGGGGAAAGATCGAGAATCTTCTGATAAAAAATATTCTGGGCTTTCAGCATCCAGCCGGGAGAAAAACGTTGCCCGTCCCGGGTGGTTTCTTCGGGAAGTGAAGATATCTGAATCTTATTATAGGGGCTCCAGACGGTTGTGCAATCCTGATAGGAGTCCATCTTGGCCATACCGAAACAGGTGATCAGTGCCGCCAGGAACGCAAAAATACGGAACCCGGAGGAGTTCTGTCCGTATAGCAAAAGCAATAGGAATCCGATCGATGCATTCACCCACGGAGGAGCGGACATAGTTGCGAGGAGAAAGGACAGGCCTACCCCCAGGAGTGAACCAAAGATGTTCGCCATATAAGCAGAAATGGCGGGAAGTCCTTCCATGTAAAGGCCGGTTAATTGACCCAAGGGTACCATCGAGAGCGTTGTGAAAATGAAAATCCACATGACGATCGCACAGAAACCCGAGATTTCCGCTGCGGACTGGGTGATACGCACACCCAGGTTCGATTCAGGTCCGGAAGGGCCCATTTGCGTGTTGAGCCAGGAATCCCCTGAAAACAGGGTCCCTGATGCAAGGATGAGAGCGAGAAGAATCCCTGCCCACGGTATGAGACTTCGTTTTGCGTTTGTTGTGGCGTAACCGATTCCTAATCCCAGAAACGATGCAATGAGAGGCAGGTTTTTAACATAAGCCAGGGGACGAACCTGTGAATCCAGCCAGCGGATCAGAAGGAGCTCCAGGAAAATCCCAAGAGCTGAAGTCACAATGATATGGAAAATCCGCTGTTTGTCCGTGAGGTTTTTATTGGAGAGCAGACGCTGAGAATCTTCTTTTTCGAACACTTTTTATCTATTCCATGATGGTTGATTGCATTCCATAGCTCAAGCGGATTCATGATCCTGTCTCTTACGGCACGGACCGCGGTTCCCCATGGCAATCATCTGAAGGGAAAGAATAAATACAACATAATCGGATAAAAACAAAGGGAATAAAATAATAGCAGTACTGCCCGGTAAAAAGATTTAATCAGGAGTTAAACATGATGCATTGATAAAAATAATGAGAATTGAGAATTAAGAATTGAGAATGGGGACTCGCTACTCGATTCTTGTCTAATAATAAGGATGAAAAATCTGATAATATCGAAGAATTATACAATAGGTAAAAATTTAACCGGACAGGTCTGAAAGAAATTTTTTCTTGTTGAGTGATGTAAATCATTGTGTTAGAAAACTGAATTCGTCTTTATTTCTACTGACTTCTGAATTCTGACTTCATGTTTAATACAGACAGGTGAGAGGAAAACTGCATGAAATGGATGGCGATAACACGAGTAAAGGATTGAACCGGACAGAGAAGATGAAGGTCTATTTTTTTACAAATGAATTTCCTCCGAATATATACGGGGGCGCGGGAGTTCATGTGGATTATCTGTCACGGGAGCTTTCTAAAAAAGTCTCACTCCATGTCAGATGTTTCGGATCCCAGGATGTTCATCAGGATTCCTTTTCGGTAAAAGGGGTGGAGGCGCCTTCCCAGCTGTTGAAAAATATCCCTAAGTCTCTTTCATCCGTGTTTTCCGCTTTTTACCAGAATCTGGGTTTTTTCAACTCTTTTTCCGATGCCCAGATCGTGCATTGCCATACGTGGTATTCTCATTTGGCCGGCATCATGGCCAAACTGGCTTACGGGATCCCCCTGGTGGTGACCACACATTCCCTGGAACCATTAAGACCATGGAAACGCGAACAGCTGGGCGGGGGATATGATGTGACCTGCTGGATTGAACGGGAGACTTTGCGTCTTGCGGATGCCATCATTGCGGTGAGCCGGTCCACAAAAAAGGACATTCTGGATCATTTTGCCGTCCCTGAAGAAAAAATCCATGTGATTTCAAACGGCATAGACACAAACGAATATCAACCGGTCCCTGAAAAGGAAGCGCTCATCCGTTACGGGATAGATCCCAACCAGAAGTATCTTTTATATGTAGGGAGAATAACCAGACAGAAGGGAATCATTCATCTGGCGCGCGCGATTTCAAAACTGGACCCGGACATGCAGGTGGTTTTCTGTGCCGGTGCGCCGGACACTCCTGAAATTAAAAAGGAGTTGGATGAGGCTATTTCTGAAATCAAGAAGACCCGGAAGAACATTGTCTGGATCACGGAGAACCTCGACCATCGTTGTCTTATTCAGATATATTCCCACGCTTACTTATTCTGCTGTCCTTCAGTCTATGAACCGTTTGGGATCATTAATTTAGAGGCCATGGCCTGCGGGGTGCCGGTCGTGGGAACGAAAGTGGGAGGCATTACGGAAATCATCATAGACGGTGAAACCGGGGTCCTGGTTCCGCTGGATGCAGACGCGATGAACAGGGGCAGCCAGGAGGAGACAGTCAAATTTTCCGGAAGACTCTCTGATGCGATCAATTCTCTTTATCATGACTCGAATCTCCGGTCTTCCATGGCGGAAAAAAGCCGTAAACGCGCCGTGGAAGTATATAACTGGAACAATATTGCGGACCAGGTTGTAAAAATATATAAGTCGTTGTTATCCTAAGAATATAAATATTAGAAGCCACGAAAAGTACAAAATACGTGAAAGGAATTAACCATCAAATACAGTATTTCCGTTTTTAAAAAAATAATAAGATCAAACGTATTCGATCCATGCATCAGGGAATGAAGATAAAAAATATTAAAAAGCACTAAATTATTGAATGAATCGCATTTAATTTTTCGAAGCGGAGCTGAGAAAAATTTTCGTGCTTTTAGTGTTTTTCGTGGTTAAAAAATAAAAGGATAACCGACGCTTTCACCCGACAGAGAAAACGGGCGGGGTTTAATGCAACGTCATTCCCCCTGCGGGTTAAGCTGAATGTTAAATTTAGAATTAAAACAATGATAACTTAAACCTGCTTGCTTAATAGAGCTAATAACAATCTTTAGGAAGGACACGGCCATGAATTTACCTGCGAAAACCCTTATCATAGAATCCATTTATCCGGAAATAGACGATGGACGATACGCGATCAAACGGGAACAGGGCGACACGCTGGAAGTCTATGCGGATATTTTCAGAGACGGCCATGGTCCTGTATCGGCCTTTTTAAAATACCGTCATTTCAGGGAGAAAAAATGGGAAAAAGTGCCCATGACCCTCATTGGCGACCACCGCTGGAGAGGTAGTTTTATCCTCGAAAAGGTCGGGCGGTATGAATACACGATAGAGGCTTTTCCCGAAGAAAATAAAAATTTAAGCACCACCTATGACCGGACGCTCGAAGTGATGGTGGATGAACCTATTGCCCGTTTCGCAGCATGGTATGAAATGTGGCCCCGTTCCCAGGGGACAGTGGAGGGCCAGTCAGCCACATTTGAGGACATGAAAAACAGGCTGAAAGATATTCATGCCATGGGATTTGACGTGATCTATCTGACCCCCATTCACCCGATAGGAAAAACAAACAGAAAGGGGCCGAATAATTCACAGATCGCCTCCCCGACAGACCCCGGATGCCCCTATTCCATCGGGAATGAATTCGGCGGCCACAAGGCGGTCGAGCCCACTCTGGGCACGCTCGATGATTTCAAGGATTTTGTCAGAGCCTGCAATGAACTTTCCATGGAAGTTGCCCTGGACATCACATTCACCTGTTCCCCGGACCATCCTTATATCAAGGAGCACCCGGACTGGTTTTTCTATAACGAGGACGGGACGCTGAAGTTCGCGGAAAATCCGCCGAAAAAATATGAGGACAGCTGTCCCCTCAATTTTTATCCGGCAAACTATCAGGAGATGTGGGATGAGATGACTTCCATATTTATTTTCTGGAGGGAGCAGGGTGTGAAGATTTTCCGTGTGGACAATCCGCACACCAAGCCCGTTCATTTCTGGGAATACTGCATCAGGAAAATCAAGGATAGCTATCCTGAATGTGTATTTTTATCCGAGGCGTTCACCCATCCCAAGATGATGAAGGCGCTAGCCAAAGCCGGGTTCTCCGAATCGTACACGTATTTTACCTGGAGAAACACCAAGTTTGAGCTGACCAGCTATCTGCAGGA
>JAFGBW010000131.1 GCA_016932965.1 Candidatus Auribacterota bacterium
AACCTGAATGTGGGCACGGCTGTGATTGAAGGCAGGATTGAAGGCGAAATCGTTGCGGAAAACGTGGTGGAACTCCTGGCAGGGAGCATGGTGGTGGGAACCATCAAATCCAATTCATTGGTGGTCCGCGAAGGCGCTGGTTTTGTCGGAAAAGCGGTCATCAATCCCAAGGAACACATGGAGCTGTAACACTCCCGGAGAACCCGGTCTATCCCAGGAACGTCATCAAAACACGGATCTTGTTTCTTCTCACACCGAACATCACAACGTCGTTAAAATATGATCACGGGCCTGAACCGGCTCTTAAAAAGACTTTACATTTTATTGTAAAATTGTTATTATTATCATGTTGGGTTAAACGGATTGAACCTATTGAACGGCTTTATTAATTATAAAAATATTATCATTTTTAAGTTTCAAGACCTTTTTAAAAATGATAAGAAGAAAATGGTTTTTTCAAACATAGTGAGGAGGATGTTATGAATATCAGAAACCAAAAGGGTTTCACCCTTGTTGAACTGCTCGTGGTGATCGGGATCATCATGCTTCTGGCCGCGATTTTAACGCCTGCCTTGTTAAGAGCAAGAGAATCAGCCAACCGTTCATCATGTCTTGCAAACATTCGCTCGATTGGACAAGCTATGCATATCTATGCAAATGAAAACGGGGACAAATTTCCTGTCGCAACAAATTTAAGTGCAACGCGTTCTTTTCACGCAATATGTAATCCAAAAACATTTAATAATATGAAAGTATTTGTTTGTCCCAACCGTGCAAGATGCCGTCCTCCTGACTATTCAGCAACTAATTTAACAATTGATCTTAATTCATGGGGTTCTAATCAAAGGATCATTTCTTATTCAATTATACGTTCTTATGATGATACAATTAGTCCAGGCGGTTATACAACGCCAATTAGCACTGATAATGGTCAAAATGTGTTATTGATAGAAGATTGTGATTGTGGGGTAGGCTCTGGTGGCTCTGGTACTGCTCTTTGTTATGATGACTATGATAATCATGGAAAAGATGGAACCAATACTTATTGTATTGGTGGGCAGGCAAAGTGGTTCAGAGGGGCGGATGATGGATCAGGACATACTATTTTGCCAACTATTATACCCGTTTCCGGGACTGGTACTCATACTTTACAGTCAGCTGGGGTAGTAAGGCCAAACACAAATCAATGAATAAAAGGAATAATACTGGATTTTCTCTTATAGAATTATTGGTTATAATCAGCATTATCATGGTATTGGCTGCCATGATTTCATCAGGAATTCAGGGGGCTAAAGCTTCCGCCGTACGTCTGCAATGCCTGGCGAACATCCGTTCATTAGGACAGGCGGCCCTGATCTATGCTGACTCGAATCCCATCGGACGGGTTCCGGACGGAGGACATCAGCCAAGCGGCGCCTTTACTTACAGTAATAACGCCGCATTAGGAACGCTTTACGACCCCCGCGATTTTAATGACCTCTCCCTTTTCATCTGCCCCATGCGGAAAAAAAGCGCCGGACAACCCACTTATAACAGCGCCAATAAAACCATCAGCCCGCCTTATTCTTACTTCTTTGTCCGGGGCAGGTTTTTGGATTCCACCAGCGCCATTCAGGTGGAACCGCAATTAAATTCCTACCCAGCCTCCAATATCCTGCTGCTGGAAGACCCCAATAATACCATTCACGCAGAAAATGGCTTTTCGGTTTTTCAGATCAATGGAAAAGCCCGGTTTCAGAAAACACCCTGGCCTGTCAATAAACTGAAAGACGGAACGGATGACAACGCGAATATATCTACCCTGTTGTATTCGCAATCCTGATGATTTCCCCCCTTTCGTATTTGTTATCCTTAAAATAGGATTAATGGTTTCAAAACAATAATGACCTATAGTCGAAAGAGGAGTTATCCTGAGGATTAAGAGAAGAGAATTTACCACGAAGAGCACGAAGGACACGAAAAGACATCTGCATAACCCGGTAAATTCTTACTTTTGTCATTCCCGCTTTCGCGGGAATGACAGAAATTTTTTGCGGTTTAATGCTTTACACTTCCCACATATTTTTAAAAGAGAACCAATTTTAATGTCAAAAAATTAAAGGAAGGATTGAAGCGGTATGTTTTTATAATCTATTCGTGTCCTTCGTGGTGAAAAAATATTTTGTATAATGAATGATCCATTATTCAGCATTCCATTACTGATTCTGTCCTCCTACCTGATCGGCTCTTTTCCGACAGCTTACCTTTACTGCCGTCTGAGAGGCAAAGACATCCGCAAGGAAGGTTCCGGCAACGTGGGCGCCACTAATGCCGCCAGATTGTTCGGTAAATCCGCTTTCATCATCGTCTTTGGTATTGATGCCCTGAAAGGCTATGTCAGCGTGCGTTACCTTGTTCCCCTGTTTGTTCACTCCAATGTTCCTGCTGATTGGCTTTTACTCCTTGTCCTTTTGTTTGCCGTCATCGGCCATGTGTGGACCGTCTTCCTGGGTTTTAAAGGCGGTAAAGGCGTTGCGGTCTCCGCCGGAGGCCTTGTGGCTTTAATGCCCTTTTCCGTGCTTTTCAGTCTCATCGTGTTCGGCCTTGTTTTTATCTTTTCCCGCATCGTTTCTTTGGGCTCCGTCTGCGCCGCCCTTGCCCTTCCCCTTATCGCCTGGACCACCAAAGAACCTGGCCTATATACGGCTTTTTCAGTCATCTTGTCCGCCTTCATCCTGTTTACCCACCGTTCCAACCTTCATCGCCTTTTCGCCGGAACTGAAAAGAAAGTAGGAAGGACGGGTCAATAGAATCTGAAGGGAACCTGTTCTTTGGCACAAAGAACAGGTTCCCTTCAGACTACCCTCCCAAGAAATCAGATGGCCCGCTGTGGTTTCTTGAAACAAGAAAACACAGCGGGCAGACCGATGATCAAATCTCAGTCCGGCTGTAAAAATCATCTTTTTTTTTCAAGGAAAGTAGCCAGCCTATTATTGTAAATTTTTTGGAAGCGAAGACAAGGATGTCGAAGCTTGGTGACCAAAGGGAACCCGTTAGGGCAAGGCCAGGAAGGCCGTAGCAAAAGGGTGCGGGAAAAACTTGTTTACAAAAAAGTTTTTCCCGCATTATTATCCTTTATAAAAATTTTATATTTTTAATAGACAGGATTTCATCTCATGGACTGGGAATTAGACAAACGTTCAAAGAAGTGCGCTCTTTGCCGGAAGGAATTTGAAACCGGCGGGGCGTATCAGTCTGTCCTGAATCTGGAAGAAAACATGTTACAATCCGGTCCTGAGGCGGATTCTTCAAAGGATGAACAACCGCCTTCCAAAGACAATCCTCTTAAAAACTCAGGCCGCCGTGAAGAATACTGCCCCTCCTGCTGGGAAATCAAAAAACAGGAGGTCCTTTTTGATTATTTCTGGCAGGGGCGTTACATCGAACCCCCTGAACCGGGAAAAAGCCCATCCAGGCTCTATGACATAACCTCCATCCAGGAGCTTTTCTTCAACACTCTGACTGAAGCGCAGAACCTCTCATTATCCGATGAAGAACGGATTGAAAAAAACGGAATAGCCTATCTTCTGGCCCTTTTCCTGGAACGGAAACGCCTTCTAAAACATAAAAAGGATTCGGTGATTGACGGCGTCAATTGCGCGCTTTATGAGGAACCTAAAACCGGAATAGTCCATACCATCCGGCATCCCCTCTTCTCAGCCCAGTGGGTCAGGGAATATCAGCATAAAATCGCTCTTCTTCTCAACATCCCTCCCAAAGCGGAGAAGGAGAAGGTTTAAGAATCTGAAGGGAACCTGTTCTTTGTGCCAAAGAACAGGTTCCCTTCAGACTACCCTCCCAAGAAAGCATATGGCCTGCTGTGTTTTCTTGAAACAAGAAAACACAGCAGGCAGATCAATTGATTAAATTTTGGTTTTTCCAAAAATTGATATTTTTGATTTCAGAATGTTTTAACTAAACCAGAAGGTCATTAAATATTTTTTGTATGCCGAAGCCTCTATAGACATTGTCTATAGAGGCTTCGGCATACCATTTAAAATTTTTTGGAAAGGGTACGGGAAAAACTTTTTTATAAAAAAGTTTTTCCCGTGATTTTTCCCCTTTTCATTACTGGGAACAGGAAATCAGCTTGTCATCAGACAGATCAGATGAGGGGGGACTCTCCTGCAGGGAGGATGTTCCGGAACAAATGGAAGGGCTGGATGTTTCAGGACAACAGGAGGAAGACCTGTGGCGGGCCGGCAGAAAGCTTTTACACAGGCCCCATTTTTCAGGATGCAGACAGATGCTTTTTCCGGCAAAAGAATCTCCCCAATACCCCAGCTTCACGTAAAAATAAAAACACAGAACAACAAACAGTATGAAATACAGGCTAACGAGCTTCAATGTGATGGAATCTTTTTTATAGTGGTTCATTTCCGGCATGATCCGATTTCCTCCTGGTTTGTTTTCAGTTATCAAACGATATTCAAATAAAAAGCGCAACCTTTTTGCTTGCTATTTTATACGGCTCGTATTTTAATTCAATCCTATGCTTTCCTCCCTGACAAATCAGCTCCATCATTTTATCCGGAAAGACCTGTCCTCATCACGCTTCTGGCATCAAAAAGCGCAGGACATCCTTAAATTTCTGTATTTTGTTCGGAAAGACATTGGAGAAAAATACTGTCTGCAGCGGGCTTCCGGCATGGCCTACACCTCTTTGATGGCCATGGTGCCCACCCTCATTGTTTTTGTGTCTGTTTTTTCCAGCGTGAAATTTTTTCCCGCGCATGTGAAAGGAAAAATCGAGTTCCTGATTTTCCAGAATTTTATTCCTGAAACCAGCCAGAAAATCGCCGACAAAATCGCCGCCACCATTCAAACATTCACCAGTGCCGCCGCCACTATCGGTCTCATCGGAGCCGTGTTCATGGTCCTGTCCGTTTTTTTTCTTTTAAACACCATCGAGCATATCTTCAACAGCATCATGGAAGCGGAAAAAGAAAGAACCCTTTTGCATAAATTGTCGGCCTACACCACCATCATGGTATGGAGCGCGCTTTTAACCGGTTTGTCCATGTACTTTGCGTCCCAAACCGATATTGTCAAAAATATCCCGTTCATTGATCAGCTGAACGCCTTCTTCCATTACGGTTTTATTGTCATTGCTTTCACCCTTGCCTATAAGATGATCCCCAACAAGTCCATCGCCACACGCAATGCTTTTGCAGGAGGTATCGTCGCCACAATCCTATGGGAAATCGCAAGAAAAGGATTCAGCAACTATACTTCCAAACTGGTCGGCTTTGACCAGATTTACGGAACATTAGGGATTATCCCTCTTTTTCTATTATGGCTTTACCTTGTCTGGATGGTGCTCTTAATAGGAATGGAAGTCACTTATGT
>JAFGBW010000132.1 GCA_016932965.1 Candidatus Auribacterota bacterium
AACCTCTAAAATCAATGCCGATATGGAAAAAATGAAAAAGGATCAGGCCCCCATTCGGGATGCTCTGGCTGAAATGATCGATGAACGGGCCCAGGTGAAAAAATTCATCGATGAAAAACAAAAACAGCTGGATGACATTGATATTCAGATCAATGCCCAGAAACAAAAGCTGGCCAATCTTCAGGAAGTAAGAAATGCCGCTGAAAAGAGACTAGCCACGCTTCAATCAGAATACACTGCCAATCAGGAAAAAGTCAAACAGGCTGATTTGGTTGTACAAAGCATCGAAAGTGAAAGAACCGCTGAAAAAATAAAACTCAAGGAACTGGAAGATAAAAAATCCTGACAATATGACATCATCAATGAACCGGCGGATTTGACTTTTCCTTCCTCCGGGTATGTTTTCAATTCATAAATTGTAAAAATCCCGCAAGGGGTTGCATGACGGATTTAAATCAATAACAGGCTTGAGGGAGTGATTTTAATTCAATACTCGCATAGAGATAAGGGAAGGCGCTGTCCGGATTCGAACCGGAGTAAAAAGTTTTGCAGACTTCCCCCTAGCCACTTGGGTACAGCGCCATGAAGCATAAAGAGGGTATTTTTTTACTGAAATATATAAAAAAAGCAAGATCATTTTAATAAAGGGACAATTTTGTGGCGAAAAATATCATGGTGGTTGACGATCAGGCTTTTATCCGACAAGTCATCGGGACCGAATTAAAAAAGCTTGGATATGAAGTCAGCTTTGCCGTAGACGGTTTGGATTGCCTTACAAAAATCAAATCCTCCACCGAAAAAATTGATCTCATCATCATGGATGTGATGATGCCGAATCTCGATGGTTACGAGGCATGCCGGAGAGTCCGCCAGGAATTGAATGAAACCATGCCCATTATTTTTCTTTCTGCGAATTCATTGAAGACCTCCATTATCAAAGCCGTTCAATCCGGCGGCAATGATTATGTGGTCAAAGACCCCGATCCCACCAAACTGCTCCAAAAAATCCAGCAACATCTCGGGAGTCCATCCTAGTCGTCCGCTTTCTCAATTCTCTGCAGGATACACAAAGGCCTTCAGATTTGAGAGTCAACATGCCTCCGGTCAGACAGAGTCTTAAGGCTTGAAATAATTATCGGCTCAAAGCCTTGTCTTGTTAGACACTCAAAATGGCATAATCTTTAATATAAATTTTGAATTTATTTTTTTACCGCGGAAGCCACCCGTAGCACCGGGATAATAATATAATCTTCTTTACTTCCGGGGTGCTGAGACGGATTGGGTCTTCGGCGCAGCAGACACTGGATTTTTTCAAACACAGCTTTTGTGTCAGACGGACTGGTCGTCCTGTGTTTCATTCAGAATCCGCAATATCACTTCCGACGCGCGTTCGCTGGCACCGGCATAACCGATCTTCTCCTTAAGCTGGTCCAATTCGAAAACAGTCTCGCGATACGCTCTCCCGTTCTCAATCAGATGAGAAACCTCTTCCGTAATCCGTTCCGGATTGCAGCTGTCCTGCACCAGTTCAGGAACAATGGTTTTCTCAGCAATGATATTGACCATGGCGATGTTCTTCACCTGAATCAATAAACGTGTGATCCAGTAGGAAATAAAACCCATCCGGTATACGACGACCATGGGTTTTGCGTGAAGTGCCGTCTGAAAACTGGCCGTGCCGGAAGCCACCACAACGATGGTCGACTCCTTCATGATCTGGTTCACGTCATTTGAGAAAACCGGCACAGGTTCGAGGTCATGCATCCGGAAAAAAGGCGCCGTTATCGCCAGTATCTCCTGCTCTCTTTCCTTTGAAGAGGCGGAAATCACGAACTGGATATCGGGGATTTTTTTTTTCAACAGAACCATGGATGAACAAAAAACCGGAAGCAGCCTGCTGACTTCAGTGTGACGGCTGCCGGGAAGAAAACCTATGAGCGGGCATTCCTCTTTTCTTTGGATGAAAGCTTTGATTTCTCCCGTTGAAAGAAAAGGGTCAAATAGATCCATGAGTGGATGTCCGACAAAGGTCACGGGAATGGCCATATCCTGATATATCTTTTTTTCGAATTCAAATATCACGATCATATGATGAATCAGTTTTTTCATTTCCCGGAGCCTTCCCTTTCCCCATGCCCATAACTGGGGACTTATGTAATACACAACCTTCACGGGAAGATGTTTCAACCGTTTTGCCAGCCTCAGGTTAAAACCGGGGTAATCTATGAGGACCACGACGCTCACTTGTTCATTCTGGATATGCCGCACAACCTCATTCATCAGCTTCCTGAATTTGAAATAGTGTTTGACCGCTTCCCAAAATCCGACAATGGCCAGGTCAGAATTATCCCTCAAAATGGAGACCCCCGCATTTTTCAGATGAGGGCCTCCAACACCCGTTATGGATAAATCAGGACGCCTGTAGTAAAGCTCTTTCGCGATAAGAGCGCCGTACGCATCTGAAGACTGTTCGCCGCAAAAAATAAAAATCCGGGAAGGATTGATCATCATCTGATCTGCTCCAATATCTTAAGCGCGGCGGAAAGCGCCTGTTTTCCGTGCCGGATAGATACCTTTGGCTGCTTGCACTCTTTGACACAGTGGATGAAATCGTCGATTTCCACTTTCAAGGGTTCTGAAAGGGATATCTCAATCTGAGAGCCTTCGATTTTTCCGTTCTTCATTTCATAATATTCCCCTGTGTGATGATGATAATCAAGGGTCAGATAGCAATGCGGCTGAAAAATCCGGATTTTTCTCATCTCTTTCTGGCTGATTCGCGACGCCGTCAGATTGGCGACACAGCCTCCCTCAAATTCTATCCGGCTGTTGACAATGTCTTCATGGCGCCCCAAAACACTGACACCGTTGCTTCGTATCTCCACGATGGGCTTTTCCACAATCGTCAGCACGATATCAATATCATGAATCATGATGTCCAATACCACCCCCACGTCCGTGCTGCGGCCTTTGAAAGGAGCCAGACGGTGGATTTCCAGAAAACGCGGGTGCGTGATTTTTTTATGAACCGCCAGCCAGACCGGATTGAAACGCTCGATGTGTCCCACCTGCAGTACCAACGGCGTGTTTGAAACCATTTTTTCCAAACTAACGGCCTGTTCCACGGTTTCTGTCACGGGTTTTTCAACCAGGACATGGATACCGTGTTCAAGAAAAAATTTTGAAATCTCAAAATGGGAAACCGTGGGAACTACAATGGATACCGCGTCCACCCGCCCCTGCAGGCAACGATAATCTTTTTCAAAAGGGACCCCGTATTTATTCGCTATTTTCATTCCCTGTTCCGGATTGGTATCCACAACAGCTACCAATTCAGCATCGGGCAATTCGGTATAAACGCGCGCATGATGCTGGCCAAGATGACCCACGCCCACTACAGACACTCTGATTTTCTTTTTCAAAAGAATGTTACTTTCTGATTTTTAGAGGAATTAATATACGGAAAATAAATGAAGTTAAAAAGATTTTTATCATGAAGTCAGATCGATTTCCGGTTCGCGTGCCTTGATCTTTCCATGACTTGACTGGCCTTTCCGGATAAGGTATTTTCTTAATAAGGTAATAGCAAAATCAGACGACATGAACAGGAAACTTCTTATTTTAATTTTCTTCTTTTATACCGGGAGAGAATGGACACTAGACGCTCATTCTCCTGTTCATAAAAGATTGATTGAAACTTCTTTGGCCCCGGTTTCTTCTTTTTCAGGAAATGAAGCCCTCCAAAACAGCCGGATTGAAAGAGCCTGGAAACGTTTTGTAAACCGGAAAACTGATCCGGTCCTCTTGATGAGGAATGTGATAGAAAATCGCCTTCAGCTTATAAGGAAAGAGCCTGATCAACCCAACCGTACTATTACGTCCATAATAAAATTACGTTTAGAATTCATTAAGAAACGTGAAACTCATATGTTGGCCCAGGCGGATCAAGGAGCAATTCCTTTGGATCTATCAGCCTATAAAATGGCGTTCTATGAACAATTTTTTACGTCCTTTTTACGTTCTTTCTATGATCAGGCCATGCAGAGAATTCAGGACCCATTAAAGGAGACAATCTCATTTGAGAATATTCTCGGGGATATTGAAGGCATTGGGTCTGCTTTTTATTTCTATACCCCGGCCTGGGAACTGGATGACATATATTATCATGGCTGGCCCAGGAAACTTGATTTTAATACGGTAGTAACAGACCCCCAGTCAGGTCAGAGTTATAGCTACGCAGAACTGTGGGATCAGCTTGTTCAGAAACTGATCCAGTCCGGACAAAAAGTTGACTGGATACCGCAGGTCATGCCTGATCAGATAATCAGCGGCAGAAGCACTCTGTTGCAGAGGATCCTGGATGGTGATTTCACGACACATTCCGAGAGAATGAAATGGAATTGGGGATTGGAGGGGTCAATCGAACGGGGGTATAATAAGCTTATGTATTTTTGTGTTTTCCCCCAGCAAAGGGAACCTCCCGGCATACCAGCTCTGCCCGCGGTTGAACCTTGTGCTTATCTCGTTCCGGATGCCGAAGACAAACAGGTTATCTTCAATGCCATTAGCCAGGCCGTGGAGAGAGAACTCATCACCCGGGAAGAAGGAATCGAGCTGAGGAAAAAAGTTTTCACTTATCTGGAATACCTTTACCCCCGCACCAGGGTTCCGAATTTAATTTTAATTCGAGGCAGTTCTTAGCCGGAATATGGGGTTCATTTTTTTTATGGTTCCTAATGATCATGCCTTCGCCTTTCATTATTCTTGTTTGAAGAAAAATGAAAGGCGAGTATGTTTTCTTTAAAAAGGAAGTGTGAAGGGAAACTTTTCTTTTTAAAAAAGAAAAGTTTCCCTTCATGAAGCATTCTTTTTCAATAATTTATCCATTTCATTACTGGTGATGATACCGTAATTGATGGCGCCGAGCCAGCCTGACATGATGATGCCGACGGATCCCGTATGGAAAAGCCCTGCGATCTGGAAGGACATGTCTGTGCTGACTTTCAGTCCTTCAAACTTGGTCCCAAAAGACGCCCCCTGCCAGTGGAGGGTGTATCGCTCAAACGTTTTCGGAGTTGCGGCCTCGAGATGACAGACCCGCCGACGGATATCAGGGATGAGTTTCTCCAGAGACAATAGAGTGTTTTCAATCAGCGTGTTTTTTTCTGCTTTGTAATCGGATGGAGTCAGACCCTCCCAGTCCCGGTAATTCGCATTCGTTGAAGATACAATAAAATATCGGGGAAGTCTGCCGGGTCTGATGGACGGGTAATACACGGAAAAAGTCCGGCTTTTTGTGTGCATTTCCAGCAAAGACTCTGATGTGAATTCGCCAGATTCGGAATAAAAAATCAAATCCCCTATAAAAGGAATATCCGAATCCTTCTTTATGGCAATGTAAACCTGGCAGCTTGAATTATTGATCCTGACTTTCCCCGCCTGTTCAAGATAATCTTCTTTAAAATGTTCCTGCCCGGCCAGATGATAAATAGTTCCTAGAAGACTGCCGTTGGAACAAACGGAACGGCAAGACACCAGGCATCTGCCTCCGTTTTTTCCTGATCGCGAAGAAGATAAATACACGCCCTCTATCCGTCCCTGTTTGATCAGCAATTTTTCTGCCCTGAAACGGGGCAAAATGTCCACTTTGTTTTTAAGGAGCTCATCCGTCATGAGACGGATAAGAAGGTCTGTCCCGCCCTCAAATGTATAAACCCCCTGGTTCATGAAATTGGAGAAAACAATGCCGTATGTGATGGCAGGCTCATCAAGCGTGGAACCGTTGGCATAGGTAATGGGTTCCAAAAGAAAACGCGCCACATCGTTTCTTCCGGGAAAAAAACGGTCAAACAGTTCTTTTATCTTAAGAGAATGATTATCGTAAAAATTCATTGCACGAGCGGTGGTAAAAAATCTTTCGACGGTGTCAGGATCAACTCTGAAATGCTCCACAAGAATCCGGGTGAAATTTTCCCGGTCATAAGTCGTCTCCAGCTGAAACTGGGGATTGATAAAACGGATGTGCTTCAGCCTGATGATCCGGTCTGCAATCTCCCTGTTCCAGTATTTCCGGCAGGTTTTGATCATTCCATGGGGAAAACCGTGAAGCGAAACGTCAAAGATATGATCCCCTCTTTTAAACCACGCGGCCAAACCTCCCAGCTGATGATGCTGCTCCACTAAAAGAACGCGATACCCGATAGACCCCAGCTTATTGGCGCAGGTCAAACCCCCAAGCCCGCTGCCAATAACCACCACGTCGTAAAAGGGTTTGACTTGCTGAAAATCTGTTAAGATAGACATGGAGAATTAGATGTTATTTGCAGGAAACCCATTCTTTGTATCAAAGAATGGGTTTCCTGCACCTTCCGAAGAAACTGATGCGCGGTATGATTTTCTTGTTTCAAGAAAATCATACCGCCAATTAAAAATGTTTGGAAAAGGCGCGGAAAAACCTTTATTCATAAAGGTTTTTCCGCGATACTTTCTCTTTTCAACAAATGGATTCACAGCCCCAATTGACTGATGATGGCTTCGAGATTGGCGTCAATGACAATGGGTTTGGCGGAAACATCGATAGCCCGCTCCGGGTCCTTGAGACCGTGACCGGTGAGGATACAGACAACGGTTTTCTTTTCACCTTTTTGAAAATAGCCGGCCTTTGCCTTTTTGATGACCCCAGCGACGGAAGCCGCTGAAGCGGGTTCGCAAAACACGCCTTCTAACGAGGCGAGCATTTGATAAGCCTCTATGATTTCCTCATCTGTCACGCTGTCGATCAAGCCGTGGGAATCTTTGGCCGCCTGTTCCGCACTTTTCCAGGAGGCAGGATTGCCGATTTTGATGGCGGTTGCGATAGTATGGGGATCGGCCACGGGTTTTCCTAAAACAATGGGCGCAGCACCCGCAGCCTGAAAACCGATCATTTTCGGCAGGGAAGAAATTTTTTTATCATTGAAGTAATCCAGATAACCTGCCCAGTAAGCCGTGATGTTTCCGGCGTTACCCACCGGAATAGCGTGATAATCAGGCGCTTTTTTCAGGACATCGCAGATTTCAAATGCACCGGATTTCTGTCCTTCTATACGGAAGGGATTGAGGGAATTGACAAGGGTCACCGGATATTTTTCCGTGATTTGGAGGACAAATTTCAGGGCGTCGTCAAAATTCCCCCGGATAGCAAGGATATGGGCCCCATGCATGGCTGCCTGGGCCAGTTTCCCCAATGCGATGGAATTATGAGGGACCAGAACAAAACTTTTCATTCCGCTCCTGGCGGCATAGGCCGCAGCAGATGCCGAAGTGTTGCCGGTGGAAGCGCACATCACTGCTTTGGCCCCGGCCTCTACAGCCTTGGAAATCGCCATGGTCATACCTCGGTCCTTAAAAGATCCGGTCGGGTTCATGCCTTCATATTTTAAATAAATATCCAGATCCGGATGAATTTCACGGCTCAATGTTGTTGCCGGGAGAAGCGGAGTATTGCCTTCATAAAGAGTGATGACAGGGGTCTTTTTGGTAACGGACAGGTATTTCTTATATTGTCTGATCACGCCTTCCCAGCTCATAGTTTTTTCCTTATCAATTCAAAGTCAAATGCCACCGGCAGAGCCGGTGAATTGTAAATGAATACCATTTGTTATACTTAATATTTTTTTATACCACTACGGAGGAAACGGAGATAATAACTTATAAATGTTAAGTTGTAAATTTAAAGCCATGATGCCATCCAACATTCCCATTCATTACACGGAATTTTCGACTTATATTTTTTCTCCGTGGTGAAAATTAATTATTAATGTTCTCGTAACAGTCAAACTTTATGAATCTTTCGGCAGAGCTAATTGCCGGAAAAACTACTCCAATATTCTCATGACGACCGGGTCGTCCCGCATTTCCGTTTCATTTTTGATTTCTTCAACAGCCTGCAATATGTTGCTTTCGTGAGCTTGATGCGTGGTCAGAAAAACAGGGACCCTGCTTTTTTTCTTGGGTTCGGCCGACTCGTCAAGCAGGGGGCTTTTCTGCAGAACAGAAGCGATACTAATGGAACGCTTTCCGAAAATGCCGGCTATTTTAGCCAGGACTCCTGGTTTATCTTCAGCCCATAACCGGATGTAATAACAGGAGGCTTTCCCTGTATGGGAAAAAACAGCCTTTTGTGTCATGTGTTCGGAGTACAGGTTATGTTTGACATTGCCCAGGACACAGTTTTTAGCGCAGGCAATCACATCGCCCAAAACCGCTGAAGAAGTGGGATCTCCGCCTGCGCCCCGTCCGTAAAACATGGTCTTTCCTATAGGATGCCCTTTCACAAAAACAGCATTGTACACACCGGATACGGAAGAAAGAGGATGTTTTTTTTGAACCAGACAAGGCCCGACATTGGTCACCAAACCATCGCTCATTTTTTCAGCGGACGCAATGAGTCTAATGGTGTATCCCATCTCCCCGGCCATGCGGATATCCAAAATACTAAGCGAGGTAATGCCCTTCACAGGGAAACTCCCCGGCAGAACAATTTCTCCAAACGCCAGGCTCGCCAGGATCATCAGCTTATGGGCTGAATCCGTTCCTTCAATATCAAAAGCAGGATCAGCTTCGGCAAATCCTTTTTTAATCGCGGTTTTCAGGGCAATCTGAAAATCCTGGTTCTTTTCAGCCATCTCCGTCAGAATGTAATTGCAGGTTCCGTTCACGATGCCCTGAATGCTGTGGATTTCATTAGCCGCAAAACATTCTTTTAATACGGCCAGAATGGGAATCCCTCCTGCCACGGCTCCCTCGTAATAAAAGGAGGAGCCCGATGAAGTGATGGCTTCCTGCAATTCCAGTCCGTTTTCGGCAATGAGCGCCTTGTTGGCTGTCACGACATGCTTCCCCTTTTTCAGGGCTGAAAGCACATATTGTCTGGCCGCATCTGTTCCCCCCATGAGTTCGACAACGATGGGGATGCTTTTATCATTCAAGATGGAATCAAAATCATTCGTGAGCACGTTTTTATCCGGGACCTGGCCGAAAAATTTTTCCGGTTCCTTTTCCAAAATTTTTTTTACATTCAGCCGGATACCTGTTTTTCTGAAGATCAGTTCCTGATGTTCAAGAAAATGACGGTAAACCGCACTGCCAACAGTCCCTATCCCTAAAATGGCTATATGAACGAATGAATCTTGCATGTCCTTTTCTTCTTTACTTGCTTTCGATTAAAATAAAATATATTCGTACAATAATAACCTGAACTTGTAAAATGAAGTTTTATGCAGGAGTCTTTTAATGCATCCGCCTACGCACCAGATTCTCTGGATAATTTTCGCCGTTCTTGTCCCCCTCATGCTGTTTCTGGATTTGAAAGTGTTTCACCGGAAAGTCCATACCGTTGAATTCAAAGAGGCATTAAAAGGATGCGCTTTCTGGATCGGACTGGCCTTATTGTTTAACGCCGGAATCTATTTTACGGAGGGAAAGGAAAAAGCCCTGTTGTTTTTTACCGGATACCTTGTAGAAGAATCGTTGAGCGTGGATAACCTGTTCGTATTTCTGCTGATTTTCTCCTACTTCCGCCTCCCCAAGGAATATGAGCATAAGGTTTTATTCTGGGGAATCTTAGGGGCCATGATCATGCGGGCTGTTTTTATTGTCCTCGGAATATCTTTGATCAACCGCTTTCACTGGATCATTTATATTTTTGGCGCTTTCCTTATTTACACGGGTTTTCAGTTATTCAGAAGAAAAGAAAAAGAAATCCATCCTGAAAAAAATCCTATAATCAGGCTTCTTAAAAAATTCATGCGGATCACCCCTGACTACGAAAAAGACCGTTTTTTCATTAGAAAAGACAACCAGGTCTGGGCTACCCCGCTTTTTGTGATTCTTCTCGTCGTGGAAACAACTGACGTCATTTTTGCGGTCGATTCAATCCCGGCTATTCTCGCCATCACGACTGACCCTTTTATCGTTTACACGTCAAATATCTTTGCCATTTTAGGGCTTCGGGCTCTGTTTTTTGCCTTGTCCGGCCTGATGCGAATGTTTTATTATCTCCATTACGGCTTGTCCGTGATTCTGGTTTTCATCGGGACTAAGATGCTGCTCATGTCTTATATCAAGATCCCGGTCGGTATTGCCCTGGGAGTGATCGCCTCCATTTTGTGCATCTCTGTCGCAGCATCGCTGATTCTGGACAAACCGAATAAAACACCCCATGTTCAATAGAGAATGTTCTTTGAAACCACGAAATGCACGAAAAAATGATTTTAATGAATTATTTTTAGAAATTTA
>JAFGBW010000133.1 GCA_016932965.1 Candidatus Auribacterota bacterium
CGGAGGATATATTTTCTCAGGTTTTTCATAAATTTGTCAAATATGCTCAACATCATGCTGTTCAAATGGCAACGATAAAAAGTTTTATATTTACCATTGCTTCAAACACGATGAAGGATTTTTTTAGAAAAAGACGGCTCTATCGGATATTGACATTTAACTTTAGTAATGCCAGTGAGAATCATGAACCAATGGATTATTTTCAAGTTCCTGATGGTTCAATTGACATTCCAACCCAACTTTATCAAAAGGAAATGATAGAAAAAGTCAATCAGATCGTATCAAAACTGCCGCCAAATCAAGAAGAAGCATTCTATTTGAGATTCATGGAAGGGTTTTCTTTTATAGAGATTGCCGGGATTCAGCATGTCCCGGTATCCACGGTGCTTTCAAGGGTTCGATATGCTTTAAATAAAATAAAAGACGTTTTAATAAAAGAAGAGGCAGAAAATGGAAAGGGATTGTAAAGATATTCAAAATAGGATCCTTGAGGGGAAAATGGATGAGATACAGACTCATCTCACCCAATGTAACAAATGCCGGGCATTTTATCAATCATTACAGGTCATTTCGGCATTACCAGTGAAGAACATCCCTTGCCCGTCTCATTTGAGACTTGAAATCATGAAACAGCCTTTGGAAGGAAATTTTTCTAATAGCTTATATTTTAAGTGGGCCCTTCCGGTAGCTGCAGTTTTACTGCTTGCAATAGGGGGGTTGTTTCCTTTTCATAAATCAGGGCCTGCTTATTCATCTCTTTTGAATTCAAGTCAAATTTTTCAGGAGATAGAGGAATTAAATGAGGAGGTTTACAGTCTGGAAGATCATTTTTTGCTTCAGGATGATCTGATCGGCTGTGAGATTGAATCGCTGTATACATCCATTAATGAATTACAGGAGGTGTAAAATGAAAAAGTCGGTTTGGTATTTGTTTTTGATGATGTTGTTGGTCGTTCCTTATTTTACTGCAGCAGAAGATGTTATCAAAGAGGAAGATCCTGCAGAGTCCGCTCAATTTGAGGAAGGAAGGGATTATCCTGATCCGGGTCATTTTAACAGGAGGGAAGGCAAGCAGTTGGAAAGAAAAAAGATGCAGAACCGCTGGATGGAGAAAGAGATGCCGGAACTAGCCAATAGACTAAAAAAGATCAGGAAAGAGGATCCGTCTGTTTTTCGGTTGTTTGTGCGTCAGCGCCGGGAAAATTTTCATGAACTCATGATCGGGAAAAAACACGGCACTGATAAAGAAACAAAACAACTCATTGAAGCGTATTTGAATAATGAGTTGGATAGTTTGCAGAAGGCGAAAAAATACAAAGAAACCACCAATGAAAAAGACCAAGAAAAAATGGAACAGGATTTAAAGGCAACTTTAAATACAGGATTTGATTTAAAGGAAAAGCTGCAATCAAAAATGATAGACAAGATGAATAAAAGGATAGAGCATTTGAGGCAGATGCTTGAAAAGAGAAAAGAACTTAAAGAGCGTATTATTTCTGAAAGATTCAGTGAGCTGACACAAGATGAAGAGCAGGACATCAGATGGTAGCACCTCACCTAAAATCCTGCCGGAATCCGGCAGGATTTTAGGTGAAAGCGGAAAACAGATCCATATAAAACCGCTCCCTTTGGCGCATGACTTTCATTAAGGATTTAGAGGTATCATCGTAGCCGAAACAATGCAGTATTCCATGAACAAGATATAATCTGATTTCCCTCTCCAGCGTGGAATGAAACAGCTTGAAATTTTGTTGTGCCTGGTCAACGCAGACAAATACTTCTCCTAATATATAGTTCATGATGGTTTTTCCCGGTTCGATATAACTATAAGACAACACATCAGTCGGAACAGTCAGGCCCAGGGTTTGACTATGAAGTGAAATCATTTTTTTTTCGTCAAGGAGGCTGATGGTGAATTCATATTCTTTTAAAGGAAACAATGTCTGATAGCGCAGGATATATAACTCCCTTTCATTCAGCACGATAAAAGAAGCTATGGATTTTAATTGATTGAGATTCAGCTTGAAAGAAGTCTGCCGGTTAAAGATCCGGATATGCACGGAAGATAAATTCATCATCTGGTCACGATGTTGCATGGATGGGATTATTTTTGTAACCATAAGGTGGCTGGCCCTTTATTATGCTCATTAAACTAACGATCAAGCTAAGGGGCAAAACACGCAGTGTTTTGCCCGCTTGAGTGCGTTGTTATATGTTTTTATTATCCGTCAACGGAGATTTCTGATGCAACACCATTTTCAAAATAAACCGTGAATGTATGATCTTGATCAGATTTACACTCAAAACTAATATCCCAACCGTTATTTATATCACCATTCTCTGGAGTTGATAAACCTATTAAAGCAAATTCATCAAAAAAGTTGTCAGGAACAGGTTTTTGAAGAAAAGATTCAAATTGTTCTGATATTTTTAGTTTTAATTTTTTAATTGTTTCATCGAGATTTGAAAGTATATTTTTTGTAAAGTTTTCGTGTGGTTCAAAAAGGCCATTCTCATGTGCGTTTACTGAAACGCTAATATTAGAGTAATTGCCATAGGTAAGTTCTTCGACTTCCCAATATCCTCCAGCATAGAGCATTTTTCCAAAGAAAGGGTGATCAATATCTGGAACACTGTTTGATTTAAATAATTTTTTAGAGAAATTTTTCATTTAATTCCTTTTTATTTTTCATATAACAGGTTATTCAGCATGATCCGTTACCGGCTGTACGGTTAATATAAATCTATTGATTAGATTTTCCAGCCGGGTTTTCAGCTTTTTTAACGGAAATAAACGGACCTTTCCGTTGTTGACATAACGGGCATTTCTTTCCTATTTCATCCATCATCTTTTGCATTCCTTCGATATCTATCTTGATTTCCACTTCTTTTTTCAATTCCAGATTTTCATCATATTTTAGAATTTTATTGCCCATAATCACAAATAGTCCGCCATCTGGCGCGGATAATACAGTTTTATCCAGTATCAGCTTTTTGATCATTTGGCATTTGGCACATTTTGCATGATTAGGCGTGATTCCGCTGGCTTTCATCCGCATCCCTTTTGCTGCAGGACTCATCGGATCGTTTCCTTCTGCAGTCAGGTTTGTTAAAACCAATGACAATAAAAACGGTAAGACCATTTTCAAGATTTTATTCATCAGTGACCTCCTTTTTTAAAGCCGGAGTTAAAACAATTTTATCCCGTGCTCATGAATCCTGTTTCTTTGCCCTCAATGAATATAAAACAGGGACAATGATCAACGTGACAGTTGTAGCAAAAAGAAGCCCCCAGGACAAGGCAAGCACCATGGGAACCAGAAAGGGTTCTGTGCCGCTCCATCCATATGCGGAGGGTAAAAGTCCGCAAACAGTCGTTAGAGTGGTCAGAATGACCGGCCTCAATCGGGTGCAGGCTCCGTCTCTTATCAGATCCAATGTCATGACATGGTTATTTTCATATAAATGGTTTAAATGGCTTACCATCACAATCGAATCATTCACAACCACGCCAATCATGCCGAGAGTGCCGATCAGTCCCATGAAACTCAGGGGCAGATGATGAAAGTAAAATGCGGTCATCACGCCAATCATGCCAAAGGGGATGGCCAGCATGATCAATATCGGCTGGCGAAAGGAATCAAAAATCAAAACCAGGATGAAATAGATGGCAAAAATGGCGCAGATAAATGCGATGAGAAAGTTTTTCATGCTCTCCATGGTTTCTTTTTCCTCACCGCCGAATATGATCTGAAGCCCTGGCGTAGAGAGTATTTTCGACTCAAAGTTCTTTCTGATTTTTTGGTTGGCCTCAGCCGATGTGATGATTTGATCATGCACTTTAGCGGTGATGGTGATGCATTTTTTACCGTTGTAATGCTCAATGGTCTGTTTGGATATCCCTTCTTCAAACCGGCCGATATTTTTAACCCTGATCAGCCTGTTCTGGTTGTTGGGGATTTGCAGATCATTTAAAATATTCAGGGAATTTCTCTGCTCATCGAGAAGCTTGATGCGGAAATCAATTTCCTCTCCCTCCCGTCTTAAACTCGTGGCGATCATTCCGTCATAGGCCATTAAAGCGGTATTGGCCACATCAGAGGCGCTGGTGCCAAGTTTTGACATGGCATCGTAATCCAGCATGATGCGCAGCTCTTTTTTGCCCTCCAGATTAGAAGTGTTAATGGAATGCACCCCGTTCGTGTTATGTAAAAAGGAAAGGATGTCTGAAGCCTGTTTTTCACAAAGTTCAATATCATCTGAAACCAGCCGGATCGTAATGGGTTCTCCGACAGGAGGGCCGTCTTTTAATTCCCTTACATCCAGTTTTACAAAACCAGTTATACTGGAGACCTCATTTTTAAAATCCTCGATTATTTTTTCGCTGCGCACATTCCTTTTTGATGAAGGATGGAGAAAGACGCTGATGAGCGCCCAATTCTCATGCAGGGAAGGATCGGCTGCAGCTTCATCAGTCCGGTGATCCCCGATGATTGTTTTATAGCCTATCATCAGATTTCTAGGTATCTTGGCAACGTGTTTTTCCACAGAGGAGACTTTCTCGCTCATTTCATCCAGAGAAACTCCTGTTTTGGCTTCCATGACAATGTAAAACAGGTCAAAGTCTTCTGTAGGAAAAAGATCAAACTTGAGTACTTTTGAATAAAACCCGAATGATCCTGCAAGATAAAGGACCAATATAATGATACTCAATGCCCGCTTTTTTAAAAATACGTAAAGGATTGAGCCGTATATTTTCTTTAATTTTTCCATCCAGGGAGAGGGTTTTTTAACGCTGATCTTTTTTGAACTCAGATGAGCCGGCAGACAGGTGAAACTCTCAAGAAGACTGAGTCCCAAAGTCAGCATTACAACAGCGGGAATGGACTGGATGAATTTACCGAGGATACCGGTCATGAAAAACATGGGGACAAAGCAAATCATGGTTGTGATGATGGTTCCCATGACGGGTTTAAACATTTCCAGGGTTCCCATGACAGCGGCTTTGATGATTTCAACGCCCTGTTCCTGATAGCGGTGGATGTTTTCACCAACGACAATCGCATCGTCAACAATCATGCCGAGCACCATGATGATGGTGATGAGGGTGACCTGATTGGTGGTGATGCTGAAAACCGGAAAGAATATGAAGGAGCCCAAGATGCAGAACGGTATTCCTGTCGCAATCCAGAAAGCAGAACGAAAATCCAGAAAAATAAAAAGACAGAGGCACACCAGAAAGAATCCTATCAGCGCGTTTTTATTCACGATGTTTAAAAGGCTTTTTGTGTAATAACTGTAATCAACTACCTTGGATATGCTGATGCCCTGTTGTTGATAGGCATTCTGATATTTTTGAATGATGCGGTCTATTTTTTCACTCAAACGGATGATATCAGCTGTTCCCATCCTTTTTACAAGTAGATTGATGCTGTTGATCCCGTTTGTCCTGCAGTAACGGTCGCGTTTTTTGAAGTTATCCCTGATGGCCGCCACGTCTGAAACCCTTACGCATTTTCCGGAAAAATTGCTCCTGACAATCACATCCCCCACTTCCAGGTTGTTCTGAAACTCGGAAAAGGTGACGATCTTTTTTTCGTCTGTGGTAGATTCCAGGGTTCCGGCGGACATCCTGATATTCCGGGAGCGGATCGCATCAAAAATTTCCATGAAGGAAATCTGCTGTTCATCCATCTTGGCCGCATCGCAGAGAATCTGTGTTTCACGCTTACGGTAGTTGATTTTTTCAACAATGCCCACATCCGGCAGAGCCTTGAATTCGGACTCCATGTCCTTGGCAATTTTTCTCAAAAATAATTCCTCGGCAGAGTCTCCGGATATGGCGACTTCAAGAATCGGGAAATCGGTGGTTTTAAGCTCCTGCACAACGGGTTTGTCTTCGATCTCTTTCGGTAGATTGCGCACGCGGTCTACAGCGGAACGGATGTCGTTTTTGATGCGGGGGGTATCATCAGCGTCAGGATCAATACGAATAACGATATAGGACATTCCCTCAATGGAGAAAGAGCTCATTTCTTCAATGCCGTCAACAGCTTCCAGCTCATCTTCAATGGGATCCGTCACCTTGATTTCAACATCTTCAGGCGAAGCACCTGGATAATAGGTGAAAATCAGCACGATATTGAAATCCACATTGGGCATGTCCTGCCTGGGGCTGTTGACCATGCAGAGCATGCCTGTAAACATGACGAAAAAATAAACCAGGAAGCTTAATTTTTTTCTTTCAACAAAATAACGGGGAATGTTCATGTGTTTTTGGTTTCATCATGTATGCGGTCCAGGAGCCTGTCTTGAATCGCTTCATATTCCGCGTAAAGCTGATGCCATAAAAAGGTGTTGCCGGCATAGGAGAGTTTTGCGTCAAGTTCAGAGTCCCTGCTTTGAATGACAAAGGTAAAATCACCGCGTCCCTGATTGTAATTTTTAAGTTCTTCCTCAGTCCTTCTCATGGTGGAGCGTATGGATTCCCTGTTGAGCTCAAGTATGTTATCCATGTATTTAAGACGGATAATGATTTCGGAAGCAGCGGCTGAAAGCTCAAGGATGACTTTGTTTTTTTCTTCTTCAAACACCATAATTTTTTTTTCAATACCGGATAAAAGGTGTTTGAGTCGTGTATTGGGTATCGCAAAATTCATCTTCAATCCCAAAAGCGCATGTATTTCATTGAAGTCAATAGAATCTGAAAAAGACGCCTCCGTCTGATTGACTCCCGATTCGGCCATCAGGGATAAATCCGTTCTCATTTCATTTTGATAGGCTTTTTTCATGGCCTCGAGTTGAATCAAATGAGTATCAAGGGGTTTGATGAGCCTAGAATGAGAACAGAGATATTCTTTTGCCTTTTCAGGTTCTTCAATGTATCTGGTTTTGTAGAAATCAAATTCAGGTGAATAATCCACAGCCTTTTTTTCGTTAGCGATATTCAGAATATAAGACAATAACGCTTTCCATTGGGTTTCTGTCTGTAAAAGATACTCCTTTGTCTTTATCAGCTGTCCTTCGGCTCTCAAGACATCTACTTCATCCACGAGATTGGAGCTTCTTTTTTTCTGTATGTCTGAAAGCAGTTCCTGGCTTAAATGAAGCCGTTCAGAAAGGATGCTTTTACAGGCGTCCGTATAGGCCCATTCCAGATATTTGAGCGTGCATTGTTTGATAAAATTTTCCTGCTGCTCTTCGGCAAGGACCCGGGTCATATCGATGTCATACTTTTTGAGGTCAAAGGCAAGCCTGCTTAACATCCCTTTTTTATTTCGGATCAAAGGATGGGTGTATCGGACAATCAAGCCATTTGAATAGGCGTCCTTTAAAAAAAAATCCTCGTTTCCAGAATAATCCGTTCTGGAGGAAAAAAAATTGGCAGACAACTCCCCGCCGGTTTTCCAGAATTTTTTTTCTATTCCTATGCTTGCCTGGCTTTCATTCTTTTCATCATAGTATAAAAATACCTTGTTGGCTGTATCATGGCTTAAGCGGGCATCCGCAAACAGGTTCCAATCCTTATCGCCTTTGAGGCTTTCTCTTTCATCCTGCAGGGAGAGCACCTCCCATTGGGCTTTTGTCAGGGCCGGATGCTTTCGAAGCATGCTGTAAAAATCTTTTAGACTGAGTCCTGCAGCATGAGATGAGAAGGCGATTGATGTGAACATCAAAAGGACTAATGGTTTATTTGTTTTAATCATATCAATCTCCCGCAGTTTGCTGTGGCAGGATCTCCGTTCTTAAAGAAGGCCTTTGTTCAGGATGAGGTTTTATTTGATACAAACAAAGGGGGGGGGAGTCTTTTCACAACCGGATTTTTTAGAGTTTGTACCGTAACTGATGAGGAAAAGTAAAGAATTCATATTATGAATATGCCGATGGAATGGGAATTTCTATGTTTTAATTATATTTGGAAAATTTTTTTTTCTATGATAGTGAATAAGAAAGGTGGTTTAACGTCTGAATAGACAGGAATACTATTATCATGATTAACCGACATGGATGTCAATCATAATAAGGGAGAGCAAAGAATGAAAAAAAGTATCATCCTATTGATGGTGTGGGGCTTTTTCTGGATTCCCGTCAGTCCGGCTGCTGATTATATCCAGTCTTTTGGTCAGGATTCCTATGTCAACTGGACCAAGGGGGAAATTTGTGCAACTGGGTCAGGCATCATCAAAGGCAAGCCCACTAATAAAAATAAAATGAATGCCTACAGGGCTGCCACGCTTGATGCCATGAGAAAGCTCACGGAAGTGATCAATGGAGTGTACGTGGATTCAGACACGAAAATTGAAAAATTCACCGTGAAGGAAGACACCATCAGGACAAAAGTTTCAGGGATTGTTAAAAATTTTACCGAAAAGGAAATCCGTTATCTGGATAATGGGATATGTCAGGTGAATGTTTCCATTCCCATCAACGGCGACGGAAGCATAGCCGAGATTTTTCTTGGGGGATTGGAAATGCCCAAAATCGTGGATAACACCGTTTCCGTTGAAACCGTATCAGTCAAAGAGCCAACGATGCTGGCGAAAAAACCGGAAACAGCGCCTGCTCTTCCGGGTACGCAAGATGTGCAGGAAGAAAGTCCTGTTCAGGAAACCGGGATCATTGAACAGGCAGCGCAGGAAGTGAATGCTGAAACAGAAACTATTCAGGAAGAAAACATTCAGCAGGACACGAAAAAAACAAAAGAACCGGTTTTATTAGCTATGAACAAGGCTGAGACGCCGCCGTCATCGGAAACAGCTGCACCTGGCACGACCGATGCAGTTTCTTCTGAAAACGCTGCCGCTTCTCAGGAAGGCGCTTTGAAAAATCCTAGTACGCCGGTATCGGGGCTGGTGGTGAATGCTTCCGGATATTCGGTGCGGCCTGCCCTGGTACCAAAGATTGTTTCGGACACTGGAGAAGAAATATACGGTTTTAACAAGGCGGACCGAAATTACAGAAAATTAAACGGCATGGCTTCCTACACGACGACACTTGATGATGCGGAATTGGATAAAAGAGTGACTGAAAATCCCTATATTGTGCCGGCGGTCAAAGTGGATGAAACCAAACCCGCTACGGTTGTGATTTCCGGGGAAGACGCAAAAAGATTCAAGGAATTAAAAGGAAATGAGCGCATTTTAAGCCGTTGCCGTGTCATTATTGTTTCTGAAAAAATCGCTTGATTAAGCAGATATTCCGCTGTTAAACCCTTTGGACAGCAAAGATGGACACTGTGATGATAGGAGGATAGACCATGATGGACATATTGGAAGTCGGTGAAAAGCTGGCTGATTTCAAGTTGAGGTTTTCGGACCTCGGGAGGTTTCTTTGACATCGCCCGGCTTGGAAAAGAAAATTCGGAACTAGAAAATCAGCTTGGGGCACCGGGATTCTGGGATGACAAGGATAAGGCCCAGCGGATTGTTTCGAGGATTTCAGAAATCAAGGGGATACTCACTCCCTATTTTCAATTGGAAAAAGACCTTCGGGATCATCTGGAATTGTATGAATTCATCCGGGTTGGGGAACACAGTGAATCTGACAAGGACTATTTCCTCAATGAGCTGAAGAAGATAGAGAAATCGCTTCAGGAAACGGAAATCCGGGCAAAATTGAGCGGCAAATTCGATGCCTGTAATGCCATTGTCAATGTGAATGCAGGGGCGGGAGGAACGGAATCCTGTGATTGGGCGGCCATGCTTATCCGGATGTATCAGCGTTGGGCAGAAGATCACGGTTATAAATTTGAAATGGCGGATGTACTGGCCGGCGAGGAAGCAGGGATAAAGAACAGCACTTTTCTGGTGAATGGAAAATACGCGTATGGATATCTTAAATCTGAAAAAGGCGTTCATCGGCTGGTGAGGATTTCTCCTTTTGACGCGAATAAACGCAGGCATACTTCTTTTGCCTCTATTGACGTCATGGCAGAGCTGACAACGGATATGGATGTGGAGATCAAGGATGAGGATATAAAAATCGACACTTTCCGTTCCAGCGGTGCGGGAGGACAGCATGTCAATACCACGGACTCGGCTGTCCGGATTACCCATCTTCCGACAGGCATCGTGGTGGCCTGTCAGGCTGAACGGTCGCAGCATAAAAACAGGGCTACTGCGATGTCCATCTTGAAAGCTAAATTATTTGAAAAAATGGAGGAAGACAAAAGGCGGGAACTGCAAAAAGAATATGGTGAAAAACAGGAGATCGCATGGGGGAGCCAGATCCGTTCGTATGTTTTCGCCCCTTATCAAATGGTCAAGGATCACCGCACAAAAGTCGAAACCGGCAATGTGCAGGCCGTGATGAACGGAGACATAGATCTTTTTATCGAAGCGTTTCTGAAATTAGATAAACAAAAGGATTTTTAGGATAGATTTTATCTCTCATCACTCTTTTTACTTTTTGTGTTCGTTATTTCCTTCACGGTTAAAAAATTGAAAAGGATGATCAATGCTTTCATCCGACAGAGTGTACTCGCGGCGGGGTTTAATGCAACATTATCCCCCCTGTGAGAAGCTGAATGTTAGAGATAACCGATTTTTAATTCATCAAAGGGATCAGATTTATATTGAGGGATGGGTGCGGGGCAGTAAAATAACGAGACTGACCCTTCGGTTTCGGGGATTTTTTGGATCTTCTTTTATATAAGGCCGAGTTGAACCATAACCAATGATCATGGACAGGCGTTTGAGGTCAAAGCCGTTTTCTTCGAGTTCCCGTCTCACAGCCAGTGCCCTGTCCGCCGAAAGCTCCCAGTTGGTGTAAGCTTTTCCTGGTTTATAATGAAAAGCGTCCGTGTGTCCTTCAATGATGATTTTATTATCGATCCTGACAAGGATTTCATTGGTCAATTCTTTCAAGATGGATTTCAATGTGGGATTGATTTCAGTTCCTCCCTTGGGGAACAAAGTATCTTCTTCTATATCCATGATGTCCACACGAACCCCGTCTTCTGACAGACTGACGCTCAAATGATTTTTGAAAACAGCCAGACGGCTGCGTATGTTTTTTCTGATCCGGTCTCTCAGTCCAACGGCATGGATACCAACCGGCAGATTTTTAACATTTTTTTGCCCGGATTTGCCCTTGTCTTTCTCATCATCTGAGGGTGGAACGGAAAATTTGGGTTTCAACACAATGGGCTGGTCATCCATCATTTTGATTGTTTCCTTGTCCAGAAGTCCCGCGCCGTCCTTTGGGAAAATGGTAAAACTCCTGAAATAATAGGAAACCCCCGCCCTTTTTTCCGGCGAGACCATGCTGAGCAGCCATAAAAGAAGAAAAAAAGCCATCATGGCAGTCACAAAATCAGCATAGGCTACTTTCCATGATCCGCCATGACTCCCGCCAGTGACCTTTTTCACCTTTTTGATAATGATGCTTTTTGACTGTTGCGGTTGCTCGGGCATTTATTTTTTTGCCTTGATTGAAGCTTCGAGTTCGGCAAAATCGGGTTTTTCTCCAGGCGGTATGGCTCGCCGTCCGAATTCAACGGCAATTTGCGGAGCGCCGCCGCCGGCAAAAGATACCAGTGCTACCTTGATCACCTGAAGAGCCACTATATCTTCATTGGCTTTTTGTTCCAGATGCGCTGACAAAGGTCCGACAAAACCGTAACACATCAGCACACCGAGAAAAGTTCCGACAAGAGCGGCCCCGATGCTTTCACCTAACACTTTAGGAGGCTGGTCTATTTTGCCCATGGTGAGGACCACTCCCAAGACAGCTGCCACGATACCTAGTCCTGGTAAACCGTCTGCTGTTCTGCCCACGATATGGGATGGAATAAGCCCTTCGTGATGAAGGGATTCAATCTCCTGATCCATGAGGCTGTCCAGTTCGTGGGGGGGGATAGCGGCTGTGATCAGGACTTTTAAGTTATCGCAAATAAAATTGATCACTTCCGGTTCATGCAGAATATGGGCGGCATATTTTTTAAACAATTCGCTTTCCTGAGGATTTTCAATATCGGCTTCAATGGAAAAAAGGCCGTCTCTCCTGATTTTTCCGAATATCTGATAAAGAAGAGATAAGAGATCCAGGTAGTATTGCTTGCCCGGCCCGCTTGATTTGATGATAGCGATGACATTTTTAATCACTCCAGCAATGAATTTAGGCGGGGCGGAAATCAAAAAGGCGCCGCCGGAGGCCCCGAAAATAATTACGAGTTCGGCCGGTTGAAAGAGAACATGCAGGTTTCCGTGTTCCATTAAATATCCGCCAATGACTGCGGCAAATACTGTGATTATGCCGATGATGATAAACATGCTTAATTCCTGAATAGTTCCGCTTTTACGATACCCAATTTATCCATTTTATATTTCAAAATGCGCCGGGTTGTTCCCAGGTATTTGGCTGTGGAAGTCAAAACACCGTTGTGCCGGATGAGTGCGGTTTGAATGGTTTCTTTTTCAATGGCATTTAAAAGATTCACGCCCTCTTCACTTTTTGATTTTTCAGGCGCTGTCAGAGTGTTTTGCTGTTTATAGGAGGATAAAGCCTGGGGAAGAAGGAGTTCTGTCAGAATGAGATCATCACTCAATAGGATCATGTTTTCGAGGGTGTTTTCCAGTTCACGGATATTACCCGGCCACGCATAATTCAGAAAGGCAGTCATGACTTCTTCCGATACAGGGGGCGCTTCCATTTTAAAACGAGTACAGATTTTATTAATCAGAAATTCAGTCAATTCTGGGATGTCTTCTTTTCTTTCCCTAAGCGGGGGAAGCTGAATGGGAACCACATTCAGGCGGTAGTAGAGATCTGCCCGGAATTTTTCTTCCTGAACCATTTTATAGAGGTCTTTGTTGGTCGCGGCAATGACACGGGCATTGGTTTTTCTGATGGCATTATCCCCCACTGCCTTGAATTCCCTTTCTTGAATGAGGCGAAGGAGTTTGATTTGAACCGGTTCGCTGATTTCCGCAATTTCATCCAGGAAAAGGGTGCCTCCTTCTGCAGAATCAATGGCTCCTTTCCGATCTTTGTCTGCGCCTGTGAATGCTCCTTTCACATGTCCGAAAAGCTCGCTTTCAATGAGGGTGCCTGAAAGGGTTGCCAGATGGATCGGAATAAACGGCTCTGATGCGCGTGAAGAAAGATGATGAATGGAACGGGCAATCATTTCTTTGCCTGTCCCTGATTCACCGGAAATGAGGACCGTTGAATTGGTGGGGGCCAGCCTTTGGATGAGCTTGAATACCTGCTTCAATGATGTGTCGCTGCCTATAACCTGTAAAGGAGAAAAAGAAGAGGTTTCTTTTACCGGATCAGAAGAAAACAGGGTTTCTTTAATGATTGCCTGGATTTCTTCCACATTGTAAGGCTTGGTGATATAATCAGATGCCCCATATTTCATGGCTTCTACGGC
>JAFGBW010000134.1 GCA_016932965.1 Candidatus Auribacterota bacterium
GAAAGGAAATGCGTTTCATCAATCAAAATGACCGGTTTAATCCCGTCCTGATAATAACTCAAAAGGGTTTGGGAGGTTTTTTCCACCAGGGAATGCAGATCGCGCGGAAGAAGCGCATCCTTTTCTCCGGTCAGCTCTTTAATGATGATTTTTAAAAACGCGCCGGGACTCAAATGAGGGGTGGCGAGAATCAACACCGGTTTAAACCGTTTCAGTGAAAGGCGCTCCAAGAGGGCCTGTGAAATCATGGTTTTACCTGTTCCGCTTTTTCCCGTGACCAATCCAAAGGAAATATCATGCTCAATGCTCATTTGCATTTTGATGAGCGCCATTTCATGGCCATTGCTCTTATAGAAAAAGGAGAGATCCAGAGAATCTGCGAACGGATGGGACCGAAAGCCGAAATAATCAAGCATCGTTTGTTTTCCGATTCCGGACTTCTCAGGACGACTCCCTTCGGAAACCTGAGTGCTCTCTATCAAATCCTCAATGGAAAGCTTCCCTCGTTTGATCTCCTGGTCAGTGGATAATTCTCCATATGCATCTTTTGCCATGTTACTCCCCTCTTCATAATTTCATCGGGTTTGATGAATACAATTGCGGAATCATTATCATAAATGAAGTCACGACAAAATAATTTTTTTCAGCAGAGTCCGGTTATATTTTCATGAATCATGTTGGAGAAAATTTATTTTTATATGCATTCGTGTAATTGCGGCGGACTTCGTCCTTGTTCTTCGGACTCCCGACGGTCGCGATTTCCGTTGCACTTCGATACGATATTAAAAATCAATAACAAATCAGGTTGAGCCTTAAGACTTGAATTGATTATCATCTTAAAGCCGCATAGTCGCTGAACGCGACATATAATTTCTCACCACGAAGGACAAGGAATTTGTCATCATGCCTTTAAGGCATGATGAATCTCAGATGACAAATGTCAAATCTCAAATTACAGGCGTTTCGCCTGCTTCCTTAATGCTCTTCGTGGTGAAATGAATATCTTGATATTTCCGTATCTGTCAAACCCGGGAGTCCTCCGCCCAAGTCGGAAATTTGCCTGATAGAATTGAAAGTAAATATAACAAAAATATAAAATCAAACGGATTAACCGTTATACGAGATGATCAATCAAACCCTGAGTGGGCAGATTGCTGGATCGTGATAATTCGCCCCTGTAATCCTCAGGCGGAATCTGACGGATGACTTCTTTTGTGTTCTTATTGATGACAAAAACAACCAGCTCTTTTTTAACTGCTCCTGTTTCCGGATCCTTTTTTTCAAGCATCCGAAATTGAATATAGGTATCCAGCATCGGAACAGACTGATGAATAGGGATTTCTTCAAACTGTTGGGAAGCTTTTCTTTCAGTCTGTAAGGACTTATCTTGCTCTTGGGCAAGAGGATCCGACTGTTTTTTTTCTATGGGAATAATGAGATCCTTATGAACCTGATCAGCAGAAAAAAACACCTTTTCCACCTGCTTTTTAGGTTTCATAACCTGAGGAACATCCATGTTCCTCATTTGAACTGGATCAATCACCGTATTCATGCTTTATTCCTACAAAACCCTCATGGTTCTGTATAAGAAACCCGGTTTTGACGGCATCTTATGCTATCAAATCCAGTATGGTTCCTTTATCTTCTGTCTTTAAGACAGACTGCTTTGGAGCGACTGGTTCTTCGGCTTTTGACTCTGCCGACTGAATTGAAACAGCATTGCCGTTTTCAACCTTCTTCAGATCGATCGCCCGCTGAAACATTTCCTTGGATTCCTGTTCAGCGATTTTGACTGATTCCAGATTTCCTTTAATGGCGCCTACTTGCATTGGATACCTCCCTATAATAATACACTTATAATCTCCCAGTTCATCTATCGGTTAAATACCGGACTGACTTTAGCATTATTATCAAAAAAATAATCTTTTAAGAAACAATAAAAAGATATAACTTACCTGATAAAAGCAAGTTATCCTTAAAAATATAAAAATTGGAAACCACGAAAATCACTAAATCCACAAAAAATGGAAAACGAACAATTCATCCATCAAATACTGGAAATCCTCAAAAAGGAAATCAGTCAGATCAAGGATATTGATTCTTTGTTGGACCGGATCCTGTTTGAGGCCAGAAAATTCACGGCGTCTGATGCAGGCTCCCTTTTCCTGGTGGAAGGGACCAAACTGAAATTCAGTTATGTCCAGAATGATTCCCTGTTTAAAGATCTCACTTTTAACAAACATCTCTATTCCAGCCAGGAAATGGAAATAGATGACAAATCCATCGCTGGCTATGTCGCTTTAACGGGGCAGACTCTCCAGATTGAAGATGTCTATGACCTGGGTCCGGACGAGCCTTACAGTTTTAACAGCACCTATGATCTGGCTTCTTCATACAGGACCAGGTCCATGCTTGTTGTTCCTTTAAGGACTGGAGAAAATAAAATTGTCGGAGTCATCCAGCTGATCAATACCTTGCAAAGTGATCAGACACCAGGTATATACTCACAGCAGCACCGGCTCATGGCCGAACTTTTTGCTGATCAGGCTGCGATTGCCATAGAAAGGGCCAAGATGACCCGCGCCATCATCTTGAGAATGATAAAAATGGCCGAACTAAGGGATCCGAAAGAAACAGGTGCTCACGTGAACCGGGTGGGGGCCTACTCCATTGAAATCTATCACCAGTGGGCGCGAACCCGGAACATTCCCGAAAAAGATATCAAATATTTTCTAGATACATTGCGCATTGCCGCCATGCTGCATGACGTTGGAAAGGTCGCTATTTCAGACACGATCCTGAAAAAACCCGGAAAATTGACCCAAGAAGAATATGAACTCATGAAGTGGCACACCGTTGCGGGTCATGAGCTCTTTCGCGATCCGACATCGGATTTGGACTCCATGGCTGCCGATATTGCGCTCACCCATCACGAAAAATGGGACGGAACGGGTTATCCCGGACACATCAAACAAGATAAAGAAAACCCTGGTGCTGCTTCTCAAGGGAAAAAAGGCGAAAGGATCCCCCTGGCAGGAAGAATAGTGGCCCTGGCTGACGTTTATGATGCCCTGATTTCCAAGCGCTGTTACAAGGACGCCTGGCCTGAAGAAAAAGTGCTCTCACATATACAGGAACAATCGGGTTTTCACTTTGATCCTTCACTTGTCGAAGCATTTTTCTCCATTTATGAAGTCATCAAAGCCATCCGGGACAAATACGCGGATCCGGAAACAGGATGAACGGGACGAATTTTGAGGGTTGAGTTGAAAAATAATTTTAACCGCGAGTCAGTGACCTCCGGCAGAGCCGGAGGCTTGAAATTGTTGCCGGCTTAACGCCTCTTTTATGAGCCATTCAAAGTGGCATGATAATCAATGATATTCTTAAATATTTTTTCACCACGGGGGACACGGAGAGCACGGAGGAAGTCATCATGCCCATAAGGCATGATGAATCTCAAATTCCAGGCATCCGCCTGTTCCCATTCTCAATTCTCAATTTCTTCCCGCCTCCGTGGTAAATGAATTTTATATACTCCCGTATCTGCCAAACTTTACAAGTCCAGTTGATTGCGGCTGCGCCGTGCTAACCCGCATTCGCGTTAAAAACAAAAAACCTCTTCTCTTTTTCAGAGAAGAGGTTTTGTTATTCTCAACGAATGAGAAAAAATTATTTTGTCTTCTTGGCCATTTCCTTGAGAGCGGCGCCGCATTTGAAACCGACGGTCTTGGAAGCTTTAATTTTAATGGTTTGACCGGTTTTTGGGTTCCTTCCGTTTCTGGCTGCCCTGTTCTTCACTGCGAATGTTCCAAAGCCGATCAACTGAACGCAGCCGTCCTTTTTAATGCCAGTTTCAATCCCGTCTATGACGGCATTCAGTGCTTTTTCCGCGGAAGCCTTGCTGCAGAATCCAGCTTCTTTGTTTTTCAAAATGGTCTCAACCAATTCGCCTTTATTCATCCGTTTCCTCCTTTGTATAGGTTGAATAATACACTTAATTAAATCATGAGTTTTCATTCTTATTGAAAAACGAATCATCTGTCAATTTCTTGTTTTACAATTATTTTTTCTCGTCGGAATCCTCAATTCATGACTCATAACACTACTGTCCGGTTTATTTTTTTATTCGTGCTTATGTTCTTCTCTATCGCATTAAATTTGAGCAACGTTTTTAGAATTGAGAAGCAAGAATTCAGTTGGACTGCAAGGCAGCCGAAGGCGTTCCTATTGAATTCTGAATCCTGAATTCTATGTCCGGCTTCTTTAAATTTTCAATAAAACCCTTTATTTTATTGTATTTCATCTTATTCCCTCATTTTTAAGCCGGACATCCATGTTTCAGGTTGTTTGTTGATAAAGATCCTTCTCACCATTCACTATTCACCACCAACCAACAACTGACAACCATCAACCATTTACCATTCTCAACTCATGATTATCTATTTTAACCGGATAAAAATGATCATGATTTGTCTCTCCTGATTCCAGCCTTTTTAATCTGTGAAATGGCCCATCCGGCGGCCTCACGAATCAAAGGATCATTTTCATTTTCTCTTAAATGTCTCAGATCAGAAAGCCATTTGCGGTCCTTCAAATTGCCTGCCGCGATGCAGGCATTCCGCATCAGTATATTTCTTCCCCCCCTGAAAAAAACACTGTCCCTGAATTCCTGCTCAAACTGATGCGGAGAAGACAAAGAAAAAATTTTCTTCAGTCCCAGATTTTCATAAACAGCATCATCCCTTTTTATTTTGATGCGTTGATTATAGGGACAAGCACGCTGACATAGGTCACATCCCCAGATACAATTCTTCAACAATGGCCGAAACGATCGCGGGATCATCCCTTTTTGTTCGATCGTTTGATAAGAAAGACACTTGTTTGCTTTCAAGTAGTAAGATTGTTCCAATGCCCCGGTTGGACAGGTCTTGAGACACAACTTGCAGGAACCGCAACTATTTTTCACCGGAGAATCCGGTACTAACTCCAAAGAGGTGAGAATCCCCGAAAGAAACAAATACGAACCCAGATTTTCATTAATCAAGAGGGTATTCTTGCCGATAAAACCCAGTCCGGCCGATTGGGCGAATGCTTTTTCTAAAATAGGAGAACTATCCACAAAAGATTTGAATTCCGTACCGGGAAATAAGACCTGCAACTCTTTAATCAAAAGGGTCATCTTTTTCCGGATGGCATGATGATAATCAGGAAACAGGGCAAAAAAGGCCGTTTCTATCTCATTTTTCGTTTTTAAAAAAAATTGCCCGGGAAAATAACTGGTCCCCAGCATGATGATGCTTCTGCCGGTTGATAACAAGGCCGCTGGATCAGCACGGTTTTCCGGAGACCGCTCCATGTATTTCATGGAACCATGGGATTTGTTATCGAGCCAGTCCTGAAGTGCCAGGAATCCCTTCTTGTGAAAAGAAACTCCGGTGATTCCCGCCAGATCAAATCCGGCTTCCAATGCCTTTTTTTTAATCCATACGGTCGATTCTTCTTTCTTCACTTTAAAAACACTCCATGCGCTCCTAACCATTAAAACCTAATTTTATCAGCAGGAAACCGGAATCAAAATACCTCCGGCAGAGCCTCATGACTTGAAATTATTCTCGTCGCAAAGCATCATATATAAAACCGCTGAACGCGGCATGTAATTTTTAACCACGGAGAAAGCAGGCGAAACGCCTATGATTTGAGATTCGAGATTCATCATGCCTTAAAGGCATGATGACAAACTCCGAGCTCTCCTTGTGGAGTGGTTAAAAATCCGTTAGACTCTCATGTCCATGGAGTAAAATATAAACCTTACCCAAAGAAATCGACAAACCGGAAGCAAAAAATATCACAACAAAAAAATCTGTTCTTTATTTTCTCCGATTTTCATATACTGGCCGATCTCGTGGATTAATTTTATTACTGAGGCAATTAAATATTTAAATATGCCCCAGTTATGCTCGCAGGCAAATGACCTTTTATTATTTAAGTATTCATTTGCCGGGGCAGTAGAATAAAACCTGGCGGAAGAAACATGAAACAACATCAATGGATATTACCGGAAGAAAACCGGCCCTCATTTCAGGATTATCCTGAATTTCATCCTCTTCTTCTTTCCATCTTGTATAAGCGCGGGTTACGATCTTCGGCTGAAATATCATCTTTTCTGGATAAAAGCCTTCATGGGATTCACGACCCTTACCTCATGCATGACATGGAGAAAACGGTTTCCCGGATCATGCAAGCCCTGCAGAAAAAAGAAAAAATCCTGATCTATGGTGATTATGATGTGGATGGAATCTCAGCCATAACGCTTCTGAGCCAGTTTTTCCGTTATATTCAGGCCACCCACGAATATTATATTCCCCACCGGATCAAAGAAGGGTACGGACTGAACATGGAAGGCATTCAAACAGCACGTAATAACAACGTCAAACTCATCATCACGGTGGATACGGGGATCACGGGGCACGAAGCCATCCGGGAAGCTTCCGCGTACGGTATAGACGTGATTGTCACAGATCATCATCAATCCCCGGAAAATTTACCCCCGGCTTACGCCATTTTAAATCCGAACCAGCCGCAATGTCAATACCCTTACAAATACCTTTCCGGTGTCGGGGTTGTGTTCAAACTGGTTCACGCCTGTCTGAAACAATGCGGCATGGACGAAACGGAGAGCAAAAGGATCCTGAAATCCCTATTGGATTACGTGACGTTAGGCACCATAGCGGATGTAGTGCCTTTGACGGGTGAAAACAGAAAACTGGTGGCTTCCGGTTTAAAGCAAATCAAACTGTCCTCTTTTTCAGGCATACGGATTCTGTTTGATCAGACTTTCGTGGAGGACAAGCCTCTCACGCCGGCCATGATTGCCTTCAAAATCTGCCCCAAACTCAACGCTTCAGGCAGAACAGATCATGCGAACTATTCTGCCCGGCTCCTTTTGGAAAACGATCCCAGGGAATGTCTCCAGTTGTTTTCAAAACTGGAATTATTCAACCGCGAAAGGAAGGCATTGGAGGAAAACGATTTCACTAAGGCCATCCAGATAATCGAACAGGACAAGGATCATCTTGACAAACGGATTTTAGTCGTTGCCCATCCTTCTTTTCATCCCGGCGTGAACGGGATTGTGGCTTCCCGTCTGACGGATAAATATCATCGTCCTTCCATTGTGATGGCATTGAATGATAACGGTTTTTTTAAAGCCTCAGCCCGGTCTATTGCCGGCGTCAATATTTTTGAATGCCTTCAATCCTGCGAGGACCTCTGCATTGCCTTTGGAGGCCATCCTTTTGCCGCAGGTTTGACCCTCGATAAATCTAATCTGCAGGAATTCACTTCCCGTATTAACGCCTATATGGAAAAACATTTTTCGACACATGTTTTTGAACCGCGACTTCAGATCGATTCCTTTCTCTCCTTTTCCGATATCACCCCGCTTCTCATGAAAGGGCTTCAGGATATGGAACCTTTTGGCCTGGGAAATCCTGAACCGGTTTTCCTGACAAAACATGCCGTTATCCAGAATCAGCCGCGGCTTTTGAAAAACAAGCATCTCAAATTTGATGTCCAGCATGCCGGGGTCACGCTTCCGGTCATCGGTTTTAATTTTTCCAACAAGGCTCCTTCCCTGAAAATGAACGATTCCATAGACTTTGTCTATCACCTGAGAACCAATTCCTGGCTCGGACAGACTCACACCCAGATCGAATTGATTGATTTCAAAAAAAACTAAACTAAATTGAGATCATGAATGTCCGGCTTAAAAAATAAAGAAATAACGCGAAACACAATAAAATATTAGGGTCTAATTAAAAATATAACAAAGCCGGACTGGAATTAAGAATTGAGAATTAGGAATTTAAAAAAAACGTCTTCGAATTTTGTAAGAGATTAAGGACAAAGCCTGGAACAATTCTCAATCCTGAATTCTATAAAACATGACAAGAATTAAAGCCATTGATAATGAATGTCATCTCCGGACAAACAATAAACCAGTCAGTACGGATATGATCGATAATCGGTTTTGGTTCATTTGTTAAAATAAAAATGATACAGACTTCTGCCATCTGCCTCAAACAGCGTCCAATCGGAAAAACAAGCGCTGTCCTTTCTTTTTTATGTGAAAGACTCGGGCCAGTTTCCGTCTACGAAAGGGGCTTTCAGAACGCCTCTTCCAAAATCAAACCGTTATTCGACCTGGGACAGGAAGTCTGTCTCGCCCTGACCGTCAAAGAGGAACGTTATTACTTGTCCGAAATGATCCTCAAACAGGGATTTGATCTCACCGATTACCGTATCCTTGTCTTTTCCAGTTTTCTTTTCGAACTGCTCTGCAGCTGGCAGGACAATCCCCCGACCCGGCCGGAACAACTGTATCAGGAATTGATAAAATGCCTCCACGATTTTTCAGAGAAGAAAAAAATATTCGGCTCTTTCCTTTGTTTCCAGATCAGGCTTTTAGAGGCTTATGGACTGGCAGGCAGTCTCAAGCAGTGCGGAGAATGCAGCCAGCGTTTTCCGGAACATGAACTCTGCCGCAGCGAAGAAAATACGTGGAATTTTTTATGTTCATCCTGCCATCACAAGACCGGACGTAAAAAAAGTATTCTGGAACTGTCTCCGGAAGAAAGACATGCCCTTTCCCATTATTTACAGGACCGGAACCGGCACTCTGTCTTATCTGGGGACTTCCCTGTTAAGATTCAAACTCATCTCATGCGGATTTATGAAGAATGGGGGACGTTCAAATCCGGTGCTGAAATCATGCGGCTGATTCAATCGGGCAAACCGGAAGCGCTATGAAATGGCTTCCGTTGTCAGACTCATGATGCAAATTCAAAAGTCTGCTCCGCGCCTTTGATGATGTCATCAGGTATGGTGATATTAAAGATTTTCGCCGTGTTTAGATTGAGCGTATAGGTAATCTTGTCCGGGAATTCCATTTGAATATCCTGTGGTTTGACTCCGGAGTTCATTTTGATCAGAATTCGAACCGCCTGTTTTGCCAGGGCAGGGTAATCAAAGGAAAAACTGATCAGGGCGCCGTTTTTTGTCATCACTTCATTGATGCCGATCAGCGATATTCTATTCATGATGGAAAATTTATAGAGAAAATCCAGTGTATTGGGATTAAAAACCGTCAGATCTAAAAAGGAGAAAATGAAATTGACTTTCCCCTTCATCTTATTGAAAGAGGGAATGACATCGCTGGAGTCATGAATGGCTTTTTCAACCAAGGAATATCGTCCTGTGGAAAATTCCCTTAATTTGCCCAGATAATATTCGGATTGATCAGGATTATAGACGATACCAAAAGTGATCTGAGGAAAAATCTTATTGAGGATATCGTAAATGAGCTGTGGACTGAAATAGACATCAATGCCGGTGAGATTAGCCGTAGGGATCCCGTCTTTTCGCATGATTCCCTCTTTAAAAGGACCGACTACAAAAAGAAATAGTCCGGGCAAGCCGGATTCCTTGCCTATCAAAGCGCTCTTATTGCCGATACAAACAATCTGAGTCACACCTTCATCCTTTAAATATTGCTTCACCTCTGCATCGCCCGAGTCAGAATCAACAAATTTCAAAATATGGCCATTGTCTTTCAGTTCATCCTTCATGAGACGATACATTTCATAAAATTTCTTGGATTTTACAGGAAATATCGCTCCCATCGTGTCTGCGCTCGAGGAGGGCGGTGAAAAGAAAAGAAAGAAAAAGATCGCTGTCAAATAAATACAAATAGCATGGGTATCATCGGATATAAAAATCTGCATATTTTTTATGTCAACCCCTTTCTAAGAAATAAAATACGCATATTCAAGAACTCATTAAAAAATGAATCTGTATAAGTGAAGTTGTTAACTAATTTTGTGCTCTTGACAATGATTATAAACATTCTACGAATTTATACTATCACAAAAAATGATATAAAAAAACAAGTAAAGTTCAATTTGGCTGCTCTCATAACCCAGCCCGGAGTATTTCCTAACATTGATTTTTGTTTCTTCACTCGATAAGGGAACGAGGCATGCAAAAAGGTCATCAGTTTCATGTGAAAATGATCTTCTAGGCAGGTGACCGATACTCTTATAAAAACGAATCATCCCGCCAGAATCATTTTTTGGCTCTATAAAAAAATCTGTGGGTATTTTTAACCATTTTTTTCGATTTTATATTCTTCTCTTCCTTGATGAGCAGAATTCAGGAGTCAGAATTCAGAATCATAGAATGAACATAGGTTTCTAATAGTTTACTCACTTCTATAAATAGAGATAATAATTCAGGATTATTCCCATAACCTCAATCTTTCGCTAATATGAGATAATAGCGGCATTCTTCAATTGAACCTTGGGCGATATTGAAAAAACGCACTTTGTCCTTGTCAGATTTTTTTTTGAAACCTTCAGCAATATTTGCCGGTATAGAAACAGAAGCTCTTCGGAATTGGGAACTCAAACCAAACATTTCTTCTTTGGGAAATGATCGGCTAAAAGAATAA
>JAFGBW010000135.1 GCA_016932965.1 Candidatus Auribacterota bacterium
ACATTTTTCATATCCCAGGGCGCCATGAACTGGCCTTTTTTGACATTGATCCAGAGTTTGGTATCAGCCGCTTCTTCCAGAAGGGCAGTCTGTCTGCATAACAAGGCCGGTATTTGAATGAAATCAGCATGCCTGGAAACCGGTTTCACCTCTTTTGTTTCATGAACATCAGTGAGAATAGGAAGATCAAATCGTTCTTTGACTGACTCCAGTAATTTCAGGCCCTTTATCAGTCCCGGACCCCGGTAAGATGAGCCGGAAGAACGGTTCGCCTTCAAATAAGAGGCCTTGAAAATGACCTGGACCCGGAATTCTTCAGAAATGGCCTTCAGGACTTCAGCCGTCTGGAAACAGACACGTTGACTTTCCGCGACACAAGGCCCGGCTATCAAAAAGAACTGTTTGGGATCAAATGAGAAAAACGATTTCATTTTCTTTTTTTTATATAATGGACTGCCGTTCTATAATCTTGTTGCGTATCAATACCAATGGTCTTTTCGTGTGTTTCCACCAGCAATATATCATACCCATTGGCTAAAAAGCGGAGTTGTTCCAGTTTTTCATTTTGTTCCAAGGGGCAGGGTAACAGATCAGAATATTTTTGCAAGAAAGAGCGTCGGAAGGCATAAATTCCCAAATGATGAAGCCAGGAGATGTTCTGTTTCGGATCCCGGTTGAATGGAATGGGGTATCTGGAAAAATAAAGTGCCCTGTTCAGATGGTCCCTTACTGTTTTAACGATATGGGGGTCCCGGGATGCTTTTGAATCCTTTGACGGATAGACCAGTGTGGCGATTTCACATGAGGGACTCATCTCCAGATCTTCGATCAGCTGAGAAACCTGCTGTTTTTTCAAGAAAGGTTCGTCTCCCTGAATATTGACAATGATTTCCCCGTTCAGTTTCCCGACAATTTCGGCAATCCGGGACGTGCCGGAATCATGATCGCATCGAGTCAAAAGGACGCGGGCTCCGAAATGCTCGCAGGTTTCCTTGATTTTTTGAGAATCCGTGGCAATGACGATTTCATCAAAAAGATGAAAGTCACGGGCGTTTTCAAAGACCCTTTGGATGAGAGATTTCCCCCCCAAATCCAGAAGCAATTTACCCGGCAGTCTGGTGGATTCAAGGCGAGCCGGGATAACAGCACTGCGTTTTTTCATTTTCATTCTGCCGCGGTATGGTTGGTCATTTTATTTCCTGATCGCTTCAGGCATGCCTGACTGTACTGTTTTTCTATCAGCTGGGCTGCGGCAAGGAGATCAGGCGTTGTATGGTTTTGTCCGTAATTGGTGTCCGTCGCGGAGATCAAAAAAGTGGTTAAGCCCGCCTTTTTTCCGGCCTGGATATCGGTTTCCTTATCGCCGGCAAGAAACGAGGATGCAATATCCACGTCCCATTTTTGGATCGCGTCCAGGATCATTTTAGGGGATGGTTTCCGGCAGGGGCACTTGCTTTCAGGGCTGTGGGGACAAAAAAACACGTCCTGGATGACAATGGATTTTTCCTTCAGCCGTTCCTGCATGTTTTTCATCACAGTCTGGTAATTTTCAAGGGAATATAGGCCTCTTCCGATACCGGATTGATTGGAAACAATGATCAGCAAAAAACCCAGATCGCTGAGTTTTTTCAGACCCTCTATAGCATGAGGCAGAAAAGCAAACTGATCGACGGATTTGACATAACCGTAATCCACATTGATGGTGCCATCCCGGTCAAGGAAAAAAGCACGGTTCATTCAATTCTCCAAAGGATGAATAAACAGGCCGCTTTTCAGCTTGGGTTCGAACCATGTGGATTTGGGAGGCATGAGTTTGTTTTCATCCGCTACCTCCATGAGGGTCTCGACAGAAACAGGAAATAAAGTGAACCCGGCTTTCATGTCTCCGGAATTCACTTTTTTGATGATTTTTTCTATTCCCAGCATTCCGCCGGCAAAATCGATCCGTTCATTGGTTCTGGGATCATGAATTCCCAAAAGGGGCGCCAGCACATTATTCTGTAAAAAAGAGACATCCAGGGATTCCACCACTTCCTGTTTTTTCAGTTTTTTTGCCTTGGCAGTGAGTTTATACCAGCACTGGTTTAGGTACAGGCCGAATGTCCGGGGGGTTTCCGGCTGGAAGGCGGAATCTTTTTCCGGGGAACTGATATGAAAGATGTTTTCCAATCTGGAAATAAACTGTTCAGGTGTTAAACCGTTGATGTCTTTTACAAGACGGTTATAAGGAAGAATTTTGACCTGATCAGCCGGAAAAAGGACGGAGAGGATAAAATGATAAGGCTCTTTTCCTGTATGGGATGGACAGTCTTTTTTTCTTTTACGGGACACGGCAGCCGCGGAAGCCGCGCGATGGTGCCCGTCGGCTATATAGAGATGAGGAATGGATGAGAAAAGTTCGACGAGTTTTAAAATAGTTTTTTCCTCGGAAATGATCCAGAGCTGATGATGGACCTGTTCCTGACAGATGAAATCATAAATGGGAGAGGAATTGTCCATTTCCTGAGCCACGATGGCATCAATCTCAGCAAAAGGTTTATAGGTCAGAAAGATGGGTTCAAGCTGGGCGTTCAAGTGATCAATATGACGGGTCCGGTCTTCTTCCTTGTCTTTTCTGGTGTTTTCATGACGTTTGATGATGCCTGAATCATATTCCTCAACAGAAGTGCATCCGACCAAGCCTGTTTGTGAGTGATCGCCCATTTGCTGGCGATAGATATACAAACAAGGCGCTGTGTCCTGGACAAGAATTTTTTCCGAAAGAAAACGGTTTAGATTCTTTTTGGCTTTTTCGTATATGATAAAGTCATAGGGATTGATTTTCTCTTTGAAATCAGCCTCGGAACGGGTCAAATGAAGGAGACTGTATGGATTGCCTTTTATCAGGGATTTCACATCCTCCAGGTTCACGACATCATAGGGGGGACAAGCAACCTGTTCCACTAGCGAAGGAGAAGGTCTCAAAGCTTTGAATGGAAGAAGAATAGCCATGATTTACAATTCTTTCATTGATTTAGCTGAGAAGGATAACTTAAATCGGCTGTCCTTACAAGAAAATTAGAGGTCATACCGGAACGACTTTGATCTGGGGATCCCATTCTTTTTTCAAGACATTCTGGATCGCCATGAGTGTTCCCATGGTTGCGTGTGCGCAGCAGCCGCAGGCACCCTGATAATGAATGGAAAGGACCTTGTTTTTTTCATCGTATCCGACCACTTCCAGATCTCCGCCGTCATTTTGGAGAGCAGGGCGGATGGACTTATCTAAGAGCGCTTCGATTTCGCTGAGTTTAGTGGAATCTGTCTTTTCGTGTTCGGTCATCTGCTTTCTCCTGTTAAAGTGTTGGGATTTTCTAATGCAGATTTTTATTATAATACAATCGGATTATCCAGGATTTATTTTTCAATCTCAGTGATGATGTTTTTTTCTCAGGCCTAATATTTTAGGGATATTGACGTTAAAGGGGGGCTGGATAAAACCCTTTTCTGTAAAGAATCCGCGGATGAGAGAGGATTCCGTGACATCAAAAGCCGGATTGTAGACACGAACATTTGAGGGGGAAACCGGCATCCCTTTGAAGTGAGTCACTTCGGTTTTGGGTCTTTCTTCGATTTCGATCTCATCTTCAGAGGATGTGTTCAGGTCGAACGTGGAGGAAGGCGCAGCGATGTAAAACGGGATATGAAACTGGGAAGCCATCTTGGCTAGCGTGTATGTTCCGATTTTATTGGCAGAGTCGCCGTTTCTGGCGATCCGGTCCGCACCGGTGATGATGAGATGGATCACGCCTTTTTTCATCAGGTAGCCGGCCATGTTGTCACAGATAAGAACCGTGTCAATTTCAGCTTCAGTCAATTCAAAGGCGGTGATTCTGGATCCCTGAAGCAAAGGCCGGGTTTCATCCACATACACGGTGAATTGTTTCCCTTCTTTTTTTGCCTGATATAGGACGGAGAGTGCGGTTCCGTTTCCGCCGGTCGCAAAAGCGCCCGCGTTGCAGTGGGTCAGGATATTCATGCCGTTCTTAATAAAATGAGAGCCGGTCAATCCGATGGTTTCGCATATCATCTGGTCTTCCATGTGGATGGACAGGGCTTCTTTCAACAGCGTTTCCTGGTACAGAGCCGCGTCATCATGTTTGAAGGTTTCAGAGACATGGATCATCCGGTCGACAGCCCAGAACAGGTTTACTGCCGTGGGCCTGGCTGTTTTTAAATATTGGGCCGCGGCGAGCAGGCGGGATTTTAAAAAAGGCACTTTTTTTTCTTCCGCGGTTACAAGGTCCACGCAGAGTCCGTATGCGGCGGCAATCCCGATAGCAGGAGCGCCCCGAACGGAGAGTGTTTTGATAGCCTGCCATACTTCCTCTTTGCTTTTGCAGTTCAGATATTTTTTTTCCAGAGGAAGTTTGGTCTGATCCAGTATCCTAAGAAACCCTTCTTTTCTCCATTCCAGAGTCTTTGGTATGCTTAAGGTCATTATTTATCGTTATTTCAATTTTGAAGATGATAGTTTCGGGAAAAGTTTATTAGAAAAAAGATTCTCAGTACCCTTTTCAAATAGGAAAGGTTCTCTTTTGAAAAAAGACCGAAGGAGCCTTTTCTTTTTGCTTTTTCCAATCAAGCACTCTTTGCGGAACCACCGAGGTGCTGGATGCGTGCAGCGGCGCCCAGGATTTCGGTGATACGTACCCCGAAATTTTCGTTGATGACAACGACTTCTCCCCTGGCAACCATGGCTTTATTGACAAAAACATCCACGGGTTCTCCGGCGAGCTTGTTGAGTTCAATGACCGAACCCGGAGCCAGTTCCAGAACATCTTTAATCATCATATTGGCTCTTCCCAGTTCTACGGTCACTTCCACGTTGATATCCAGAATCAAGTCCAGGTTCTGGGTATTTTCTTTTGCCGATCCTTCCTGAATAGGGGTGAATTTCACCGGTCTTCCGGTGAGGTTTTCCTCCAATTCATTTTCGGATTCTTTTTTCTGATCATTTGGTTCTTTTTCCGGCATTGGCGATTTCCTCCCTGTTTTCAGTCACAATGGAAACGAGTTGAACAGCTTTCCTTTTTCCTATGATTCCCGGATTGGCCAGGAATTCATTTTTTTCTTCCACCTGCACGAGAAGAGGGTTACGGACCTTCTGTTCCATCATGATCACGTCGTTTTTTTTCAATTCTAAAAGTTGACGGATGGTCAGAAGCGTTTTGCCTAAAATAGCAGAACAGGTGAGCGATGATTTTTCCAGATTCTTTTTCAAAGAAATTTTCATGTCTTCCGTCGGTTTTTTTTGGGCGGCAGCGATCCAGTGCTGGGCACTCAGAGAAGACATGATGGGTTCAAGATAAACAAACGGAAAGCAAATACTGGCGATACCCGTGACAGGGCCCACTTTCATTTCACAGCTGATCAAAATGACCGTTTCACCAGGGGCCACTACTTGCACAAACTGGGGGTTGACCTCCCTTTCTTCTATACGCAGATCAAATTGAATGATGTTGTTCCAGGATTCCCTTAAACCCTCCAGAAAGATATCGAGTACTTTTGAAATGATGGACTGTTCGATATCAGTTAAAGCCTTGATTTCCGCAGGGGGATGTCCCGGCCCTCCAAGAAGCCTGTCAATGATCGTATAGACAAGGACAGGATTGATTTCCAAAACAGCCCGGCCTTCCATGGGTTTGATGCTGAATACGTTGATACAGGTGGGATTGGACAGCGACATGTTGAATTCACCGTATGTGAGCTGGTCAACCGCAACAAGATTGACCTCCACGATGGTCCTCAAATAGGTTGAAAGATTGGTCGTTAAAAAGCGGCAGAAGGTTTTATGTAGCATCTGCAGCGTCCGCATCTGGTCCTTGGAAACGATGTCCGGGCGCCGGAAATCGTATTTTCCGATGAGTTTTTCTTCCTTCCCTTCAGCGGTGATGCCGGCAGAGGTTGCGATACGGGCGGCGGTTTCTTCTTTGGGGCTTTCTATCCCGCCCGTTGATAAGGCGGAAAGAAGGGCATCTACTTCATCCTGGGAAAGAATATCAGCCATGGTGATTGCCTCTTATGCTTTTTCCAATGCCTTCGAAATACTCATTTTTTTTGATAAAGCCGATCCGGCGGTATAAGAGAATCGCCTGCGCATTACCCCGGTTCACTTTGATGCTGATGCAGTCAAACACCTCTTCCTGCAGCGACTGGCATAATAGAAGAAGGGCGGAGGTGGCATATCCCTTGTTTCTGTAATCGCTGTCAGTGATCACGTTTCCGATGGTGGCGGTGCGATAATCAAAACAGAGAACCGTGGTGCCGGCCATGGAGACGAGTTTGTCTTCTTTTTGAACTCCAAAATAGATGCCATGATTGAATTGATCCACGTCGAAAACACCTTTTTCCACATTACGAAAATATAGATCCCTGGCTTTGGGGAAGTCTTCCGGAGCCAGACGGCGTACCTCGGAGCTGACGGGAAAGGAATTAAAGCGGAAATGTTCCAGCTTCATTTTATGCATGATCAGGGCTGAATCAAAGTGGTAATGTTCCTTTAAAATGCCAATGCAGCTGATCGGCGCCTCAACAAAGATTGTTTTCGGTATGATTTCAGAACGGATGATATAAGCCAGACAATTAGGTTCACCGGCAAGAAAAACCGGCGTGGGAGAAAGATGCTTGAACATCAGCGCCAGACCCAAATTGGTCCCCTCCTGATGGCCGTACCAGGAAGCCACGGACCAGATCCGGTCATCCAGACTCATGAGGGCCTCCGATGCCCAGACACGGTCGAGGGAGAGATAATCGGAAATCAGTTTCCGGTCATGAATTAGTGCGATGGATTCTTGCATCATGATTTTGCTTTTTCATCATTGTATGACAAAGTCCCTGAAAAATACATCTTTTACCTGTCCATTGATCAGCAGTTCGTTTAGTTTATCGCGGATTTCCCTTTTAATATTGTTCCTGGAAGCGGGATTGTCGATCTGTTCCATGGGTTTTGAGCTGAAAATGGAATTCAAAATATCCGTCATCTGATACTTTCTGGTTTCGAATTCTTTTTTCATCTGATCCTCGTTCTTGGCTTCGAGTTCCAAACTCACGCTCACTTTGAGATATCGGGTTCCCTGGGTGCCCATGATGTTGACGATCAAGGTGTCGAAAGATTCGATCAGATCAGGCATTTTTTTATCTTCAAGTATTTCTTTTTCAATCCCCGGTTTTTCTGTTTCCACTTTCAGGAATGATTTCATGCCGAAAAAGGTACCAGTCCCCAGGAAAATAATAAGAAGACCTCCGATAAGCATGTTTTTACCGCTCAAGAGCTTTTTTTCAGCCGGAGCAGTCGGCTGCTCTTTTTTTTCCTGCCCTTGTTGCGGAGCAGCGCCTTTTTTTTCTTCTGCCATGGGATCCTCCTAAAAAATGGACATTATCTTGATTATTTAGTCTCCAGTAGAATCAGATTTTCTTTTGCCAAGTGTCGAATTTTATATTTACTAAAGAAAATATCCCTCACCTTTGTTGTTGACAAGGTAGCGTTCAATTCGTCACGAATCAATCTTTTTAATTTGTTTTCTTCACTGAGCGTGTCGATATCCCAGGACCTTTTTTCCAAAAGGACCGAAAGGATCTTATCCCTGAGTTCTGCTTCCCGGCTTGCGCACTCAAAAAGGCCGCTGTCGTTACTGATAGCGAGATGGATTGAGAGGATCAGGCTTTTGGGATTATCTGTGTCTTGTAGATTGGCTTCCAGATCATTCATGGAATAGATGGGGTCTGAATATTGATTTTTTTTTCTGGAAGTATAAAGGGGGGAGGAATAGACAGACTCTGCCCCATGATAATACCCCATTTTGAAAACGCCGTATTCGGAGCCAGCCACAATGAAGATGAGAAGAACAAGCACCCAGGTTTTAATCGAGATTTGTTTCCAGGATGAATTTTGAACCGGTCCTGGAAACATGGTGTCCGGTACAAGCGGCATACCGGGAACTTCCGGTTCAGGGATCATTGGTTTGTTCTCTTCCATTGGATTTGGATCAGCCATTTTTGACTCCTTCCTCAGTCGGTTGAGTGACGTCCACCTGGATTTCCACCCTCCGGTTCATTTTTTTTCCATGAAGAGTTTCATTAGTGGTACGGGGTTTGAATTCCCCGTGTGCAACCGCCTGGATTCGTTTAGGGGAAATCCCTGCCTCGACAAAATAATGCAGCACGGAAAGCGCCCTGTCAGAGGATAATTCCCAATTCGATTGATATCGGGTAGTGGCGATCAGTTCATTATCCGTGTGTCCTTCAATGCTCATGGGAAAGGGGACTTTCTGGAATAATTCAACGAGCTTATCCAACAGGATTGTTGTTTTTTTGTCTTTCTTCAGGAGCGAATTGCCGCTTTTAAATAGGAGGGATTCAGGAAGATTGACCGCCATTTTGTTTCCATTGACAGAGGCGGTCAGAAGATTGGTGATCTCCATTTCTACAGCGATGCTTTTAATTTTTTTGGCAAGATTCTCCAAGTATTTTTGGTTCGGATTTTTGGGTTCTGTGAAAGGTTTACCCTGTTTCGAATGGAAAAGCGCCGCAACAGGGGTGGGGAGTTTATTGATAAGTGCCGCAGCCTTGTTGTTAGCCAGAAGTCCCAGTGAACTCTGCAAGGA